>JANQQD010000037.1 GCA_028285185.1 Anaerolineae bacterium | reverse complement strand
ACGGCGGCGCCTTGGGCGGCATGCTGCTGCCGTTCGAGTTCGGCCTGGGCGGCCCGATCGGCAGCGGCCGGCAGTGGATGTCGTGGATCCACCGCGACGATCTGGTTCGCGCCATCTGCCATGCCATTGCTGCACCGGACCTGCAGGGCCCGGTCAATGCGGTGACGACCGATCCCATCCGCAACGCGGACTTCGCGCGTCTGCTCGCCCGCGCCCTCGGCCGCCCGGCAGCACTACGCCTGCCGGCGGTCGTGGTTCGCACGGCCCTGGGCCAGATGGGCGAAGAGCTGTTGCTGGCCAGCCAGCGTGTCGTGCCGGCAAGGCTGTCAGAGACAGGTTTCGTCTGCCGCTATCCGCGGATCGAGACGGCTCTGGCCGCGATAACGGGGGCCCGCCAGATGTCCACCGCTGCCCATGCCTGCCCGTCGCCCATGAAATCGGAGACTCACCCGTGAGGGTGCCAGGCGATCAGGCCGCGCCCCCGATGGAGGTCCGCGGCCCAGTGGATGCGTCGTCCGTCGGGCGGTGCCGGGCAATCGCACCAAGCATGCCCCTAACCGCCTGGCGGGCCATCGCGGCGTTACCCTGGCCGCGGTTCAGCACGGCCATGCCGCGGGTCATCGAAACCATCATGGCGGCGAGCGCGGGAATGTCCGTACCGGGGTCCAGCTCGCCGTCTTCAACTGCCTGCGCGCACCGCCGTTCCAGATCCGACTTCAGGCGGTCGACGGCATCCGACAAGAGGACGGCGGCCGGGCAAGCTGCTGTGCCCACTTCCATGGATGCCATGGTCACCAGGCACCCGTTCGGCAGAGCCGGATCTTCGAACCGCTGCAGCAGGCCCTCGAAGAAGCGCTCGATTGCCGTCTCGAACCGCGGATGGGCCAGCTCTTCGCGCAGCGATCCGCCATGGCGCCGCTGGAACCGGTCAAGGCAGCGGGCAAACAGCGCGTCCTTGCTCTGATACGCGTTGTAGAGGCTCGACTTGCCAAGCCCGGTCGCCGCCTCAAGGTCGGCCAGCGACGTCGCTTCATAGCCTTTCAGCCAGAACATCGTCATCGCCGCGTCGAGCGCGCGGTCTTCGTCGAACTGCTTTCGTCCCGCCATTGTCCGCTCATCTCATCATCGTGATCGGACGACAATCTTGTATCTTGATCCGATCAGTACAAGATTTGCCGCCAGACATCGTAACGCAAGGAGATCCGGTGATGTCCGGCTTTCAGATCCATTCCCTGGACACCGCACCCGAAGACGCCAAGGCCGTCCTGGCGAAGACCAAGGCCAAATACGGGTTCGTGCCCAACCTGATCGGCGGCCTGGCCGAAGCGCCGGCGGCCGCCGAAGCCTATCTCGCCGTTGGCGAGGCATTCGCCAGCTCGTCCTTCACGCCGACAGAGCGTCATGTCGTCTGGTTCACGATCAATGCGATCCATGGCTGCGACTACTGCATGGCGGCCCATACCGGCATCGCCAAGAGCGAAAGCATCGCCGAAGACGTGATCGAGACGGCACGTGCCGGTGGCGACTATTCCGACCCAAGGCTGCAGGCCTTGAAAGAGCTCACCACGAAGATGGTGCTCGATCGTGGCTGGGTGAAGCCCGAAGAGATCGAGGCCTTCCTGGCCGCCGGGTTCACGCGCCGCAATGTGCTTGAGGTGATCCTCGGCATCTCGCACAAGGTGTTGTCGAATTACACCAACCACGTCGTCGGGACACCGGTCGACAGGCCGTTCGCCCCCTTCGAATGGGTACCGCCGGCGGCCGCAGCGGAGTAACCGGCGACACATTCTCAGCGTCAGACAGATCCGAAGAGACAGCTTGGCACATCGGTCCAGGGCTTCGGCCTCGGACGATGTGGTCGATGCCAGGCGAACCGGGCAGTGTGCCCGGGCTCGCCCGGCGTCGCGACAGTCCACGCAAGGACCGGGCGGCGGAAAAAAGCGTCACTGGTCTTAGTGCATGCCGGCGTTCTGAAGGAGACGTCTGATGAGCCTCTATGGCGGCGCCATCCTGGGTCTTGCGCGCGACACGCTCGGTGTCTTCGACCGTGTCCTGAACCCGCTGCTGCTGCTCGGCGTGCGGCTGTGGCTGGCAATGATCTTCCTGAACCATGGGCTGGACACGGCAATGGCGGCGCCGGAGCGGATGTTCGGCGTCGATCCGCAGGTGACGATCGAGATCGTGGCGGCCGTGCTGCTCGCCCTGGGTCTGATCACCCGGCTCGCCGCCGTTCCGATCGCGTTTCTGTCGCTGATCGTCTATTTCGGCGACCGCGATGTGACCGGCCACGTGTTGTGCGCGCTGCTGGCGCTTGCGCTGACGGTGCACGGGCCGGGACCGATCTCGCTGGACGCGCTGTTGGGGCGGGGTGTCGGCCGCGCCGCGCTGCCCTTCGCGCAATGGCCGGACCGCATCATCCGCGCCTTCCAGGCCGTCACTCAGCCGGTGCTGCAGCTGCTGCTGCGCGTTTGGATGGCTGGGCTCTTCTGGATGACCGGGGAAGCCCTCATCAACGCCGGCGATACGAGATGGATCGATTACGGCAGCCTGGCGAGCGAGGCTTGGCTGGCACCGTTCACCGGCAGCACGGCGCTGATGGGGTTGCAGCTCGTCGCCGCGGTGATGCTGGCCGTCGGCTTCGGCACCCGGCTGGCGGCTCTGGTGCTGGCCCTGTTGACCGTCAGCGTGATGACGGGACCGTCGGGACTGCCGGAGCACCTGTTGTGGGCCCTGATCCTGGGCCATCTGCTGTTCGCCGGACCGGGGCCGTTGTCCATCGACCGACTGATCGACGGCTGGCTGCAGCGAAACTTCCCCGAATACACCGGCAAGCCCGCCTTTTCGCTGGAGAACTGCCCGCATGTGGTGATCGTCGGTGCCGGCTTCGGCGGGCTCGCCGCGGCCCGGGCGCTGGCCAAGACGCGGGTGCGCGTCACGGTCATCGACCGGCACAACTATCACCTGTTCCAGCCGCTGCTCTATCAGGTCGCCACGGCCAGCCTCTCGCCCGCCGACATCGCGGTGCCCATCCGCGGCACGCTGCGGGAGCAGTTCAATACGCGCGTGCTGTTTGGCAAGGTCACCGGGATCGATACGGCGGCCAAGCAGGTGCTGATCGGCGAAGACCGCATCGCCTACGACCATCTGATCCTCGCCACCGGCGCACGGCACGCCTATTTCGGCCGCGATGATTGGGAGCCCTTGGCACCGGGGCTGAAGAAGATCGACGATGCAACCCATGTGCGCCAGCGCATTCTGTTGGCGTTCGAGCGGGCGGAAAGCGTCGAGGACCCGGCGGAGCGTGCACGGCTCTTGACCTTTATCGTGGTCGGCGCCGGCCCCACGGGCGTTGAGCTTGCCGGGGCGATCGCGGAATTGGCCAAGCAGGGCATGGAGAAGGATTTCCGGTCCATCGACCCGGCCAGTGCGCGTGTGATCCTGGTACAGGCAGGACCACGCGTGCTGCCCATGTTCCCCGAGCGCCTGTCGGCGACCGCGCAGGCGTCCCTGGAAGACCTCGGCGTGGAGGTGCGCCTGAACGGTCGCGTGACGGAGATGGACGCAGACGGCGTGGCCATCGGCGACGAGAGGATACCGTCCGGCACCATCCTTTGGGCGGCGGGGGTGCGCGCCTCCCGCGCGGCGAAATGGCTGGGCTGCGGGGCAGACCGTGCCGGTCGCGTGATCGTCGGGCCGGACCTGACGGTGCCGGGACATCCGGACATCTTCGTCGTGGGCGACACCGCGGCCATGACCACGCCGGACGGGCAGCCCGTGCCGGGCCTGGCTCCGGCAGCGAAGCAGTCCGGCCTTTATGCGGCCAAGGTGATTTCGGCCCGCGTTGCCGGAAGGCCCGACCCCGGCCCCTTCCAGTACCGCCACATGGGCAGCCTGGCCACCATCGGCCGCGATTCCGCCGTGGCGGATTTCGGCTGGCTGAAGCTCAGCGGCCAACCCGCCTGGTGGCTGTGGGGTGTGGTGCATGTGCTGTTCCTGCTGGGCACCCGCAACCGGCTTTCGGTGATGCTCAGCTGGATCTGGTCCTATCTCAGCTATCGCCGCTCCACGCGCCTGATCACCGGACCGGTCGAAGAGGCCGAGGCGCCGCGGACCATGCCGGCGGCGGCTGAGTGAACTGGTATTGCCGGACGGGCGTTCCCATCTCCGGAGCTGTTACCTGACAGTGGTGCCCGGGTTGGCGCCGGGGCGCAGTCGTGAGATCACGGGGAACGATCGCATGGGATCGCCACCGGCATCCGGCCGCATTCGCACCTACCCGGCGTTCTGGGCCTACTATCTTGGCGAGCACCGCCGACCGGCGAACCGGGGCTGTCACTATGTGGGCAGCTTGGCGGCGATCGCCATGATCGTCACGGGCCTCGCCTTCGGCCTCTGGTGGCTTGTGCCTGCCGCTGCTGTCGCCGGCTACGGTCTTGCCTGGTTCGGCCACTTCGCTGTGGAGCGCAATCGCCCCGCCACGCTGCGCTATCCCCTGTGGTCGCTGGTCAGCGACTATCGCATGCTGGCCCTCTGGCTTGCCGGTCGCCTTGGAACCGTGCTGCGGACGCAGTAGGGCCGGACCCGGTTCCCGTCGCCGCCTACAACGCCCCGAACAGCGCCGCCACGTCCGCGTGGAAAGCGCGCAAGCTCTCGTCGTGGAAATAGAACATGTGGCCGCCGAAATAGTTGGCGAAGCGCACGCGAGCTCGGGCGTCCGGTTCGATCACGGTCTGGTCGATCAGGTATCGGCTGGCCAGGTAGGGCGTGATCAGGTCGTGATAGCCATGGACGATCAGCACCTGCAGGCGGTCGTTCACGGTCAACGCATAGGCCAGGTCGTCGGTGGTGCGCACATAGCCCTGGCGGCCGCTGATGCCGCTGTCGAACGACCAGCGCCGGAACGTCTGTTCGTTCAGCACCTCGTAGGTCCTGTCCGTCTCGTACCCCAGCTCGTCGCGCACATAGTCCAGCAAGGCGGAGGCGAAGACGCCATCCGTCAAGGTCAGCGAGCGGTCGCCACCTTCCAGATAGGCCAGGTCCGGATAGGGGTCGGGATTGGTCTGCGTGGCGTCATAGCGGTCGACCAGCAGCCCTTCGTCTTGCAGCAGCAGCTTGGCGAAGCGCCAAGACCCGATGCGCCCGCGCAGGCGTGCGACCGTCTCGGCATCCAGGCCCGTAAGCTCCGCAATCTCGGCGTAGAACGCCGCCGTCTCGTCTTCGCCCATCCGCCCCAGCCCGGCGAGGCCGGTCAAATAGCCGGTCAGCGCATAGTCCTCGACCGGCGCCACCCGCGGCGCCAAGTCATCTGCATCGACGGGCAGGGCCGCCCGGCCGTGCAGGTCCGCCGTGGCCGCCAGCGACGGCAGGACCATCGCCCAGTGCAAAAGGCTGTGCCGTTCGCTTTCCAGCAGCAGGCCGTAATCCAGCGCAGGTGAGACCAGCACGGCCCCATTCAGGATGATCTCGAAATCGTCCATCAGCACACGGCTCAAGGCCGCAACACGCAGCCCGCCATAGCTTTCGCCCGCGATCACCTTGGGCGAAGGCCAGCGGTCGAAGCGCGTGAGATAGAGGCGCATGAACTGGCCGATGGACTCCAGATCCGCCTCGGCGTCCCAATAGGCCTGAGGGTCCGCCTCGCCGCCGTTTCCGCCATTGCCGTTCTCGTCGTCCCCACTCTCCGGCGGAAGGGCGCGGCTGAAGCCGGTGCCGACGGGGTCGACGAACACCAGATCGGTGAAGTCGAGCCAGCTGAAGTCGTTGGCGACCAGGCGCGAGGGCTGCGGCGGCATGCTGCCGTCACCGGCCAGGTCCAGCATGTAGGGGCCGACAGCGCCCAGATGCAGGAACACGCTCGCCGCACCGGGTCCGCCGTTGAACAGGAAGGTAATCGGCCGTTCCGCCGGATCGGCGCCGTCCCGCGTATAGGCGATGTAGAAGATTTCCGCCGTCGGTTCCTCGGGATCATCGCCGATCGGCAGGACATCGGCGCGGGCGGTGTACGCGCCGGCATCGGGCTCTTGGGCGGATGCGCCCGGCGGCTGAACCAACAGGGCCGGGGACAGCGCAAGGCACGCCAGCATCGCAAGGGCACGCTTCACCATGATCGGGTCCTCATTTGACGGCTCTCGACGATGCACGGCTATATGGGCCCCAAGATCGCCGGACGCCATGCCGCACCGCAGCAGCGAGGCTATTCGTGCCGGTTTGTTGATCCTTCCAATGGATTGAGACATTGTCGCTACATAGAAGCGAACCAATCGCGAGCGATTGGGCGATTCTTGATTTTCGCGTTTTAGCAGGTGCACGGCCCGGCGACCCATGGCGTCTTACGGACGCGAAGGCCGTGCCGCGGTCAATTCACCTTGACACGACCGTGGGCGTCGGTGGCCGAACGTGATTCACGGACTGGCATTGACGCCGTACACAAGCCAAAGAGAGGAGAAGACATGCCGCATAAAGTCTTCATCGTCATGGGACAAGGAGCCTGTGGAGATTTGCGACAATTCTCTGTCTGTTCTGGGACCTTCTACACGTGCTCCGGTATTGCAATGTACAACACCAATATCGCCAGAGGCGGCCTCTATCACTACCCTGCTGAGGCATTGACTGATCCTGATGAGGATCAGTTCAAAGAGACGTCAGATTCTTTGAAGCAGATGCTGGGATACGTCGTGCCAAATGCAATTCGTATCGTGACGGCCCGCAATGCGATGGCAGGCTTCGGTGGGATGGCAGAGGAGTCGGGCGGCGGTACCAGCCGGCGTGACAAGACAGCCATGGTGAACTGGTTTCAGCAGCTCGGATTCGGGGCGCAGCTTTATGCGGAAGGCGCCTGGGCCGGACTGTCTTCGCGAGGTGTAAGCACCAACTCCGATGACGGTAACTGGCCGGCGGGCAACCTGCACGACTGGCAGAACAAGTCCGCCGGCGTCCACAATCTTAACGGCACCAACGTTACGTTGATTGGCAGGAACGGCGAGAGCGCGCGCGTCGATCCGTCAGGCTAGCGGTCGCGCCGTTTTCCCGGCAGCTCTTATTCGGGGAAGCCGGCGCATCGATGCCTCCACTTTGAAGGTTGTTTCGCAGGGTCGGGCCATCAGGCCCGGCCTTCCGGCATTCCGCGGGTATCGCCGCCATCCCCGCAGTGCCGCGCTGCTTGTTGGTCCGACGCAGCGTCCCGGTCTATGATTCCTGCCAATGGCGCCGACGTCATCGAGCGCCTGGTTCGGGAGGGAAGATCGGTGCCCATGTACAAGACGATTCTGATTCCGGTCGACGGCAGCGACCACGCCAATCATGGTCTCGAGATCGGATGCGCGCTGGCCGACCATTACGGGGCGACGGTGGTCCTGGTCTGCGTTATAGGCCATCAGAAGGTCTCAGAAGACCTCTTGAACGCGGCGATCGCCGAGGGCGTGGCGCATCCGCCCAGCTATCGCCAGTTCGCCGAGACGTTCATGGACGCCGACGAGACGCTGGCTGCACAGGCACAGAACCAGGGGCGGCTGGCCCAGCGTGTCGGTCATGCCATCGCCGAATACGTGATCAGGGAAGGTCAGGCCTATTCGGAAGACCAGCATGTCCGCAAAGTGACGCCGGTGGTGTGCAACGGCGACCCGGCCGAGCAGATCGTCCACCAGGCCGAACTGCAGCGGGCGGACCTGATCGTGATGGGCAGCCGCGGCCTGGAAGGACTGGACGCGCTCTTGCATTCCAGCGTCTCCGACGCCGTGCACAAGCACGCCGCGTGTCCCTGCATCGTGTGCTATCCGGCGAAGGAGCGTTAGGGATCGGTGTCCCCCGGCACCCGCGCCGCTGCGGGTTTGGCGCCTGTGCGGCCTCCCGGATCCCTGCCAGATTGGCTAGTGGCGCCGACGCGCCATAGGTAATATTGGTAGCATCATTCACGGCCGACCGAGGGGGCGGGATGGTGGCCAGTTGCACGTGGCATCGCCGAACGGGGACGGCGGTGATGGTGAGCATCGCCATTCTGTTGAGCTTTGGCGAGCAACAGTCCGACAGTTTTGAGGGGACAGCCCAAGAGCACTCAGAGAGTTTCCCTGCTGCGGTATCTGCCAGGTCGCATCTCGCTTGGCTTGAACCGGCGCTGACCTTTGCAGACCGTACGTTACCCGTTTCCTCCAACGCCCCGCAGATGGTGCAGGTCGCCTCGAGCATGCCGGTCGGCTTGCCGCGCCCCGGCGATTTCGAGGGCGGAATTCTGTTGACGGATATCGATGTCGATACCGAGCGACTGTGCCCGCGGAATCCCGATTCCTGTGATTTCTTCGCGGCTGCCATGGAGGTTGCACTCGAAATCCCCGAAAACTACTATCGCATGGACACCCTGGGCCATGTCGCCGCGATGCAGGCTGCGGTGGGGATGGAAACGACGTCGCGCCGGGTCTTCACCGAGCTTTGGAACCTGGCCGGAGCCTATTCCGACCGCTTCGAACGTTTGATGGCCCATGTGGCGCTTGGGACGCGCCTCAGCAGCGCCGGGCTGTTCGATGAGGCGCAAGCGGCGGCCGACGAGATCGACGAGGGGCTCCTGCGTGCGAACGTCCTCGCTCTTGTCGCGAAGGGACTGGCCGAAGCCGGACATAGGGAGGAGGCTGTCTCGACGTTTTCCGAGGCGGTACTTCTGGCGGTGTATTCAGACCGTCCGCCCATTATGCGTTTCGATGCATTGTTTGAGATCGCCGTTGCCCAGGGGGATGTGGGCTACATGAAGAGAGCGCGGGCGACATTGGCCGCGATGACGAACGACGATTGGGTGGCAGGCCTAAATCTGGATGATTCGAGCAGCTATTTCAGGCCGGAGATGCTGGCGCGGATCGCACATGTCGAGGCGACGGTAGGGCTGACGGATCAGGCGCGTGAGACCTTTGCCGAAGCCCTGACGGCGGCCGACGAGGTCGAACGCAGAGCGGCCCGGCAGACCGCTTTGGTCGTGATCGCGATAGGTCAGGCCGGGGCGGGCTTCTACGACGACGCCTTGGCCCTGCTGCCCCGCATTGACGACGAGGATCTGCATTCCCCGGTCCTTTCCATGATTGCCAGAAGCCAGGCCAATGCCGACCTCATTGACGATGCGCTTGCGACTGTCGACAGGATCCTGGACGACCTCGACCGGGCGGCAGCCCTTTGGCAGATCGCCAATGCGCAGGGCCGTGCCGACTTGCCTGACGAGGCGTTGCTGACATTCGCGCTGGCCACCGCGCTGAGCGGGGACGGCCATGCCGATTTCCTGACGCAGACGGCGGAAGCGCTCGCGGCGATCGCCCATGCCCAGGCCGTCGCCGGGCGTGTGGCTCGAGCGCGCGGGATGTTTTCGCGCGCGGTGGACGCCGCCGATCTCATTCTGAACGAAACCGAGCGATCGGACATCATGGCCATCCTCGCCCGGGCTCAGGCGGATACGGCCGTGGCCCTGTGGCAAGGCGAATAGGTGCGCTGCCGGCAGCGTCTTCGCAGCATTGGCCTCTTGGCATGCAGTCGAGGTCCGTCGGCTTGAACGAGCGCGAAAGCCGACATCACCCGGACCGGGTCATTGCGGGTAGGCCGGGGTCGCGTTTCGCCTTCGCCTCGAAACGACCTACGTATGCCGTTTCCGCGTCCTGCCGCCGCTCACACTGTCAGTTCACCCGTGATCACGGTTACCGCCGTTCCGCCGACTTTGACCGTCTGGATATCGTCCCGCGGGCCGATTATGGCGACCTGGGCTTGGCCGGGCCGGTCCATCCAGTGCCCCTGCTCGGCAACGAAGTCGGGCGCCGCGATCAGACCATACCGCCACAAATAGGCCGCCATGCCGCCGGTGGCGGAGCCGGTGAAGGGATCCTCGATCGGATCCGGCGGCGTGTCGAAGTGCCGGGCGAAGGTCTGCCCCTCCGCTGTCAGGCCGCCCAGGCAGAAAGCGTGTGCACCGTAGAACTGCCAAGCTGCTTTCATCCGGTCGAACAGCGGGATATCCGGCATGGCCCGCCGCAGCGTTGAGAGATCGCGCACGGGCACCATCACCTGGGGCGATCCGGTGCTGACGACCTGGGGCGGATGGTCGGGCAGCAGGTCGTCGGGGGTCAACCCGATGGCCGGCGCCATCTCCGCCGGCGGCACGAGGTCGAGAAACTGCGGCTTGAGCTGGGACATGGTCACGCGCACCAGCGCGTCTGCCGCGCGCTCGATCTCTACAGAGATCACGCCGGCCCCGATCTCCAGCGACACGGTCTTGCTCGGCCCATCCAGCGGCAACCGGCCGGTCTCCACCAGCGCATGGATGGTCGCGACGGTTGGATGCCCGGCCAGTGGGATCTCCCGCGATGGGGTGAAGTACCGCGCCCCGATATCGGCCTTGTCGGTCCGCACGACAAAGCTCGTCTCCGACAGGTTGTTCTCCCGCGCGATCGCGAGGCGCATGCCGTCGTCCAGATCGTCGGCATCGAACACGATGGCGCAAGGGTTGCCGGCAAGCCGCCGGGTGCAGAACGCATCGACCTGCATGAAGGGGTATCGGTGCGTCATAGAACTTGTCTATCGCCAGCGGGGATCTGGAGCCTCGACGAATGCCTATACTCCATCGGCGACCGGTGGTGCACGCCAAGTCGCTCAGCACTGCTTCGTCGGGCCGACGCAGCGGCGCTCGTGACGCCCGTCGGGCGGTTCGATTGAACCCCGCTTCACGCTCTTCGCCCCTCTGGTACGATGTCCAGAAGCGATGGCAAAAGTCGACTGAATCGTGAACGGATCAGCCATTGAGGGCCGGCTCATGCGTCTGAGACTCTTTTCCCCCACAGTGTTGCTGGTCCTGGCTATCTTTTCTTCACCCGTTCGAGCGGGAATGGACGAGGCACTGGCGGCCATCGAGACCGGCGACTACGCGGCAGCCGTAGCGGAGTTGCGGCCACTGGCCGAACAAGGGGTCGTCGAAGCGCAGCGGAGCCTCGGCCTCTTGTACTTCGAGGGCATTGGCGTCCCTCGGGATGCCGTAGAGGCCGCGCGTTTGTTCCGGCTTGCAGCCGAGCTGGGGGATGCCGATGCGCAAGTCTACCTCGGCGGATTGCACCAATCCGGTGACGGTGTCCCGCAGGACTTCGAAGAAGCCTTGCAATGGTTCGGACTCGCGGCAGAGCAGGGACATCCGGGTGCCCAACGGCGTCTGGGCGACGCGTACAGCTATGGTCACGGTGTGGAGCAGGACCACGAGGAAGCTGTGCGCTGGTATCGGCTGGCCGCCAGGCAGGGACATCGAGGCGCACAGTTCGACCTCGCTCAGCGGTATAACTCCGGCCACGGCGTGGCGGCCGACCCTGTGCGCGCATACGCACTCTACGATCTCGTCGCTGCGGACGAGGTGGCCCCCATCGCGTCCACGCTCCGTGACGGCATCGCCCAGCAACTGGACCCGGCCGGCTTGGCGGAAGCACGGCGGCTTTCGACACTCTGGGCGGAGGATCCATCGCTCATCGAGTGACTCTTGCCCGAGTATCGGCACGGATGCGTTGATGGACAGGATGGCAATCAAGACGGGGCAGCGACGAAGAGTGTGGGTGTCCCTAGCTGCCGCCTTGGCCATGGCTTTGCCTGCGGTGCTTGCCCCCGTGGGCTTGAGTGCGCGCGCGCATGCACATGAAGAGCAGCCTGCCGGGCCGAACGAAGCGGCCAACATCTTGTTCGTCCAGGCGATTCAGTTGATTGAGGATGCCGAGGCCGCGGAGGATGCGGCGTCCCGTCTCGACCTCCTGCGGCGGGCCCAGGCCAATCTCGATCGGATCATTCAGGACCATCCGGCGTCGCAGCTTGCCGTACAACTGATTACGCGGCAGCGGATCGGCATCTTCAATCCGCGCGACCTCGACCGTGAGATTGCCAGGGCGGAAGACGCCGTCGAGGACGCTCTGGCGGAAGCCGCGGCAATAGAGGCAATGGCAGAAGCCGAGGCCGAGGAAGAGCGTCTTTGCCGGGACCACCCTGATGCGTGTGCCCTGTTTGATGAGGCTGCTGTCGTGATTGGTCAGATCGCTGACGATTACCATCGATTGACGGGCCTCGCCCGTGTCGCGGGCCTCCAAGCCACAGCCGGTCTGAATCTGCGTGCCCGGCGGGCCATCGCTGATGTCAGGCGGGCTGCCAACGAGCTCGATGATCGCGCGGATCGGTCGCTTACACTCCATATCGTGGCGGCTACACTCGCTGAAGCTGCGCTGATCGCCGAAGCAGAGACGACGGCTGCCTTGTTGGACGATGGTCACTCCCGTCTATTTCTCCGCAGCGTCATCGCTCTGCAGCATGCCCGCCACTTGGCTGCAGCGGGCCGCACGGATGAAGCACTGTCGGTCTTCGCCGACGCGGTGACCACAGCGATCAACGATGACCGAAGTGACGATTTGCGCATCTCAGCATTGGCAACCGTCGCTCGAGACCAGGCACGCGCAGGCTTCGTCGAAGAGGCAAGGGCCACACTGGCACGTTTGGCCGATGATGGAGGCCGAGACGACCTTGACGTCTCGACCCTGGCCGAGATTGCCGGTGCCCAGGCGGCCGCCGGGCTTGCGGATCAAGCACGTCACACGTTCGATGAGGCGTTGACCGCAGCCCGCCAAGGCCACCTTTCCCGTGTTGCCCGGGAGCAGGCGCTGGCGAGCTTCTATGAAGACGCCATGGTTTCGGCCGCCAGGATTATCGATGTAGATCGCCGCCTAAGCATGTTGGTCTGGATCACCAGAGAAAATGCCCGGGCCGGATTCGTTGAGCAAGCGTTAGCCATGGCTGACACGATCCCCGATACAGCCCACAAAGCCGAGGCTCTGTGGGGCATTGCGATGGTCCAGGCCAATGCCGGTCAGGTCGACGAGGCGCAGCAGACCGCCGCAGACGCCGAAGCCCTGGTTGGGGTCCCCAACGATGAGACATCGTGGGCACAGGTGGGAGCCATCGCCGCTATCGCCGGCGCCCAAATGACTGAGGGGCGCACAGACCTCGGATGGCGCACTTTTGCTGATGCCAGAAGCCTGGCCCTAGACACCGACGATGTTCCCAACCAAGAGGCCGCGCTCCTTATTCTCAGCAGAACCATGGCGGAAACAGCTGCAGATCTCATGGGCGCAGAATGACCGTTGGTGCGACGGCGATCCGGGGAACTCAGGCCACTGCCGTACGCAACTCACCAACGCCCGAGACCTTTGCCTCAAGCAGGTCGCCCCGTTGCACGGGCCCCACGCCGGCTGGCGTGCCGGTGAAGATCAGATCGCCTGGCGCAAGCGTGAACAGTGCGGAGAGATGGGCGATGACCTCCGGCACCTTCCAGATCAGTTGGTTGAGGTCACCGCTCTGGCACAGTTCGCCATTGACGCTCAGCGTAATGGCACCGGCATCGGGGTGGCCGATCTCCGCGGCCTGTACCAGCGGGCCGCAGGGCGCCGAGTGCTCGAAGGCCTTGGCGACCTCCCAAGGCCGGCCGGCCTTTTTGGCTTCGGCCTGCAGGTCGCGGCGGGTCATGTCGATGCCGACGGCGTAGCCATAGACATGGTCAAGTGCACTCTCCACCGGGATAGCCTTGCCGCCTCTGTGCAGGGCCACGACAAGCTCGACTTCGTGATGTACGTCCGACGACGCGACGGGATAGGGGAACGTGCCATCCAGCACCAGGCTGTCCGGGTTCTTCTGGAAGAAGAACGGTGCCTCTTTGTCCGGATCGTGTCCCATCTCCACCGCGTGGGCTGCGTAGTTGCGGCCGACGCAATAGATGCGGCGGACCGGGAACAGCGCATCGGTCCCGCGCACGGGCAGGGCCGACACCGGCGGCGGCGGGATCACGTAGGTGGCGGGCGTTTTGGACGTCATGGATCTACGGTCTCCTCCACCGTCTGGGACTGGCACGGCCAAGGCTCCGATGGCGATTCCCGCCTGCCTCACCGCGGGCAAATCTGGTAGGACTCGCAGGACCGTCGCCAGCGAAGGGCACGACCATGCCGCGGGTCAGCTTCACCGGCAACCTTCAGCGTCATCTGTCGTGCCCACCGGCCCAAGTGGCTGGCGAAACGGTGCGCGCCGTGCTGGAGGCGGTGTTCGACGACAACCCCAGGCTTCGGTCCTATCTGCTGGATGACCAGAGGCGGCTACGTCGACACGTAAATATCTTCATTAACGAGCGGATGGTTTGCGACCGCACCGGGTTATCCGATCAGGTGACCGCCGCCGACGAGGTGTTCGTGGTCCAGGCCCTGTCGGGAGGGTGAAATGGCCGAAACTCTGTATGTCGCCAGCCGCAAAGGGCTGTTGACCTTCCGTCACGATGGGGGCGGTTGGCACTTGGCAGACACGGCGTTCCTGGGCGACCCCGTCACTACCGTGCTGCCGGACGGGCGGGACGGTACGCTCTATGCCGCGCTCAATCTCGGCCATTTCGGCATTAAGCTGCACCGCAGTGGCGATGGCGGTCAGAGCTGGGAGGAGCTGCCAGCGCCCGCCTTTCCGGCGGCCGGCGACGGCGTAACTGCGGCCGACGGCCCCAGCGTGTCGCTGATCTGGACTTTGGCGGCGGGCGGTGCCGACCAGCCGGGCACCCTGTGGGCCGGCACCATTCCTGGCGGCCTGTTCCGGTCAGACGACAGGGGGTTCAGCTGGACCTTGGTCGAGAGCCTGTGGGCGCGACCGGAGAGGGCGGAGTGGTTCGGCGGCGGCTATGACCAGCCGGGCATCCATTCCATCTGCGTCGACCCGCGCGACAGCGACCGTATCGCCGTCGCCGTCTCCTGCGGTGGGGTCTGGTTGACGGGCGATGGCGGGGCGACATGGCGCCTGGGCGGTACGGGGCTGCGCGCCGATTATATGCCGCCCGACCGGTCCGACGACCGGGCGACGCAAGATCCGCACCGGTTGGCACAATGCCCTACGGCACCCGACACCATCTGGTGCCAGCACCACAACGGCATCTTCCGCTCAACCGATGGCGGCGACACGTTCACCGAGATCACCACGGCCAAGCCCGCGGCCTTCGGCTTCGCCGTCGCGGTGCACCCCGCCGACCCCAACACCGCCTGGTTTGTGCCTGGCGTGAAGGACGAATGCCGTGTGCCCGTCGACCGCCGCTTGGTGGTCAGCCGCACGAACGACGGTGGTGCGAGCTATGAGGTGCTGAAAGACGGCCTGCCCGATGAACCGTCCTTCGACCTGGTCTACCGCCACGCCCTGGATATCGACGCCGAAGGCCGCCGCCTCGCCATGGGATCGACGACCGGCAACCTCTGGATTGGAGAAGCCGGCGGCAGCCGCTGGACGAGCGTCAGCAGCCACCTGCCGCCGATCAACCAGGTGATCTGGGCGGGCTGAGCGGAAGGCCGGTCAGATAAGCTTCAGCTTGTCCGAGATCGCTTCCCAGCCCACCGGTTCCTTGATGAAGCGGTCGACCTCGTACTTGCCGAAGATCTTCGAGGTCAGCCACGAACCGCCGCGCTGGGTGAACAGCTCGTAGAGGATCTCGCTGGCCGGGCCCGCCGGGCCGTCCCCGCCGCCGCCGAGGCGTTTGGCCAGCATGCCGCCGACCACTGTCTCTTGATAGGCGCGCCAGTGCATCTCCGCGGCGATGCGCTTGGCGATATGGTCTTGCGTGATCTTCATGTTCAGCTTGATGGCGACTGTGGCGAACGTCGCCAATACGCCCAGGATGGAGTTGAGGCTGCCGGCAAGATCTGCAGTCTTTGCCACCACTTTGGCGTTCTTGAACTCCATCAGCGCCCGGACCCAGGCCTGGATCGGACGGGACCGCGGCCATTTCTCCGCAATCGCCTGCAGCTTGATGATGTGCAGGCTTGTCTGGGCGAGGGAGGAGCCGGCCTTGGCAGCGCTTGTGACGTTCACGCCGCCGGTGGAGCCGCTGAAGGCCGATCCGACGGCGGAGAATGCCGCACTGCCGAAGCCCTTGATAGCGCGCTGCCTGAGATAGCTTGCGGTGGCGCTGGTTTCGTCGCTTTCGATGCCGTGGAGATCGAAGAACGGATTGGCTTTGAAGCCGTCCAGCTTGTCGCCCGTCTTCTTCACCTTCCAGAAGGCGCCGGGCATCTTGCGGACGTTCTTCAAAACCTTGCCGCCCGTGCCGCCGGCTGCGGTGCCGAGCACAGCCAGGGACGCTTCGATGACCGCGCAGACATACTCCTCTTCGTCCAGGGCCTTCTTGTTGAACTTGCCCTCCACACCGTAGAGATCGTCCATCGGTCCGCCGCTCCCGCTCCCGTGGCGCCGTCGCCAGCGTCAACACGACCGCCAAGGCGAAATGCCGCATGAGAATAGGGACGTCATGTGACGGCTGCGTGAAAGGTATTCTGCGGACTTGCGACATTTAATTGTAAATTGAACTAAATGTGCGACGTAATTTGCATTTGCGCGCGCCGCCGAACCGAATTCCGCGACCGAGAGCTGTCAGCCAACCGCATCCGCAAGACGGATCAGGAAACGACCGGCAGAACCTCGGTCGTGTAGGCATGCATCAGCGTACGGTTCAGCACCGGGTCGTGCATTTCCATCCGGAAGTCCACGGCCGGCCGTACGCCGCCGGAGGCCACAGGGAAGGTGCCGCAGACCATCAGCGTGCCCGGCGCCAGCCGCGTCGCCCCGACGGCCGTCGGGGCGCCGGCCAGCAGCTCCGCCAGCGGGCGGATCATCGCGATCGTGCCTTCTTGGTAGAGTGTCCAGTCTCCGTCGCCGGCGGCGCGGATATGGGCGGTCAAGCGGACCGCCTCCAGGTGATCCGCCACCTCGTCGAACCGCCACGCATGACGACCGACCGGCTTGGCGCAGATCTGCTTGGACAGGGCGACCGAATGGGTCTCAAGCGCCCGGTCCGTGTGGTCGGAGCCGAGGCCGAGGTAAAGCGCGGTACCGGTGTCGAACACCAGCGGCTCCACCTCGCCGGAAGTCTCCGCCCCCACCACTTGGATGACTGCAGCCTGGGTGAACTGCTGCGCGGCGACGCGGTAGTAGAGCGGCACGCGTGAGGGGCGGGGCACGCCGATCGCCTCCAGCTCCGCGATATGGTGCTCGATAGCGGCCGGGTTGCGGCCGGTCCAGCCGGCGACGATGCCGTGCCGCGGGGCTAGGGCCACCGCGCCCTCACCCGCCACCTCGAACTGCAGCGCTTCTGCATCAGGCATCGTCATCCGTCCTCAATGTCTGTGTCCGCTCAGTCGCCGGGCAGCCACAATGCGATCTGTGGAAAAGCGATCAATAGGGCGGCCATCACCAGCATCGTCGCCACATAGGGCACCGCGCCGACCATCACCTGCGTGAGGCTGCCGCTTCTGCGGGTGCCGTGAACGACATAGAGGTTGAGCCCCACCGGCGGCGTAATCAGTGCCATCTCGATCAGCAGGATCAGGAGGATGCCGAACCAGACCGGGTCGTAGTCGAGGCCGACCACGATCGGCACGACGATCGGGATCGTCGCCACCATCAGCGATAGCGTCTCGATGAAGAAGCCCAGCACGATATAGAGCAGCACGACCGCCAGCAGCGTGCCGGTGGCGCCCAGGTCCAGACCTTCCAGCAGGTCACGCAGCGCCTGGCCCAGCCCGGCCGAGGCCAGGGTGTAGTTCAGGAAATAGGCGCCGATGATCACGAACATGATCATGGCGGTGACCCGGATGGTGCCCAGCAGCGCCTCGCGCAGGGCCGCGAGGCTCAAGCCCCCCTGGCCAGCGGCGATCGCCATCGCCATGGCCACGCCGATGGCGGCCGATTCCGTCGGCGTCGCCCAGCCGAGATAGATGGACCCGATCACGACGGCGAACAGGGCGATGATCGGCACCAGATCCTTCAGGTGGATCAGCCGTTCGCGCCACGTGACCGCCGCGCCGGCGCCGCCGCCCAATTGCGGGCGTGCCAGGCAAAGCAGAGCGGAAACCGCCATGAAGCCCAGCGCCAGCAGCAGGCCCGGCACCAGGCCGGCGAGGAACAGCTTCGGGATCGAGGTTTCGGTCAGGAAGCCGTAGACGATCAGGTTGATCGAGGGCGGGATCATGATGCCGAGCGTGCCGCCGGCCGCAATCGCGCCGGAGAACAGGCGCGGGTCGTAGCCCAGCCGTTCCGCCTGCGGCATCGCCACGGTGGCGACTGTCGCGGCGGTTGCAACGGATGAGCCCGAGGTGGCGGAGAACATGGTTGCCGTGCCGATATTGGCGTGAATCAGGCCGCCGGGCAGCCAGGAGAACCACATGTCCAGCGCCCGGTAGGTGCGCTCTGCGATGCCGGCGCGCACCAGCACCTCGCCCAGCAGCACGAAGAACGGGATGGCGATCAGGAGGGACGAATTGGTCGCCGACCACACCACCTGCCCCAACCCGCGGATCAGCGGGAACGGGGAATAGAAGAGATCGACGCCGATCCCGAGCACGAACAGGATAACGCCGACCGGGATGGACAGCGCCATCAGCACCAACAGCGCGATGGAGATGCTGCCGATCATTCGTCGATGCCGCTCTCGCCATGGGTTCCGCCGATCGCCTCAGCCAGACGCCGGTGGCGCATGGCCAGGGCAGCCAACAGGCAGAGCGCCAGCACCCAGGCGGTCAGGCTGAACCAGACCCACCCCCCGAGCCAGATCGACTGGGGGATCCACAGCGGCGTTTCCAGCGGCGTGTTGGCCATGGAGTTGCGGTCGAGCGTGGTCGCCAGCACCGACCAGGCATGGACCGAGACCAACAGCGCCACGGCAGCCACGCTCAACAGCGCCAGCGCGTCCAGCGCGGCCCGGCCGCCCGGCGCCAGCTGGCGCTGGACCAGGTCGATGCGCACATGGGCCCGCTCGGCGAGCGCCCAGCCCAGCCCCCAGGTGGCGATCGCCGCCATGACATAGCCGGAGATCTCGTCGGACCCGCCGAGTGCGCTGCCCACGGTCCGCCGCAACACGATCTCGGTCAGGATCAATACCCCGGTCAGCAGGAGGGCAAGGCCTGCCACCAGCCCCACCCCCCTGTTGGCCGTGCGTATCAGACGGACGATGCGGCTGACCGCACCCTCCACGAAACCGGGCTCCCCGGCTCGGCGTCAGTTGAGCTGCACGCCGACCGCCGCGCCGACGGTGTCGCTCCACCGCTGCGCCCAGTCGTCGCCCGCGCGCTCGGCCCAGTCGGGCAGCACGGTTTCAAGCAGCACGCGGTTGGCCGTCTCCACATCCGCCTCGGTCGGCTCCACCAGCGTCATGTCGGCGGGGTCACCAGCCGGGCAATCGCCGCTGCCCGTCAGGCAGGCGATGTCGGTTTCCAGCGCGTCGGCCGCCGCCGCCCAGGCGGGGGCCTCGAAGTTCTCGGTGATCTGGGTCTGAATCAGTGTCTGCGTCGCCTCGTCCAGCGACTCCCACTTCTCCAGGTTCATGGCCGTGACGACCGCATCCCAGCCGCCGAGCGGCAGGGTCATCAGATGAGTGGAGCTTTCCCACCAGCCCGCCGAATAGCCGGAGCCGGAGCCCGTGATGGCGCAGTCGATCACGCCGCGTTCCAGCGCGCCCGGAACTTCGGAAAAGCCGAGATTGACGCCTTCGGCCCCCAGTGCCTCAAGGAACTGGGTCGTCATGCGGCCCGAGCCCCGGACCTTCAGCCCCTCAAGATCGGCAAGCCCGGCGATCTCCGCATTGCAGAAC
>JANQQD010000024.1 GCA_028285185.1 Anaerolineae bacterium | reverse complement strand
TGCGTCGGGCAACAGCGTCGGGTCCTGCTCCGCGGCGGCAAAGGCTTCGGCCACCGCCGGTTGGCCCATCACGTAAGCCGCCGGATCGGCGCGCCGTTCCTCCAGCAGCCGTTCGACCTGCAGGCCGAGTTCCTCGCGAACACGCGCTTGCGCCCTTTCGCCGTCGACGCCCGGCACCGGTTCCGGATCGTCGAGAAGCGCGCGCAGTTCGGCCTCCGGCGCAAACCGCCGCTCTTCGGCGATGGCATGGGCCCGCTCGGCAACCCCGATCTCAAGCTCTGCATCCGCCAGGGCGCCGGCGTCGAGAACCCGCAGCGTCGCCGCACTGAGCACACCCGGTCCCGCTTCGCCACGCCGGGCCCGCTCAACCGCCTCGGCGACACCTGCTTTCCCCTGCATCAATTCGCTCTGTAGCCGCCAGCGGCTAGCCGCCAGCAGCTTTTCCTTGGTCTCGGAATCGTGGAGGACGTCGTCGTAAAGCCCCCCTTCCAGGTCTGCAACCACGGCCGCCGCCGGCTGGCCGCGCAGCATACCGGTGTACAGCTCCCGCCGGAAGATCGCGCTCTCCCGCTCCAACTGCTCGACTGTCAGAGCCCCACGGTCATGGAGTTGCTTCAATACGTCCAGCCCCTCCGCCGTCAGCATCTCTGCCGCCGCCGGGTCTTCGATCGCCTGCGCCTTCATCTGCGCGAGCGCATCTTCCGTCGCCTGCTCCAGCGCCGCCACGGCTTGGTTCTGGCCGAGCTGCAGAGAGCGCAGGGTATGGGTTTTCTCAACCGTCTCGACCTCAGACCGCGCCGCCGCCCGTTGCTCCGGCGACAGGGCTTTCAGGCGTTGTTCGCTCTCTGCCTTGAACGTCTCCCGCGCCTGCCTTGCAACCTCAAGGGGCGTGGTGCCGTCGTACGCTTGTGTCCGGATAAGCTCACGCGATCTGCCGCGCATCTCGATCTTGTGTTTGGCCGGTGCGACGATATCCTCCGCCGCCCGCGTCCTGCCCATGGCCGTTGCCAGATCCAGCGAAGCCGGTGGGGACTCCCCGCCAGCTTTGCCGTGCTTGTGGCCGGCGTCGCTGCTGGCCGGGGGCCTACCACGCTTCTTGCCCTTCCTCTGGCTTCTACCTGGCTTATGGCCTCGGTTCTGTTGCTTCGTCGCTTGCGGTTCCTGAGGGTCCTCCGAGAGCTTCTTGTCCAGCCTGGTCAACCCCGATGCAAAGTCGCCCAAGCCAAGGCCCAGTCCGGCAAGTCCACGCGCAGCCGCCAGACCGAAGTCCTCAGCCGTGGCACGCACCCCCGGATCGCGGGTCACCCCCGCGGCAACGGGTCGCACGTCGGAAACTGAAGGGATACGGGGCATGGACTTGGCCTCATGAATGGTATGGAAGTTGACTGGCTGGAATGAAGTCGCGAACCACCGCGTTTTATGTCTCTTCGAAAACGGAGAGGTCGGTCCGGCCGATACCCGTCAGCAGCGTCGATCCCGCCCCAAGAATGCCTCCGGTTCGCGCGGAGCTGGCGTTGGCGCGCTCCAGCGCTGCCTGCTGACGAAGGCGCGATGCCCGCGTCTCGCCTCCAACAAGAATGTTCTGAACGCTGAGCTCGATTTCGGCCGCAGTCGACTCGTTCACCAACAGAGGGGAGCCCTGGAATGTGACGCCGGCGCCGGCACGCCGTGCGCGCGATGCTGCAAGCACCCTGCTTTGCTGGCGGCGGAAGTCGGCAGCCTCACGCTCGGCGATCTGTCGTTCCCGCTCGGCCTGCTGCTGCGCCACCTCAGCGTTGAAGGCGGCGGCGTTGGCCTGTGCCTGTCCCGCAGCAACTGAGCTCACGGCGCCCACGGCCGCGCCGGCCAGGCTGGCTATTGCAGCGAACTCTGGCAATCCACCCATAGACAATACCTCGCATATGTTTCCGTTGTGCCCTCAAAGCGTGGCGCTAGGCCGGCGAAGCGAAAGCCGAGCCGCTCCAGCCAGCGCCGCGCGGCGGCGAAATCCCTGTGGGCTTCGGCCGTCACCCACTCCAATTCGTAGTGCTGGATGAGTGCCGGCAACGCACGGCTGACGGTCCGGTGCAACAAGGAAGGCCGTTGCCGCAGAATGTCCGAGAGGAACGCCCAGGCCCGTCCCTCCCGACCGTTCAGCACCAGACCGGCGCAGCCCAGCGCCCTGCCCTCCTCCACCAACGTGAACGCAGGGCCGGTCGGCTGGTAGGCGGCGGCAAAGCGCTGCATCTGTCCGGGGTCCAGCACCGGCGGGTCGATGTCCGCCAGGTGTCCCGGCACGAAGGCCACGACTTCCGTCCGCCGCATCAGGTCTGCTCATTGGTTTTGAGCTCCGGCGCGGCGGCCAGCAGGGTGAAGGGCAAGGGTGCGTCGCCGGATATGACGATCCTTGCATCCCGCTCATAGTCGCCGTCGAAGCTCACATAGCGCTCGCCCGTAAACAACGGCACGGCCGTGTCCATCGCGTCCTTGACCTCACGCAGAGGGACGTCCTCCAGACGGCCGGGCGACGGCCCGATCCGGATACCGAAGCTGTGGAGGAGCACCAGGGCTATTCCGTGAATGCGCTTCACCTTGCCCACGGCGGTCCCCGCCGCCGCGCCCGCCTCCAGCTTCAGAGAGGTGAAGATATGGCGATAGGGCAGCCCCACGTGCGCCAGGCTCGCCGGCGTCTCCAAGGTGACCGCGCCACCCGCCACGATGCGGTCAGGGTGTTGTGCACCGTCGGCAAGAATGGTCACCGTTTCCCCTTCCAGGTGATCGAGCCCGGTGAGGTTCTGGGTCGCTGCGCCTTCGTAGGTGAGGCCGGCATCCACATAGAAGGCCTTGCCCTGGGAGGCCAGGACAGCGGCATCGAAACTCGCAGCGTCGTCGAAACCGTCCGGGTTCGGGCCTTCGAAGGGCGCCTCGAAGACCTCAATGCTGCGATGAGTCGCGCCATTGATGGTTCGCTTCACGGCCACCCAGGCCTCATCGAGGTTTTCGCTTCCCGCGGCCGCATTGCCGGGAATGGTCGTCATACTCTCGACGACCGGGCTGCCGCCTTGATACTGCCCGCCGAGAATGTGCCGGGACCAGCCGACCACGTCCTGCTCCCGCCGATAGGTCAAGGTCGCCAGAACGCCGTCCTCGCGAACGCAGTGCACCTGACTGTCCGGCTCCTGCTGATAGGTCACCTCGCGGATACCGCTCTCGGTGATGTGATCCGCCAGGATCGTAAGGTCGGGCGCGCGAAAACCGTCCGTTTCGAAACTGAAGACAAACTCCCTCAGTTTCCGCTTGGCTCTCTGAACAAAGAGCACAATGGACGAGATTCGCACAGGCAGGATATCGGCGCTGCCGTTGGTCGATTCTCGCTTCACCTCGATGTCCGTCGGCGTGATGACCGGGCCATCCGAGGTCACCGACCATTCACCGCCGGAGGTTCCCAGGATCAACTGTCGGCCCGGCGACATCCAGCGAATGGCGTTCACCTGGTCTGCAGCTATGGTGAAATCCAGCCCATCATCGTCTTGCACCTCGATCGCTCCGCCCTCGAAGCTGTCCGGCCGCATGTTCTCGAGGTCTCCTGACTGCGACAGCCAGAAGCTCTGTGGTTGAGCCTTGGTGTTCGCCCAGGCCAGTCGCTGCTCGAAGAACGTCACTGCCGATGGATAGCCGCGGTCTCCGGACCAAGGCCCAAGGCGCCAGCTCGCCGTTGCGCTGGTGCTGGCAAAAGCTCGTTTCACATCGGCTCTGACCTGTTCAGGGCTGACGAACGCCGTAACGATGGCGTATCCCGGCTCACCGGATGGGCGGAGGCGTATGGCGCGGCCCACATCTCCGGCACTGAAAGGCGCATGACCTGACGCCGTGATCGTGATGTCATTCCCGTTGGCTGCAGACGGCTGCAGGGTTTGCCCAGCCTTCGTGTTCTCGTCAAGATAGGGGCCGTCCTGAAACTCCACCTCGACCAGCGACCAAGTCGTGTTACCGCGCCGCTCAAGCTTGTGAGGCGTGTAGTTGGGATGGGCGAAATACATCACATCCGCCGACTGCGCCCATTTGAGAGTCTGATAGTCGGCCTCGAGATAAGGTCCGGTAAGCTCCAAAGGCTGAACCGATCCCGCGCCCGAAGCGGCAATGGTGACGTCATCGACGTAGACTGTCTTGTCAGCCTCATTTCGGAACTGCACATAGAGCGGGCTCACAGTTGGCGTGAAAGCAATGCTGTGAAAGCCCGTCGTGAGTTCCAGATCGGCAAGAACCTGATCGCCTTCACTCGTATTGCCGATGCGCAGCTTGATTGCATCACCTGGGATTCCGATGATGCGGAAACGCAAGACATGTTCCTGTCCCGTGTTGGCTGTCGTGATGTCTTGTTCAGCCGCCGCCACGCCAGAGCCGTTACCAATCAATGCCAGAGCGCCGTTGCTGCTCGCCGTTTCAACCACGACCTTGACGCGCAGGTCCTCGCTCGCGGTCGGCACGCTGCCCGGTCCGACATCTGTGATGGCCGCGATCGTGTCAGCCGTACCCGACGCAAATTCGCTGCCCTGGTCGGCGCAGAAGTTTAGGCGGACCTGGCCCGAACCCGTGTCGCTGATCACCACCCAGTAGGTGGATCCTTGGGTGATCGCCGGTTTGGTCGGGAAGATGAACTCATAGGGATCGCTCTTTGAAATGACCGTCACCGCGCTGTCGACGCCAACTTGCGTACCCGGACTCCCGGCATTGTCCGTCCAAATCGAGGCCACCGCCCCAATGTTTGACGTGTGCGCGGCGACGGAAATGGTCACTGTCTTGACATCCCCGCTTTCGTCAGCCGTCCATTTGAACCCGACGTGCGCACGGTTGGCGATATCGTTCCCCCAACTGCGGTTGACGATGGAGTTGAACTTCATCGTATCGACGCCTCCGGCACCGATGACCTCATGGGCGATGGACGCGCCGCCCGTGGACCGGTCATCCCAGCCTATGATGTCGCTATCGAAGCTTCCGTTGCTGATAGCGGCATCCGTCGAAGCCACGACGATTTGGCCGCCGTCCCCGAAGAAGCGAAAGCAGCCGTCGCACCCTTCCAACACATAAGCTTGCTCCGTCGAAAACTCGAACCGCAGCAGCCGTGGGCGTTTGCCATGGTCGCGAACTGCGGCGACGTATCGCGTGCCCGGTCGTCGCGTCAGCCCACCCTGTGGCAGCGGAATCATGTTCTCGACCCGCGCGCCGGCGTTGCGGTACTTCGCGAAATCCACCCGCGCCGCCAGCCGCGGCCCGATTTCACCGGCATTGAAGGCCGCCTGGATTGGGTTAGCACGTGGCATCGGTCACCTCACCGCGGCCCAGGCGCCGAGCGGTAGGGGATCGGCGCGGTCCTCCAGGCCATCCGTCGTCCGCGCCCTGCGCAAGCGCGTGCGATAGCGCGCTTCAAGTTTCTCTTCCAGACTGTTCGACTGTGCGATGGGCACCGCCAGCTCCCGGGCCAAGAGGCTGGCCAAGGCCTCCCGGAAGTCCGCGGACATCAAGTTGACGTCCTCGACCCGGCGGACATAGCGCAAGTAAACCTCCACCGCACTGCTGAGCAGGTAACCGCTCTCGATCTTGTAATCGAGAGTCCCGAGCCCTTCTCCGTTGTCATAGGCGCCGATACTGCGGATCCAGTCCGCCGGCAGTGCAAAGCTCGCGGTGTAGCCGAATGCCGGCTCGTTGTCGGTCTTTGCAAGCTTCGCCCGCGCCGTAGCGAAATTCCAGCTGTGGGCGCGCAGCAGATCGTCCCGACAACGCTCGTAGAGCTCGGCGCAGAGGCTCGCGTTCTTGCTCCCTTCCTCCAGGGCCGTGATGCGTGCGGCTCCGATCTTCGCCAGCGCACTGTTGCAAAGGCCGGTAACGTCAACCATTGAGCGTCTCCCTAAGCAGCTTTGCGGCGGTTTCGCGTTGCTTTTCTCGTTTCGGCATTGCCTTTACGCGGGCTCGCGGCCTCCACCGGCAAGGGGCTCCGAAGGAACGTGAGGCCGTTGATGGTATCCGGTGTCAGACCGGCCACGTTCTGAAGGGTCACATCGCTCTCCCCAACGCAGGAGATGACGAAGAGGCCCCAAGCCGGCTCTCTCTCGGCGTCGGCGCAGACGAGGATCAGGTCATTGACCATGAGGCGCGAGGCGCAGCTCACGAAGTAGTCCGACTGCGCAACGGCGCTCAGGGGATCGTCGGTCTGATAGCCGAAAATGCAGAAACTCTGCAGAGCGGCGATGGTCTCGAGGTACTGCGACAAGGCTCTGGGCATCCAGTCTCACTCCTTCGTGCAGGTAAAGGGGATGAAAATAGCGGGGCGGGTCCCGAGGGCCCGCCCCGCCTTTGAATCGACCTCCTCGCGCCGTCAGTTCAACGCATAGAAGAACATGACCCTCAAGGAGCCGGACGCCGGCAGCGAGGCCGTGCCGACGGTGAGGAACACGTTTTCCTCAGCCGCGAGCGCTTCGCCGTTTGCGGCCGCCAGGCCGAACAGCGTCGGCGTATTGGCCGTCGTGAAGGTGGCCGCCGCACGGTACTTCCCGGTCGAGCCACCGATCCCGATGGCGAGCGTCGAGCTCCCTAGGGACACCGAGCTCAGAAGAACCCCATAAAGGGGAATCGCACCTTTGGGCAGGCGCGCCACTTCGATCGTGTCCGACGTGGTCTGCGCCGCTAGGGTGATTTCCTCATTGAAGACCTGCACGACACCGTCCACAAAGCCCGGCGCGGGCGTCTTGAACGGCGAAACACGCAGCTTCGTCATCTGCTGTCCGTAGAAAACGGTCATCTGTCAGCCCTCCTTCAGGCTAGCTTCAAGGGATCGTGGCTTCGTCGTCGACGTGGATCGCGACGACACCCTCGACATCGATCAGGCAGGCCCCCTGGCTCATCATGTTGTTGACGAAATGCGCCGCCCGATCGCCGTGCCAGGTGATGTCGCTGGTCACATCGGCGCCGGATGCATGACCCAGCGCGTTCTTGTGATAGGCAAAGCACTTGGCGGTTGTCGTTCCCTTGTCGGGCAATCCGGTGTGGCGCATCCAGTTGACACCCAGCCAGGATCGTGTCCGGTTCCGCTGCACGAATGGAAGATTGTCACCGACGAAGTCGGCACTGGCGAATTCAGGAATGGTCAAAGCGAAAGACCATTGCCGGGGGGTGAGGAGGCCCCAGCGATCACCATCGTCAGGCACGTCGTTGTCGTCCAACGACTCCACGGCTTGCAGCAGCAGGGTTCGAGTGAGGCCGGTTGCATGCGTGCCGACAGTCGTTGTTGTCTGCGCCGCCTGCGAAATGATCTGTTCGTCGGTCTTGCGGCCCAGGCCCCAGGCCCCTGCGTTGGCGATCACCATCCGCTCGTCATGGTTCACCTTGGCCTCATCCAGCTTGTCGACATAGTCACCGGCATAGAAGTCCTGCAGCGTGCACTCGATCGGCGTGTGGTCGACGTTCATCGGCGTGACCTTGCCGTGGCGCGCCTTGGTCGAGGCGACGCCCTTACCGATTTTCTGGAAGGTTGTGGATGCACCTTTGACGTTGTTCTTGGAACGCACCGTGGCGCGCAGTAGCGAGCCCTGGCGTTGATAGGCTTCGTGAACCTCTCTTTCGAATTGCTTCACGAACGACTGGTCGATGGAAGTGCTCAACGCACATCTCCTTTGATCAGGTGGATGGGTGTGAGCGTTCCGTTGGGTTGTCCGAGGAACCGCGATGTTCGGGTACCCCAATTGGGGCCGCGCATCGAAAAGCCCGGGCCTATCGGATTGCTGAAAAATGGGTCGGGAGGCCCGGCCGAGTTGGGACGGGTTCTCTCCCGGTCAATTGGATAAAGGCGGAAAAGGTTACGTTGGCTACAACCGACGGCCTTCGTCTCCGACAATCGGTTCGTTGCCGTAGAGCCGCCCATAGAGATCTTGCAGCTCGCGCTGTACAGCGTCGGACGCGTAGCGACGCGGATCGCTGTCCTGCAGAGCGTGAAGACTATCGATACGCGTTTGCAGACCCGCCTGGCCGCGTTCTGGTTCGCCGCTCAATGGAAGGTCTTCTCCCATCCGCCGGCCGATGGTGGCGAAAGCGCGGACAAAACTCGGATGGTCGCCCAGTTTGACCCCATCGATCTCGCGGGTTTCCAGCAGGGAGACGAAATCCTCGTCGCCGAAATCGCGCACCGCTCTCTGGGCGAAGTTCAGGTTGCGCTCATGGTCGGCACCCCAATCCCGGCGCAGGCTGGCCTCCGTCTCGGCACGCTGGTCGGCGTTTGCCTGTTCCTTTTGCGCCACAGATTGGTCGAGGGTGCCGTAGTACCAGTCGAGTGCCTTCTGCACCACTTCGTTGCTGGCGCCGGCTTCGTGCATGGCCGCGACGAAATCATGCTGCAAGGCCTCCCCCGCCGCGTCGGGTCTCAGTTGTTCCGGGAGGCTTTCCGGAAGGCTCAAATCGTAGCCCGCTGGACTGTCGGGAACGCCCAGTTGCCGGTGATAGGCGGCAAGCTCTTCCGCGCTTGCTTCGGCACCGGGTTTGACGATGGAGCGGCCAAGACGGGATTGAAGCGCCGCATAGGACTTCACCACGTCACGCGGTGAGATGAACTTCTCAGCCACTTGGCGCAGTTCCGGTTCGGCGATGGCATCGCGCCAATCGCCGGCGGCTTCCGGTGCTTGGCTCGTTTCTCGCGACACTGCGTTCGTCGTCTCGGGGCTTGTCAGCGTTTCCGTCATGGGCTCCGTCCTATTCGGATATCGGTTTGAGCAGATGTCGATGGCTTCGTGATCTCAAGTGGCCTGAACACAACCGGAACGTTTAGCCTTGGGCCAGCGAAAGAGGCGATGCCACACGCTTGCCATAGTTTATATACAATCTAAAGTAGAAATAAAGAGAGAGATTCCGAGCAATCTTCGACGGAGAAGAACCATGCATTGCAGCACCGAAGAACTCCCAGGCATGGGCAGCCTTAAGCATACCTCCGCTGCTTTGGTCATCGCAGTTCACACCGGCGCTGGGGCCAATACAGCAGGGGCTCTGTGATGCTTGAACTGATCGCTTTCAGACCCAGCCACTTGGCCGACATCGACCCGCCGCGGCTGTTTCGCGAACCGATGCGCCGTTTCGCCTTGGCGTACTGCGAGAGCGGTCCGGCGCTTACCTTTGTCGAGAACAGCCGGGTCCTCGGTTGCTCGGGACTCGTCATTGAGAACGGCGAGGCCAGGGTCTGGGCCTTCTTTTCATCGCTCTTCCGGGCGCAGCCGCAGGCACTCCACCGGGACCTGAAGCGCAGTCTCCCAAGGGTCAAACGCCACTACGGGCTGGAGCACATCCTGCCCGAAGTGCATCCGGACCACCGACCCAGCCGCCACTGGCTGGAGAAACTCGGTTTCCGGTTCGACGGTGTCGGCCGGCGCTGCCCCGTCTCTGGCGAGCGGCCGCTGCGCTATGTCTACTGAGGTTACCGCTGCGCTGCCTCCAAGGGCAGTCCGCCGGTGACCGCTGGTCCTGCGTGTCCTTCGATCGGCGCGAGGCGGTCAATGAACTCCATCAGATGCAGTCGAACTTGGCGGCATTCTACGGGCGGTGCTAGTATCTTGCGTCGTCTCGCAACGGAGAGATAGCAGTCCGTTGGGCGACCGCTGGCCCTGCCCGTACTCCGGTCAGCGCGAGGCGGTATCCGGTGGACGCTCAAGGTGAACTTGTCTGCTATCTAGCGCCGAGCGAATATCTGATTCGCGCCTGGTCTTGATAGAATCGAGATCGATCAGCTTACCCTCCAGCGCATCGAAGGACTCGTGTATCACCAAGGTATCCTCTCATCCGTCGGCTATTCGCACCATTTCGGCGAACTCGCCTCTAAGCTCGATGAGATCCAGCGCCTTGCCTCTAATCGCCCTCACGGCTCCGCAGTGCGATCCGCCCGCCAGGTTCCAAGGGTGACTAACCGACCTTTGCCTTGGCCAGCGTGAAACGCTTCAGGGAGGTCCTGACAGCACTCGATGCCACATTTGACGAGTCAGCTTGCCCTTCCACTATCCTTCAGCGAATAGAGAACCTCACGTCGTTGGTTGGGCCTGACAATCGCACGGCGTAGAAGCGTCGCGCCGAGGTCGTTGGAAGCCAGGATCGCCTCTCGAAGTTCATCGACTTGATCCGGGTTGCTGCCGAGCACATTGGCGATGACTGTATATTCCCTGTAATCTTCGAAGCCCCAGTCACCACTCTCCGGCACATAGTTCGGGCGCAACCACACGATCGTTTCCTGGCCGCCCTCTTGCTCATCCCGGCCTTCGAAGTAGACACCGCCGCGGGCCGGACTGTCCCAGCCCGTCAAAGCGATGCCGGTCGCCCGTTCCAGGTGTGCGGCGAGGTCGTCAACGACTTTCTCGTAGTCTGCTTCCCACCCCGCTTCGTCCACCTCGATACCGAAGTCGGCGGAATACCATTGCTCTGTCGTCATCGATCACACCTTTGATGATCTCTGTTTACCTGAGAATCATCGCCGTGCCACGTTTCCACAAGGTCTCGTCGGTGTCGTAGAGCATGAAGTTCACGGTTCGGCTATACGCTTTCCCAGTCAATTCAACAATAGAACTCCGGGAGTCGCAGCCGTTCGAGCGGGCCTTCACTTTCGATCAGCACAGTCCAAGAAATCACTGTCACGCCCGCGCTCACACATCGGACAGTCTGTCAGCACCCTTCAGAGTAAATTGATACTCAGGTCTTTGCCCGACCTTATGAATCGAGCGCTCAAGAAGCGTTGCGCCAAGGTCCTTGGAAGCCAGGATCGCCTCTCGAAGTTCATCGACTTGATCCGGGTTGCTGCCGAACACATTGGCAATGACGGTGTATTCCCTGTATTCGTCCATACCCCAGTCGCCGCTCTCCGGCACATAGTTCGGACGCATCGACACCTGGATCTTTTGCCCGTCTTCGTACTTTTCCCGGCCCTCGAAGTAGACACCGCCACGGGCCGGACTGTCCCACCCCGTCAAGGCGATACCGGTCGCCCGTTCCAGGTGTACGGCGAGGTCGTCAACGACTTTCTCGTAGTCTTCCTCCCACGCGGTCTCATCAACCTTCATGCCAAAGTCATCTGAATACTTAGCCATGGTCTATCTGAATTCCCAGGGCACTTTCGCCTGTCTATCGCAGAATCATTGCAGTGCCGCGCGACTGCAAAGTCGAGCCGGCATCACGGCGCAAGCTCACGGCGCGGTTGTCTTGGGTTCCAATTGAAAGTGTATCTCGCGACTATCGTGATCACCCGGAATGAATGATTCTCTCTGAATCTTCACAAATCCGATCTCAATCAAAGGCGGCTCCAGACTCTTCAGAACAGTGAGGTCCTTTGACATTACATCTAGCAGGATGGTGAGATCCTTGAAGTCCTCTTCCTCCCAAGATCCACCTGGCTCACCGATGAGTTCGACGAAGTTGTAGGAAAACTCCAGGTTCGGATCGTGGCTTGGGACATGCTTATAATAGGGCCCGCCGCGCAAGCCGTTGTTCAGGCTCCGCATGGGCACGTGCCCTCGGGCCTGGAGAATGCTGTTGATATCCCCGGCTATCCGGTGGATTTCCTCGGGCGCAACAGCAATACCGAAGGCGTCGACAAAGGTCTTCATCGTACTGCTCCAAGTTCCCTGCCCAGGGTCATCATGGTGCCCTTGGCCTGTAGCTCCTCCAGAGTATCATAGATCACCAGGGATACTTCGCGGCCACCGGCAACTCGCATCATTTCATCGAATTCACTCCTCAATTCAACTTTATCCAGCGCCTTGCCCTTGATCACTCTTGAGTTTCCGGTCTCTCGGTAGATCTTGATTCCTTGCTGCTCCGCCAAATCGAGAAGCGCCGAACTTACGATGGAAATATCGTAATCGCTGGGCTTGGCACCGCTGTCGAAGAAACCCTTCGTGTAGGTTTCCTTTACCTTGTCGAACCCTTGACCTGTCACCGCGCTACCGCGGATGGCAATGATGGCGTTCGGGTCCAAAATGCGTACCTTCTCCTGCAGCGGCTGGATGAATGACTTGTAGTGACCGCTACTCCGAAATCCAAGAGGGTATCCGCGTTGCAGGACCCAATCAGAAACTGGCTCTCCGGAAACGCGATAGAGTCGTGTCCCGGTCTCGGGAAAACTCTTCCAGATCGGCGTCGTAGCGCCTTCCAGGATCGTGATCGACTTCTGACTTTCAGGCAGAACAAAGCGTTTGTTCGACCCGCCACCATGAACATTGTGACCGATACCAGGAGAGGCGCCTTTCCCTGACTTGCCAGCGCCACCGCCGGCAGCAGCCATCGCCAGGACCTGTGGTTCCACATCAAGGCGGCGGCCCATCTGCAGCAGCAGGTTGGCGAGCTTCACCGCGCCCTTGCCGAAGCGCAGCAGATCGCCCAGAGCCGGCACCGCGCCGGCGGCGTTGAGCAGGGACTCGCCGCCCTTCAGCAGCGCCTCTTCCCAGTCGCCGTTCTGCATCGCGGTGCTAGCGGCCCTGAAGGCGAGGTAGGCCTCCCGGGCCGAAATCACGTGGCCTGTCCCCGGTAAGAACTCCGCCAGCAGCCGCGCGCTTTGCTGCCACTGCGGGTCGTCCGAGTCGCGCCCGGCATCCAGTGCGGCGATGAAGCCCTCGGCGAGGTCGTCCAGGCTGCGCGCGTCAACGGGCCGCCGGGCGTCCGCGCCGTCTGCCCCGGGGTCGAAGACGAAGAGCGCGCGCCCGTCGTCGCCTTCGACGAAGCGATAGAAGCCGGAGGGGTCGTAGGACTCAGTCGGAATGTCGAAGTCGTCGCTCGGCAGGAAGGGATCGAAGGCCTGGTCGAGGTCGGCCTGGCCGACGACCATTTCGATGCCCTCCCCGCTCTGGAGTACTTCTGGCGATGGCGCATCGGGGTCGGGGTTTGGGCTGACCAGCACCAAGCCGGTGTTGCGCCGGTTGCGGACCCAGAAGGCATCGGCCGGGGCCAGGCCCTCCGCCTGCCAGCGGCGTCGGGCTTCTTCGGCCACCGCCGCCACGCGGCCGGTTTTCATGGTGTGGGTGCCGTAGCGCCGCGGCACGGTGTAGCTGTCGTAGACATGGTCGAAGCGCCAGATGGCATCGAACAGGCCGCGGCGTACCGCCCCCTCGACGTCGGAGCCTTCGCGGCGGGGCAGCCGGGCGAAGCGGGTGGCCAGTTCGATGCGGTCGCCCGGCTGCCCGATCAACTGCCCAGCCGCCTTGGCCACCTGCTGGCTGCGACGGTAGAACCGCTTGTCGCGGCGGTCGTGCTTCCAGGGCTCGACCGCTTCGCGGTTGGCCTCGATGAAGTCCACCTCCAAGGCCCAGCCGCGCCCGTCGCGCACTGGCTCCGCCCCGAACTGCAGCGAGCGTTCGATCGCATCC
>JANQQD010000023.1 GCA_028285185.1 Anaerolineae bacterium | reverse complement strand
AGATGGGCCAGCAGCTCTGGGCGGAGTTGCTGCGGACTGAGCCGGCATCCCGTGACGGCCGTAAGCAGGCGACGCTGGAGAGGGTCGGATCGCGCCTGGTCCGGGCGTCCGGCGGCAACCCGGGTCAGTGGCAGATGCTGGTCTTTGCCGGAGACGAAGCCAACGCCTTCGCGCTGCCCGGCAACCATATCGGCTGCTACGAAGGCATCTTTGCCTACGCGCCGGACGATGCGCACCTGGCCACGGTCGTGGGCCACGAGGTCGCGCACAACCTGGAAAACCATCCGGCTGAGCGTGTCGCCACGGCCCAGGCCACCAATATGGGCATCTCCGCAATCGGCCGCGCCATGAGCGGCGGCGATCCGGAGAGCGCGCAGCAGATCGCCGCCATTCTGGGGCTGGGCGCGCAGTTCGGTGTGCTGCTGCCCTATTCGCGGGAGCAGGAACTGGAGGCCGACGAGGGCGGACTGTTGCTGATGGCCCGCGCCGGGTACGATCCCCGGGCGTCTCTTGGATTCTGGAGCCAGATGGAGCAGGGCGGTGGCCCTCGGCCGCCGGAATTCGCGTCCACGCATCCAGCGCCGGGCAACCGCATCGCCCAGTTGGAACAGCTCATGCCCCGAGCGCTGCAAGCCTACGGTGCCTGACAGGTCAGCGCCGGCAATCGGGGCCGACACTCCGTCTCAGGTCACATCGGCCGCGGCTGCGTCAGGCGCCGGTTCAAACTGCGCGAGAGGAAGTAAAGGCGCCGGAAGAGAACCCGGTGGGGCGACCGGGCCAGGAATGTCCGGTCACGCGGATTGAACGGCAGATCCAGAAATTCAGGCTGAAGCGTTTCGATCAGGTCTCGCTGCAGGCGCGAGCCCAGACGCGAACGCGCGTCGATCCCCAGAATGCGGGCGTATAGGCTCGCGGCGTTCAGAATCGGGAACCGCTCGAGGCAGTCCATATCGTGGACCTGTTCCTTGGCCGCCAGCCATCCCGCCTGCCTCTGCTCCAGGAACAGCCGATCGCGCCAGTCCAGCCGTGCCTGAGGCGTCTGCTGCACCCACCGGAACCACTCCTCAAGGCCGAGCGCAGCCGGACTGTCCACGGGCTCGCCCCGCCATTTCAGGAACATCGCCGTCGCCTCTGCCGGTTCGGGCATGCTTTCGGGCATCGATCGCCAGTTGGAGAATCCGCTGGCGATGGCAAATCCGTGCCCGCCGATACTGATGCCGGTCATGGTGTCGCGAACCCCGCGCAGGAACGGCTCCGCGTCGCCACGGGAAATCTGCCCCGGCGCATGGTCGCGCAGCATCCTGCCGCGGTCGTCGTGCCGGCCCGTGTCCGACATCGCCCGGTGCGGATAGCCGGCCATGCGGGCAAGACGCGGGGGGAGAACCCGGTCGGCAATCGTCATGCGCTCGGTCAGGCGCGTGAAGGTGCGCACATCCAGACCCGCGCTCTTGGCAATCGCCAGCATCAGGCGGGAGTCGAACCCCGCGGTCAGGCCGAGCCACAATGGCTGGCCTGTTGCCTGTTGCAGACGGGTCATCGTGTCCGTGAGCGCGGTCGCCAGCCACTCCGTCGCCGCGGCGACATCGTCGATTGGTTCGATCGGCGGCATCATCGGGCGCGACCGGATGCCACCGTCGCCAATTCGCAGCACCTGGCTCGGCAGCAGGCGGCGGATCCCGCCATAGCGTGTCAGAGGTGGCGGGAACCACGAAACGCCATGCTCGTAGACCAGGACGCGCGGATCGATCAGGTCTGGTTCCTTCGGCAGTGCTGCCCCGGCAAGCAGCGTGGGGCTGCTGGAAAGCCACACCGCGCCCTGATGGTCAGTGCAGTACACGCAGCCGAAAAGCGCCGAGGCGTCGGGATAGGCGTGGGCCGGTGTCAGCAGCAGCCAGCGGCCGGCCCAGTCGTAGGAAAGGTCGGGGACGGAATCGGTTGTCGCCCGTTCGATGGCCGTCTTCGGGTCGGGCAGTCCCGCGGCGATCGGCACTGCCCGACCCAGCAGCGCCCAGGGCACGCCGTCGGCATCCCGGGTCTTGGTGACGATCAGGTCGGGGCAATGGCTAAGCACATGCGTCGTGCCAAAGGGCTCACAGATCCAGTCCGGCGCCACCGCGAAAGCCCTTGGCGCCAGAAGGAACTGTCGACGGTGCAGCTTGACCCCGCCATCGCCGGAGCCTGTGGCCAGAGCGGCCGCCCCATCATCAATGCGTCCCATGCCTCTCCCCACACGCGGCGAACACCGTGCCGCACTGCGTTCGCTCCTGCAGCGGTGCTAGGCGCTGGCGTCCGCTGCGGCCGTTGTGCCCGGATCGGTCCGGCCACCGATCCGCCGCGCACACGTCAACGCCGCACGCAACGGCCCTGCGGCGATCAACAGCGCCACCGAGGCATAGACGACCACGCCGACTGCGATGGAGGAACAGAGGCGCCATGCGCTTGCCATGTCGACAGCCACAGCGTCCCGCCACAGCGCGACCGCGGCGATCATGATCAGCGTCGCGGCCAGCGGGCGAGCGATCTGCGACACCTGCTGTCCCATGCTGACATCCGTCAGACGGGCTACCAGGTGGCTGCCGATCGGCCATGTCGACAGGCTGCGGATGACGACCGCAATGGCCACTGCGACAACGCCATGCCCCACGGCCAGGAAGACCAGAACGATGCCGAGGGTCGAACCGAAGCTGAGCATGGCCAGGTGCCAGTGCGGGCGCCCAAGGCTGCGCAGTAGGATGGCATTGAACGACATGGCGGAGGCCCGGAAGCCGATCAGCGCCAGGATCTGGACCAGAGGGACGGTATCGACCCACTGCTCACCCAGCAGCAGCGGCACGAGGTCGGGCGCGACGACGGCAAACCCGGCGAAGCACGGGAAGCCGAGGGTACTGGACAAGAGGATCGTGGAGCGCAGCAGATCGCCCAACGATTTGCGTTCCGCCTGCAGACCGGAGAAGGTCGGCAGCGCCACCGCCGTCAGCGGCTGGGTCACGCCCGTCTTGATCATGTCGATCAGGCGCCGGGCGGCATTGAAATGGCCGAGCGCCAGGGGCCCCATCATCAGCGCAATGGCGATCCGCGGCACCATCTGGTCGACATATCCCACTAGGCGGATGGCCAGGACGCTCAGATTGAACTTCCAGAGGTCGCGGAAGTGCCCGCGCGTCTGCCGGCCGTTGGGCCAGTACCGGCTGAGCGGCCAGGCGATCGCAAGCTGCACCGCAGCCTGAACCAGCTGCGAGGCGATCAGGCTCCACACGCCGTAGCCTGCGAGCGCCAGGCCGACACCCAGCGCCCCGCCAGAGACCACAGCGGCGGACGACGCCGCGGCCAGCGTCTTGTACCGAAGGCTGCGGCGCAGCAGCGCTTCCGGCAGGGAGAACAGCGCGCGCAATACCAAAATGGGCGATGCGGCGATTACGAGCGCCGTCAGGCGATCCTGATCGAAGAGGAAT
>JANQQD010000020.1 GCA_028285185.1 Anaerolineae bacterium | reverse complement strand
CAATGCCGGGCGTACACTCCGGCCGGGAGCCTAAAACATCAACGACCTGGGAGGGCGTGGAATGACGACCCGAAAAGACCATCCGTCACTGCCGAAGCTGAAGCAGGAACTGGCCCGGGGCCGGCTGCCGCGCCGGGAGTTCCTGCGCTATGCAACGGCGCTCGGCATGTCGGCCGGCGCGGCCTACACACTTGCAGGCGTTGCGCCGCTGCGCCGGGCCCACGCGCAGGAGATTCCAACCGGCGGGACGATCACAATCGGCATGCGGGTGCAGGAAGTCACCAGCCCCCACGCGCTGAACTGGGTGCAGCCCGGCAATGTCACGACCCAGGTGATCCAAACGCTGACCCGGATCGACCAGGACAATGCGGTAATCCCGCATCTTGCCGCCGGGTGGGACGTTTCGGACGACCTGCGCAGCTGGACGTTCAGCCTGCGCGAAGGCCTGACATATCATGACGGCCGCCCGTTCCTGGCCGACGATGTGATCTGGAACTTCAACCACATCCTGGCGCCGGACACCGGCTCGTCCGCCATCGGCCTGGTCAAGAGCTATCTCTTGAACGACGTCGACACCGGCGAAGTCGACGATGACGGCAACCCGCGCATGACGACCGAGATCTGGGATGCCAACGCGTTCGAGAAGATCGACGACCTGACGGTTCGCCTGAATCTGAAAGAGCCGACGATCACGGTCGCGGAAGACCTGTTCTTCTACAACATGACCATGGCTGACCCTGAGGAGAACGGCAGCTTCGGCGTCGGATCCAATGGCACCGGCCCGTTTGAACTGGTGGAGCACGAGGTCGGCGTCCGCTCGGTTCTGCGCGCCCGGCAGGACTATTGGGGCGACGGACCTTATGTGGACGAGTTGATCTACCTCGATCTCGGTGACGATCCATCGGCCTGGATCTCTGCGGTCGCGTCGCGGCAGGTGCACGGGCTCTACCAGCTTGACGGGCAGTTCATCCCAGCGGTGGAAGGCATGCCGCATGCGGAGGTGCACGAGGCCCAGACATCAGCGACTTCGGTCGTGCAGATGAAGGTCATGGAGCCGCCCTTCGACGACGCCCGCGTGCGGCTTGCCATGCGCCTCGGCATCGATCCCGAAGCGGTGCTGCAGCTGTCGCTGCAGGGCCGCGGCCTACCGGCGGAGCACCACTTTGTCTGCCAGATCCACCCCGAGTACTTCCCGCTGCCGAAGATGGAGCGCGATCCGGAGCGCGCCCGCGAGCTGCTGGCCGAAGCCGGCTATCCCGACGGCATCGATGTGGAGATGGCCTGTAAGGGCGACCCGGCGTGGGAGCTGGCGGCCGTCCAGGTGATGGCGGAACAGTATGCCGAGGCCGGCATCCGTGTTTCCATCAATAACATGCCGTCCAGCGCGTTCTGGGATCAGTGGGACAAGGTTCCGCTCGGCTTCGTGGAATGGGCCCACCGGTCCAATGGCTTGGCGGTGCTCAATCTCGGCTTCCGCTCAGGCGTGCCGTGGAACGCGCCGGAATATGCGAACCCGGAGCTTGACGACCTGCTGACTCAGGCGGCCGGCACGCTCGACCTCGACGACCGCAAGGCCCTGTTCGAGCATATCGAGCGCATCATGCAGGAAGACGGGCCGATCGCGCAGCCGTGCTGGCGGGCGATCACCACGGTGTTCGACACCGCCGTCGTGAACTTCAAGATGCACCCGATGTACTTCTTCTTCGGCGAAGAGATGGGCATCGAGGCCTAGCCGACACGGAGACGGTGCAGCCGTTTTGCCGCTTAAGAACCGGCGAAGCGCTGCACCGCCCGCACCATTGCGCCAAAGGCCGCCGCCGCCTGGCGGCTCGAATGGCGCGCCCTCAGGAACCCGTGGATCAGGCCCCGTTCGCGCCGCAGCTCTACGGCAACGCCGGCTACCGTAAGCCTGTCCGCATACTCCAGCGCATCATCACGCAGCGGATCATGCTCGCACGCTATGACAAAAGATGGCGGCAATGCATTGAAAGAAAACGCCTTCAGCGGCATTGCGTAGGCGCCATCTGAGGATCGGCTTTCACAGTAAAGCTGCCAATAGGCCTTCACATCGCTGGTGGTCAGCAGCGGCGCCTCGGCCCGTTCGGCGTATGACGGCAGTGTGAGATCGCCGCCGAAGGCGGGATAGACCAGCAGCTGTCCGGCCAGCGGTGGATACCCCCGATCGCGCGCCTTCAGCGCCAGTGCTGCGGCGATCGTCGCCCCGGCGCTGTCGCCGGCAAGAGCGATCGTCCAGGGCGTCAGGCCCACGCCCCCCCTCCCGCGGACCAGCCAGTCGATCACCGACCACCCGTCGTCAATGGCTGCGGGATATCGATGCTCCGGCGCCAGGCGGTAGTCGACGGCGACCGCGGTGACGCCAGCAGCCGCAGCAAGCTCCGCAATGATGCTGTCATGCGTCTCAAGATCGCCGACCACCCATCCGCCGCCGTGAAAGAACACCAGGCAGAACGACCGCACACGTTTCTCCGGCCGGTAGATGCGGATGGGTATGCGATGGGTCGCAGCCTCCACATCCGTGTCCGTGACCGTCAGCCCCTCTGGCCTCGGGGCATCGAACGCGCGACACAGGGCCCGGTAGCGGCGGCGCTGTTCCTCCGGCCCCGCGAGTGGCTGGTCGGCGGGGTCCAGTGCTTCGCATCGGGCGATATAGGCGCGAATTTCGTCATCCAGGGCCTGGAGATCGTAGGGCATCCGGTAGCACGTCCCTTGCAGATGCCGCGGACAGCGGCTATGCGGCGGTGGTAGAGTGCCGCGCCGATCCGACCGGAAGGAAGCCCTCCCGTGAACCGCGAAGTGATTATCACCTGCGCCGTTACCGGTGCAGGCGACACGGTCGACAAACACCCCGCCATCCCGGTAACACCGCAGCAGATCGCCGAGGCTGCCATCGAAGCCGCCGGCGCCGGCGCGGCGATTGCCCACATCCATGTGCGCGACCCCGCCACCGGCAAGGGCAGCCGCGACACTGCCCTCTATCGCGAGGTCGTCGCACGCATCCGCGACAGCGGCACCGATGTGGTGCTGAACCTGACGGCCGGCATGGGGGGCGACTTCGAAGTCGGCGATCCGACTCCGCTGGAGCACGGGCCGGCGACGGACCTGATCAGCCAGTTCGACCGCCTGGTCCATATTGAAGAGCTACGCCCGGAGATCTGCACACTCGACTGCGGCACGCTGAATTTCGGCGATGGCCAGATGATCTACATCAGCACGCCCGCCATGCTGCGCGCCGGTGCCGCGCGCATCCGCGAGCTTGGCGTGAAACCCGAACTGGAGGCGTTCGACACCGGCCATCTCTGGTTCGCCCGGCAGATGGTGGACGAAGGCCTGGTCGACCCGCCGCCCATGTTCCAGATCTGCCTCGGCATACCCTGGGGCGCGCCGGCGGAAACGGCGGCGATGAAGACGATGGCGGACATGCTGCCGCCGAGCGCGGAATGGGCCGGCTTCGGCATCGGCCGCATGCAGATGCCCATGGTGGCGCAGGCCGTGTTGCTGGGCGGCCATGTCCGCGTCGGGCTGGAAGACAACCTCTATCTCGACAAGGGCGTCTATGCCACCAACGGCTCACTGGTGGAGCGGGCAGCTTCCATCGTCACCGCCATGGGGGCGCGGGTTCTGACGCCTGCTGAAGCCCGGCAGCGTCTGGGATTGAAGGGTGCGGAGGCACGTTCATGACACGGGAGAGCCCCAACGAGGTGCGACGCATCGCCTGCATCGGCACCGGTGTGATCGGCGGCGGCTGGGCGGCGCATTTCCTCGCCCGAGGCTACGACGTGACCGCCTGGGACCCTTCGCCGGGCTGGGCCGATCGTCTGCACCGTCTGATCGAAACGGCGTGGCCCGCGCTCTCCGCACTGGGCCTGGCCGGCGGCGCCTCGCCCGAAAAGCTGCATATCGCCGACAGCCTGGTGGATGCCGTGGCCGGCGCCGACGTGGTGCAGGAAAGCGCGCCGGAACGCCTTGAGCTTAAGCGCCAGCTGCTGGCCGAAATCGACACGGCGGCACCAGTCGGCACGGTCATCTGCTCCTCCACCTCCGGCTTCGGCATGACGGACATGCAGACGGACTGCACCCAGCCGGAGCGCACGGTCGTCGGCCACCCCTTCAACCCACCCTATCTGATCCCGCTGGTAGAGGTTGTCGGCGGACGGGCGACGGACCCTGAGGTCGTAGATTGGGCGGCCGCCTTCTACACCGCCGCCGGCAAGCAGGTGATCCGCATGGATCACGAGCTGCCGGGTTTCATCGCCAACCGCCTGCAAGAGGCGATCTGGCGCGAGGCCCTGCACATGGTGGCCATGGGCGAGGCGACAGTGGAGGAGATCGACGCGGCGATCACCGCGGGCCCGGGCCTGCGCTGGGCCATCATGGGCCCGTGCCTGACCTTTCATCTCGCCGGCGGCGAGGGCGGCATGGCCCATATGCTGGACCATTTCGGTCCGTCGCTGCATGAGCCGTGGACCCGCCTCGCCGCCCCGCCACTGGACGAAACCCTGCGCTCGCGCATGGTCGCTGGCTGCGAGCGGGAAGCAGCCGGCCGGTCGATCCGCGACCTGATCCACGAACGGGATGCCAGCCTGGTCGCGATCCTGAATGCCCTGCGCACCTACCGCGAAGCGCGTGGGTGACCCGAACAGTCAGCATCAGGCGCGGGCTTGTAAGGTGGGCCTTGCCGCGGGGTAGGATGGCTTCATGAGGATCGTAATCGCGCCGGACTCGTTCAAAGGCTCCGCCACCAGCATGGAAGTGGCAGCCGCAGTGGACGCGGGGCTTCGTTCGGTTGACGCCACGGTCGACACCCTTCTCGTGCCCATGGCCGACGGCGGTGAAGGTACCGTGGAGGCGATGAACGGCATTCTCGGCGGCAACCTTGTGGAGATGACCGCCCGCGATCCCATCGATCGCCCCGTCCGATGCGCCTATGCCTGGGTTCCCGAGCGGCGGCTTGCCGTGATCGAGATGGCGGCCGCTTCCGGCCTGCCCCTGCTGGGCAGTGATTTGAACCCGGACGAGGCCTCGTCCTACGGCACGGGGGAGATGATCCTTGACGCCATGGATCGCGGCGCAGACACGATCGTTCTCGGCCTCGGGGGCAGTGCGACTGTGGACGGCGGCACTGGCGTTATGGCCGCGCTCGGTGCCCAGTTCCTCGATGCTGACGGCCAGGCCATCAGGGGCGCAGGTGGCCATCTCGGCCGCATCGCCACTATCGACCTCTCAAGTCTCGACCCCCGGGTCCGGTCGCTTCGCATCACCATCGCGTCAGACGTGACCAGCCCGCTTCTCGGTCCCGACGGCGCCGTTTATGTATTCGGGCCGCAAAAGGGTGTTGCGGAAGATCGGCTCGCTACATTCGATGCCGGCATGGCGCATTTCGCCGACATCGTCGTTGACGCGTCCGGGTTCGACCACCGCGACAGCGCCGGCAGCGGTGCCGCAGGGGGGATCGGCTTCCTGCTCCGCTCCTTCCTCAACGTCGAATTCCGGGACGGCTTCTCGCTGATTTCTGAAACGGCCGATCTGGCGGGACGCATCGCAGGCGCCGATCTGGTGATCACCGGCGAAGGGCGGATCGATGCCCAGTCGCTGGTCGGCAAGGTTCCGGTGAACATTGCGCGCATGGGACAGGCGGCCGACGTGCCCGTCGTCGCCTTCGCCGGCCGCATCGACGGCGACCTCACCGTGCTGCGGCAGACGGGGTTGGCGACCGTCGTGCCGATCGTCGATCGCACCATGGTCTTGAGTGAGGCGATGGCCGACGGCCGGGCGCTGATCCAAGCCGCTGCCGCACGCCTTATGGCCACGCTGCAGTTGGGCGGCGCACTTGCGGCAAAGGGCGTCTTGAACGCATAGCCGGCCCGCTACCCGAACAGTGTATTCGGCAGCCAGGTGCCTATGGCCGGGAACGCGTAGATCAGGCCGATCCCGACCACGTTGATGATCACGAACGGAATCACGCCGCGATAGATGTCGATCGTCCGGACCTCAGGCGGGGCAGCGCCACGCAGATAGAACAGGGAAAAGCCGAAGGGCGGGGTCATGAACGAGGTCTGCAGGTTGACCGCGATCATCACGGCCAGCCAGATCGGATCCATGTCCATCAACAAGAGCGCGGGCACGACGATCGGCAGCACGATCACCGAGATCTCGACGAAGTCGAGGAAGAAGCCCATCACGAAGATCAGTGCCATGACGAACAACAGGGCGCCCGCCTGACCGCCCGGCATCTCGGTCAGGAATTCTTCCACCCGCGCATCGCCGCCCAGGCCGCGGAACACCAGCGCGAACACGCTGGCGCCGATCAGCATGGCGAAGATCATGCAGGTGACCACCATGGTCTGGCCGACGATCGGCCCCAGCATGCCCACCCGCAACGCCCGCCACAGGCTGGTCAGCACGCCGTAGGCGACGAGGCCGCTCAAGGCGAACGCCACCCAGATGCCGATCTGCTCCGCATCCGTGCCGATATCGCCGCGGCCGAGGCGGAGGTCGAGATACCGCGTCATCACCAGCATGGCGATCAGGCCGCCGGCCGCCAGCAGGGTCGCCGCCCGTCCACCGCCCGGATCGAAGCGATGCCCGGCCAGGATCAGAGCGCCGACGGCGCCGACAGAGGCCGCCTCCGTCGGTGTCGCCACGCCGCCCAGGATCGATCCCAGCACAGCGACAATCAGGATGATCGGCGGGGCCAGCACATTGGCAAGACGCCTGATGGACACGCGCTCGTCCGGCCCGCTTCGTTCCAGCGCCGGTGCCCTCTTTGGCCGCAGCCATGAGAAGATCAGCAGATAGGCGATGTAGAGCCCGACCAGCATCAGGCCCGGCACCAGCGATGCGGCGAAGATCTGGCCGACGCTGATGGTCTCGACGGAGAACAGCCCCTGCTCGAACTGCGCCTGCTGATAGCCCGACGACATCACCTCTGAAAGGATGATCAGCATGGTCGACGGCGGAATGATCTGGCCAAGCGTGCCGGCCGAACAGACGGCGCCGGCCGCCAGCTCCCGCGAATAACCATTGCGCAGCATGGTCGGCAGGGCGATCAGCGCCATGGTGACCACGGTCGCCCCGACGATGCCGGTGGAGGCGGCCAGCAGACCGCCCACGACCGTAACGGAAACCGCAAGACCGCCGCGCACGGCGCCGAACAGCCGTCCCATTTCCTCCAGCAGCTCTTCGGCGATCTTCGAGCGTTCCAGGATGACGCCCATCAGCACGAACATCGGGATCGCGACCAGGATCTCGTTGGTCATGATCCCGAAGATGCGGGTGCTGAGCGCCCGGAGCAGCACCAGATCGAAATGCCCCGTCTCATAACCGATCAAGGCGAACAGCACGCCTATGCCCGACAGGGTGAAGATGACCGGAAAGCCCAAGAGAATGCCGCCGCATAGCGCCGCGAACATCACCAGATCCAGGTTCTCCAGGATCAGGTTCATGTCCGGTCGACCGCCACGGACGGCAGCAACAGAGTGGCGAGCGACTTCAGCGCCAGTGCGGCACCTTGCAGCAGCACCAGCACGGCAAAGGCCGGGATCAGGGACTTCAGCACGAAGACGGCCGGAATGCCGCCGACGGACATCGGTCCCTCGAGGATCTCCCAGGACGAGGTTACGAATTTCCTGGTGACATAGAGGATCGCCAGCACCGAAGGCACCAACAGCACGATCACGCCGAACAGGTCGACGGCCGCCTTCCGTTTGGGCGCCGCCTCGCCATAGAAGATGTCGACGCGGACATGCCCGTCGACCAGCAGCGTGTATCCCGCACCCAGCATGAACAGCGCGGCGTGCAGATACACCACCGATTCCTGCATGGCGATGAAGCTGGTGCCGAAGACATAACGCAGCACCACGATGGTGAACTGCACCAGCAGCATCAGCACCGCAAGCCAGCGGACACCCAGCCCCACGAACCGGTTGATCGCATCGAGGCCGCGGCCGATCGCCTGAAGCCGCAGCGCAAGGTCAAGCATCGGGAGATGCCTTTTCAGATGGCCCGATCGGCCGGCACCACCTCAACGCGCCAACCGGTGTTGGCGACGTCGCGCCGCATGGTGCCGGCCAGGATCGGGACTGTTCGGTGTCAGCCGATCAACCGTAGCTGAAGTCGAGCTGCCGCGCGTTCATGATGCCGCCCGAAGCATACTGCATGTACTCGACCATGCTGGCGCGATAGGCGAGGAAGCTTTCCACGATGCGGCGTACCAGCTCGTCCTCGTTCTCCCGCAGCTCCGCGATCACCTCGCCGGCCGCGTTGCCAAGGGCGACGATCACGTCGTCCGGGAGGCGGCGCACCTGCACGTCGTGCTCGCTGACCAGCTGCTGCAGGGCGATGGCGTGGTTGGTGTTGTATTCGGTCGTCACCTCGTCATAGAGCGACTGGCAGGCGTGGGCCACCGCCTGCTGCAGATCTTCGGGCAGCGCGTCATAGGCTTCCTTGCTGATGCCGCACTCTTCAGCCGACGACGGCTCGCCGACGCCCGGCCAGTAATAGTAGGGGGCGATCTGGTAATAGCCGAGCGCGCTGTCCGTCCACGGGCCGATGAACTCGCCGGCATCCAGCGCGCCGCTCTGCAGCGCCTGGAACATGTCCGCCCCGCCCATGGCGACCACCGCCGCGCCGACCTTCGCCATCATCTCGCTGGCCAGCCCCGTGGTGCGGAAGCGCAGGCCCTGATAGTCGTCGATCGACGTAATCTCGTTGCGGAACCAGCCGGCCCATTGCGGCCCGCTGTTGCCGCAGAGGAACCCCTTCAGCCCGAAGCGCGCATACATCTCGTCATAGAGCGCCTGGCCACCGCCATGGGTCAGCCAGCCGATCTGCTCCTCCGCCACGAGGCCGAAGGGCTGGGATCCGAACAACAGGATGCCAATGGACTTGGAGCCCCAATAGGCCGGCACGCTGTGATAGAGCTGGGCGGTGCCGTCGGCGACGGCGTCGAACACGCCACGGCCCGGCACCAGTTCGCCCGCCGCGCTGACCGTCACGGTCAGCCGCCCGCCCGAAAGCGTCGTGATCCGCTCGGCCAGCTTGTTGGCGGCGATGCCCGGCCCTGGCAGGTTGCGCGGCCAGCTGGTCACCATGGTCCATTCGGTGCGGTCCTGCGCGATCGCCGGCGCCGGCAAGGTGGAAGCCGCGGCTGTGGCGCCGGCCACGGTCGAGGCTGCGAGAAATCTACGACGGTCCATGGAAACCCCCTGATCAAGGTTGGACGAATGGGCATGCCGGGTCGGCGGCATTCGAAGCCGTCTTGGCGCACCGCTGCGGGCAAGGCCCCCGCCGCGGCGTTCGGCAGGCGCGCATTATCGGACGACGCAAGGCCGGCCGCTAGACGACTTTTTCGGATTGCCGGCGCCGGTTCCTCGGCTATTCGGCCAGGGCCTTGCGCATGTAGGTGACAGCCAAGCCCACGCCATCGCCTACCGGCATGGCGCCATATCCCACCGAGCGGTAGCCGAGAGCCTCGTAGAATCCGAACGCATTGTCATTGGCGCGGACAAAGGCGTGGCGGAAGCCCCCGCCGAGCGCCTGTCGTTCGACCTCCCGCACGAGCAGCCCGCCCAGCCCCTGCCCTGCCAGATCGGGCGCGACGAAGACCTTACGGATCCGCACCGTATCCGGCGCATCGTCCAAGAGGCACCATCCGGCCGTGCCGATCAGGCTATCGCGCGGTGTTTCGGCGAGGGTCAGGTTGTTGGCCAACAGCTCGTCGGCGTAGCTGTCGGCCGCCATCGACCGGAGGTACGCCGCGATTTCTCTATCCGTGTAGTGGGTGCCGCTCAGGCGCTCTACCGAGGCCATGTGCAGACCGCGCACGGCGGCGACATCGTCTGACGTCATGGCACGAAATCGGGCCGTAGGCGGCCCCGAACCGCTCAATCGGCCCCCTTGGGCGGTTTGCGGCCGGTGAGGAAGAAGGTGGTCATCTGGCCCTTGCCCTTGATCGAGACGGGCCCCCGCTCTTCCAGCTCGAACCAGTCTGCGATACGCCGCGCCGTGGTCTCGGAGAGCTGGATCCTGCCCGGCACGCCCGTGGCCTCCAGCCGGCTGGCGACATTCACCGTGTCGCCCCAGACATCGTAGAGGAACCGGTGCGTGCCGATGATGCCGCCGACCACCGGGCCGGTATGGACGCCGATGCGCAGCTGAAGCGGCATCTCATACGCCTTGTTCACCGCCTCCGCCCGCTCAACCATCCGTAACGCCAGCTCGCCGACGATCTCGGCATGCTGCGCCTGCGGCTCGGGTGCGCCGGCGACCACCATGTAGGCGTCGCCGATCATCTTGATCTTCTCGACCCCGAGCTCCCGGACCACGTGGTCGAAGACGGAGAACATGTGGTTCAGGTACTTCACCACGCTGGCCGGCGACAGGTGTGACGACTTCTCCGTGAAGCCGGCAAGATCGGCGAACAGCACCGTCACTTCGTCGAAGCGGTCGGCGATCAGTTCCTCGCCGCCATTGATCCGGCCGACGATGTGACGCGGCAGGATGTTCAAGAGCAGATTCTCGTAATGCTCCTTCTCCTGCTCCAGCCGGTCGAGATACTGGCGTTCGCGGGTCTGCCAGCTGCGCCGCTCCAGCGACGCGCCGATCCGCGCGCGGAGCAGGGTCGAGTTCACTGGCTTGGACAAGTAGTCCTCAGCCCCCTCTTCGATGCAGCGGATGACGGCATCCATCTCCGTGAGCGCAGACACCATGATCACCGGGATGTCGCGCGTGCGCTGGTCGGACTTGAGCTGCGTCAGCACGTCGAACCCGTTCAGGTCCGGCATCATCACGTCCAACAGGATCAGGTCGAAGTCCTGCCCCACCACCGCGCGCAGGGCGGCAATGCCGCCATCGGCCTCCGTCGTGCGATGCCCGTCCCGCTTCAGCCGCCGGACCAAGAGGTCGCGGTTGCTCGGCAGGTCGTCGACCACCAGGATATGGCCCGTCAGCTTGGCATGCGGCGGCTCCGCCGCGTCGACCGGGCGAACGCTGCGGACGATGCCGTTGAACATGCGGCTGGCAGCGGGATCGAGCGCGGGACCTAAGCCGCCCTCGGCGCTTTCGCGGCGGGTGAAGTCGACGATCACGTCCAGACGGTCGAGAAGGTGGCTGACCTCCGCAATGATGATCTCAAGATCGGTGCGCACCGATTTGCCGCCGCGCCCGTTCAGGTCGTCCAGCACCAGTTCGCTGTAACCCTTGATCGCGCTCATCGGCGTGCGCAGATCATGGCGCAGCCGGCGCTCCACTTCTGCGATGTTGCTGTCGGTGAAGAGTTCCGGTGCCGACTCAAGATCCAGGAGATGGTCGACGCCGGCATGCAGCGACCGGGCCGCGCCCAGCATCCGGTCCAGATCGGGCAGGATATCGTCCAGCCCCAGCTCGCACACCGCCTCACGCAGGATCTCGCCGTAGCCGACGATGGCTGTCACCGGCGCCGTCAGCTCCTGCCGCACATTGGCCAGCCGCACGCGCCGCAGGCGCTCCATATCGTCGCGCTGGTTCACAGTCACCGTTCCCCTCCGTGCGGCCCTGAGCGAGCCATAGCACAAGCCAGCACCCGAATGCTGCTGCTTGTGCCCTGGCCGCCGCCGGCACTGCCCTTGGCGGTCATGCCGCGTCGCCTCCGGGTCGCCGGCGCACCATCAGGGTATGGCGGCCTTCCTGAACCACGGTGCCGTCCTGCTTCAGCGCGCGGACGGCCTGCACCAGGATGGCGCGGTCGGGCCGTCGGGTCTCTCGCATCTCTACGATCTCCACCTCCGCATGGATGCGGTCGCCGACCAGGATTGGTGCGCGGAACTGCCAGTCCCAGCCGAGCGTGGCGACAGCGCGCACATGCACATCGCACCGGTTCTTCAGCCCGTCGATCATGCCGAGCCCCAGCAGGCCATGGGCGACCCGGCCCGGAAAGCCGAGTTCCCGGGCAAAGCCATCGTCCATATGCAGCTCGAAAAAGTCGCCGACCAGGCCGGCGAAGCCCACCACATGTGCCTCGGTCACCTGGATGGCGCCGGTCGACCAACGGTCGCCCACGGTCAGGTCCTCGTACCACTTGAATCCCGGGGCAACGGTGCCGCCTGCCATCACGCCTCCACTGCCGACAGCGTGTCGGTGCTTTGTGACAATACCATGCCGGTGTTAATGGCCTTGCGCACAGACCGGCGTCACCCGAAAATTCCGACACCTGACCGTCGCGGCGTTCGGCCGGGGCGCAATTGACCGATCGGGAGGAGCCGATGCCGCAGATTGCCGATCCGACACAAGCCGCCAGCGCTGCTCGTCCTCCACGACTCCGGTCCGTCACCCGGCGGGTTCCGGCAGCGCTACTCGCCGCCGGCGCCGTGCTGGCAGCCGGCAACGCCGTGGCGGCGAGCGCGCCTGTGGGCGCGCCCGATCAGGGCCATCCCATCGTGCTGGTCCAGGGCGGCAGCCAGCCCTTCAGCTGCGACGGTGGGCTGGAGATCACTGTGACCTTCGGGGGTGCCGGACCAGACGATCTTGTGATCGACATGCCCGGTGCTCAGCTTGTGCTGCAGCCAGAAGCGGCTGCCTCCGGCATGCGGTACAGCAACGCCATCGCGGCCTTCCAGCAACATCAGGGCAACAGCGTGCTCGAACTGGGCGGCGAGGTGCGGAACTGCCGGGCCGCGATAACTGCGGCAGATGTGCCTGCGGAACAGGCGGCCTTCGTCGGGGCCTGGAGCGGTGACGACGGCTCGGTGCTGGAGGTGTCCGGCGACCGGCTGACCGAAACCTCGACGCAGGGATATCAGACCCTGGGCCGGGTCGGTGCCGATGCCTATCCCGATGCCGGACCGGGTCCGAACTACGAATGCCGCATCGACTATGGTGAGCAGTCGGCCAAATACCTGCTGCAGCCCTTTGCCGAGATCCGCAACGCCCAGATCGATCAGGGCGTGCCGAATCCGGACCCGCTGCCGCCGGGCCTGACGGAACTCGATGCCAACGCCAACTACCCGGTGATGGATCTGCTGTGCTGGGAAGCCGCCCATCAATACGTGGCGATCGGTGCCGATGCGCTGCTGCGTGTGGGCTTCGGGGAGGGGATGATCGAACCCTCGGTCTCCTTCACCCGCACTGCCGCCGCAGCGCCGCCGCCACCAGTGACGCCGGACCCGTCGGTCGCCGACTACGAAGCCACCCATGGCGACTGGGCCGTCTTCTGCTCCGGCTGTTTCTATCCCGAGGAGCATCAGTGCGATATCAGCACACAAGACGCCAGCGGCCAGAACACGCTTGCCTTCGTCATCAACCCCGGCCCGAACCTGGGCGTCTACGTCCCGGTGCTGAGCGAGGGCGTGGTCGAAGGCGCGGTCTGGTTTCGGGTCGATGGCGAGCGGCCGATCCCCTTCGTGCCGCCGGACATCCACTATGAAGGGATGACGGGTGGCCTGGTGTCGTATGGCGAGCCTGTCGACCGGCTCCTGCCACCGTTCGAGGCCGGCACGTCGGTGGAGCTGAGCTCGCCCGACCCGGCATATTCGGGCTACCGCCACACCTTCTCGCTGATCGGCTTCACCGCCGCGCTGGACGACGCCATCGCCAACCTGCCGGTCGACCCGCCAGAATGCACCTATTAGGATCTGTTGACCATCATCGCCTCAACCCACATGAAGCCCTCCCCCTTGATGGGGGAGGGACTTCTAAATGTCGATAACCCTGAGAAAAGCGCAGACTCAGAACCGCTCGATGTGCATGCCGCCGTCGACATGGATGGCGTCGCCGGTGGCATAGCCGAACGCGCCGCTCGCCAGCGCGGCAACGGCGCGGCCGACATCTTCGGGCTCGCCCCAGCGGGCAATCGGTGCCAGGCCGTCTGCGAACAGACGGTCGTACTTGCCCGTCGCCGGGGCCGTCATGTCGGTGCGGATCACGCCGGGGCGCACCTCATGCACGCCGATTCCGTGCGGGGCGAGCCTGAGCGCGAACAACCGCGCCATCATCGAGGCGCCGGCCTTGGCCATGCAGTACTCGCCGCGCTCGATCGACGCGGCAGCCGCGTTGGCGGAGGTGACGAAGATCAGGTTGCGCGCATGGTCGCCCGCCTCAGCCGCGACCATGCGCCGGGCCACCGCCTGGGCCAGGAAGAAGGTGCCGCGCAGGTTGACGCCGACCACGCGCTCGAACGACTCCGCCGTCACGTCCAGCAGGTCGCCGCGCGACAGCACCGACACGCCGGCATTGCTGACCAGGCAGTCGAGCCGGCCGAAGGCGTCGAACCCCGCCCCTGCCAGCGCTTCGTGCCCATCCAGGTCCGCGACATCCCCGGCGATGAACCGGGCGCCGGCCCCGAGGGCTGCGATGTCGGTCAGCGTCGCCTCGGCCGCCGCATCCGCCTCCAGATCCACGACCACCACATCGAACCCATCGCGGGCGAGCGCCAAAGCGCAGGCTCGCCCGATGCCGCGCCGCCCGCCGGTCACGGCGGCGACGGGCCGCGGTCCAGCCGCGGTCACGCCGCCGCACTCGCGATCGCGTTGACGGTCGTCTCGCTCACCTGCCAGAGCCGTTCCGCCGCCTGCTGGTCGTAGGACGCAGCGGAGGATGCCGCCTGGCGGCACTTGATGAAGTATTGCCCGCTCCTGCCCGCCACCTCCGGCGAGGCGGCGAGGTGGACGCTGGTCTTCGCCCCCTCCTCCGGCGTCACGGCGGCCAGGCTTATCGTCCGCCACAGCCAGTCCGGCATGAAGCCGTGCGCGGTGCCGATGCCGGTGGCCACGAAGCCCGGATGCAGCGCGTTCACCGTCACTCCGCTGCCGGCGATGCGCCGGTCCAGCTCATAGGTGAACAAGAGGTTGGCCAGCTTGGAGCGCTTGTAGGCGGTCAGCCTGTCGTAGCGGCGCATCGCCTGCAGGTCGTCGAAATCCAGCGCGACCGACCGGTGCGCCTCCGACGCCACATTGACGATGCGCGCCGGGGCCGACGCCTTCAGCCGGTCCAACAGCAGCGTCGTCAGCAGGAAATAGCCCAGATGATTGAGCGCGAAGGTCATCTCGATCCCGTCCGCGCTTTCCCGCCGGTTGCCGAACAGCCCGCCGGCATTGTTGACCAGCACGTCCAGCCGCTCATGCCGGGCCTTCACCTCGTCGGCCAGCCGCCGGACCTCGCTCAGGCTCGACAGGTCAGCCTGCAGCACCTCCACCGCTGCGCCGCCCGCCACAGGCCTCAGCGCGTCGGCCAGTGCTGCGCCGCGATCGGCATTGCGCACGACCAGGATCAGCGACGCCCCCAACTCCGCCAGCCGCCGTGCCGTCACAGCGCCGATGCCGCCGGTCGCGCCGGTCAACAGGCAGACCTTGCCCGTCAGCGCCCTGTCGCCCGTCCGCGCCATCCTTAGAGCCCCACCTCGTCCAGCCATTCCGCGAAGATCTTCCGCGCGACCGGCGCCAGCGCCGGGGCGAAGCGGCGCGTCTCGCCGCGCAGCTGGCCGACGGAGACGCCGGGCGTGTTCTCGATCTCCGCCGCATGGCCGATCAGCCAGTGGTCGATCTCGCCCGCCTCCACCTCCAGGTGGAACTGCAGGGCCAGCACGGCGTCATGCGCGAACGCCTCGTTCTCATAGAACGCGCTCCCGGCCAGCCGGATGGCATCCTTGGGCAGATCGAAGGTGTCACCGTGCCAGTGCAGCACCGGATGGTCACCTTCCTCCAGCCGCGCCAGGCACGACCGGTGGCCGTGCTCTGTCAGCTCCAGCGGCGCCCAGCCGATCACCTTCTGCGGCCCCGGATAGACGCGGGCGCCCATGGCCCGCGCGATCAACTGCGCACCGAGGCAAATGCCCAGCATGGGCCGCCCTTGCGCCAACCGCCGCTCGATCACCGCCAGTTCGCCCGTCAGAAACGGATAGTCCGCCTCCTCATAGGCCCCGATCGGCCCGCCGAGCACAACCAGCAGATCCGCCCCGTCGGCATCCGTCGCTGCCAGCTGCCCCACGCCGGCCTCACGCCACAACACGGCATGCCCCCGCTCTTCGAGCAGCGGCCCGAGAAGCCCGAGATGCTCAAACCCCACATGACGAACGGCAATGGTCGATTTCATGGGCAGGTCCTGGGAAAACGAAGCGGGCATGATAGCGGCATCGATGCCGCAGTGGTCGGATTGATTGGCCAGACGGCATCCACCTTGCCTCACGCGACGCCGGCAGCCAAGATCACGGCCAGCCACGGAGCTCTGGAAGCACACAACACCAGGCGCGAGACCATGGACGAGCACCCACATGGCCACGATCACGACCAGGACGCCCCCTCCGACCCCGCCTTGCGGGTGAAGGCGCTGGAGTCGCTGCTGGTCGACAAGGGCATCGTCGATCCCACGGCGATCGACTCGTTCATTGAAGCCTATGAGCATCGCATCGGGCCGCGCAACGGCGCCAGCGTGGTGGCGCGGGCCTGGGTCGATCCCGAGTTCAAGCGGTGGCTGCTGGACGATGCGACGGCGGCGATTGCGTCGCTCGGGTTCACCGGGCGGCAGGGGGAGCATATGGTGGCGGTGGAGAACACCGGCGCCGTGCACAACATGGTCGTCTGCACGCTCTGCTCCTGCTACCCCTGGACCGTGCTGGGGCTGCCGCCGGTCTGGTACAAATCCGCGCCCTACCGCTCGCGCGCGGTGATCGACCCGCGCGGGGTGCTGGCGGAGTTCGGCGTCGCGCTGCCAGAGACGACCGAAGTCCGCGTGTGGGACAGCACGTCTGAGATGCGATATCTGGTGATTCCCGAACGGCCGGCGGGCAGCGAGGGGATGTCGGAAGAGGCGCTGGCCGATCTCGTCAGCCGCGATGCCATGATCGGCACGGCGCTGGTCATGCTGCCGGCCGAAGGAACCGCGCCATGAACGGCATCCACGACATGGGCGGCATGCACGGGTTCGGGCCGATCGCGCCCGAGGCCAATGCCGGCACCTTCCACGCGGATTACGAGCCACGCATGTTCGGGCTGATGATGGCCGTGCGGTCGCTGGGCTTGTGGAGCATCGACCGCAACCGCTTCACCCGCGAGAGCCTGCCACCGGCCGACTATCTGACCAAGGGGTATTACGAGCAGCTGTTGGAAGTCTGCGTCCAGCTGCTGGCCGATCACGGGGTGATCTCCGAGGCGGAGCGGCAGAGCGGCCGCGCGGCGTCCGACGCGAAGCCCGTTGTCCGCGCCACACCGGCTGAGGCCGTGCTGCCGCTGTTGACACGCGGCGGGCCGGTCGATCGCGATGTCGATGTGCCGCCGCGCTTCACCGTCGGCAGCCGCGTGCGGGGACGCAACATCCATTCCACGGGCCATGTCCGGCTGCCGCGCTATGCCCGCGGGCGCGCGGGCGTGGTCGACCGCGACCACGGCGTGTTCGTGTTCGCCGACACCAACGCCCACGGCCTGGGCGAATGCCCGCAGCACCTCTACAGCGTGCGCTTCGAAGCGGCCGAACTGTGGGGGGAGCAGGCGAGTGCCGGCGCGGCCGTCTATATCGACCTGTGGGATGACCACCTTGAGCCCGCCTGACGCCGAGCCGGCCCCGCGGGCCCGCATGGCCGGGCTGCTGCCCGACCGCGACGGTCCCGTGTTCGCCGAGCCCTGGCAGGCCCAGGCCTTCGCCCTGGCCGTAGCGCTGCACGAGCAGGGGCATTTCACCTGGAACGAATGGTCCGCGACGCTGGCGGCGGAGATCCGGGCCGCGGCCGCCCGCGGCGACGCGGATGACGGCAGCACGTACTATCACCACTGGCTGGCCGCCCTGGAACGCTTGGTGACGGACAAGGCGCTGCTGACGCCCGACGGCCTCCAAGCCCGCAAGTCCGCCTGGGCCGACGCCTATGCCCGCACGCCGCATGGCAAGCCGGTAACGCTGCCAGTGACGCCGGACGAGTGACGGACGGTTCGTCGGGTCTCGCTGGCGCTCGACACCGACCTACGAACTGTGTGCGGCTCTGTAGGTCGGTGTTGAGGCGAAGCCGAAACCCGACATCACGCCGCCTGCCGGCGATCGGTCCGGTCTACTGCACCGGCGCCAGCATCTCCGTTCCCTGCAGCGCACCCCCTTCGGTACCCCAGCGGCCGACAAGCGCCCCGTCCGCCTGCAGCGTGTAGATGGCGCGAAGGTTATGGCTGTCATAGTAGACGTTCAGCTCGACACCATCGAACGTACCGATCCCGGAAATGATGTCGGTGCCGACACGCTGCACGACCTCGTAGCGCCCGCCGCCAAGGTCCACCAGCGACGTCTCCCCGTGATAGGCCCCGCCGCCGCCGGCATTGTTGCCCGTCGTGGCGTAAAGGCCGGCCAAGCTCGCGACCGCCTGCCCCTTTTGCGCGGTGGCCGGCATTGCCAGCATCAGGCACCCAACAACGGCAATCAGCAGCATGCGCATGGGCTTGCCTCCCAGCACGGTGGAGCCGGCTGTCGCTAGACGCCTTCGCTCACCAATCGGTCGTAGGCCGGCAAGGTCAGAAAGTCCGCGCATTCTTCGGCGAGACTAAGGCGGCGGAACAGCTCGCCGGCGTCGTCGTAGCGCCCGGCACCATAAGCCTCTTCACCCACCGACTGGCGCCAGTTCGCCATCTCCTCTTCGTAGAACCGGTCGAACAGGGCCAAATTCAGCCGGCGGCCGTCGTCCAGCACGGCGCCGTGGTGCAGCCATTGCCAGATCTGCGAGCGGGAAATCTCGGCCGTGGCCGCATCTTCCATCAGATTGTAGAGCGGCACACAGCCCTGGCCGCGCAGCCACGCCTCAAGATAGCCGATGCCGACGTTGATGTTGGCACGCACCCCGGCCTCGGAGATGGCGCCGCCCGGCGGCGCGATCAGGGCCGCGGCCTCCGTCTCCACATCCGGGCGCTGGCGGGCGATCTGGTTGGGCGTGGGCATCAGCCGGTCGAACACCTCCATGGCGATCGGCACCAGGCCCGGATGGGCGACCCAGGTGCCGTCATGGCCGTCGCCGGCCTCGCGCTCCTTGTCCGCGCGCACCTTGGCCATGGCGGCGTCATTGGCAGCAGGGTCGCTCTTGATCGGGATCTGGGCCGCCATGCCGCCCATGGCGAAGGCGCCGCGGCGGTGGCAGGTCTTGATCACATAGAGGCTGTAGGCGCGCATGAACGGCACAGTCATGGTGACCTGCGCACGATCCGGAAGCATTCTCTCAGAGTTCTTCCTGAAACTCTTGATATAGCTGAAAATATAATCCCACCGCCCGCAGTTCAGACCGGCCGAATGGTCGCGCAGTTCATACAGGATCTCATCGGCCTCGAAGGTCGCGAGAATGTGCTCGATCAGCACCGTCGCCTTGATCGTTCCCACCGGAACCCCGAGCGCCTGCTGGGCGTGGACGAACACGTCGTTCCATAGCCGGGCCTCGAGATGCGACTGCATCTTCGGCAGATAGAAGTATGGCCCGGAACCGTTTTCCATCAGCCGCTTGGCATTGCGGAAGAAGTAGAGGCCGAAATCGAACA
>JANQQD010000386.1 GCA_028285185.1 Anaerolineae bacterium | reverse complement strand
CGGACATCCTCGGCGGCACCCATGGCATCGCCTTCCTTGAGGCAATCACGGACAGCATCGTGTCCATCGACCGCAACGGTACGGCCACACAGGACGGGGCCGACTATGACGGCACGGCGGTGGTCGAGCTGGACGGCTTCGAGATCGTCGGCCGGGTCCACGGTACCGACGGCAGCGGCATCACCTTCGCCGACATCCTGGGCGAAAGCGAGGTCACGGTCAGCCGCACCATGATCACCGGCAGCGGCACGAACGGCCTGACCTTTGCCGGCATTGCCTCGACGGAGACAACCGGGGTCTACAACAACTTCATCCGCGCCAACGAAGGCGACGGCGTGCGGTTCACTGGCGACATCGGTGGACCGGTGGAGGTGTTCCAGAACTACATCGTCGAGAACGGCGGCGATGGCGTCGAGGTGGCGGATACGGCCGCCATCGACGGCGGCAGTCTGGCGGTGCAGGTGAACTTCCTGCCCGGCACGCCGTTCGCCTTCGGCAATGGCGGCTTCGGCTTCAACCTTGCCGGCACCGGCAGCCCGGACCTGGAAGGCAACTGGTGGGGCACGCCAGCGGTCGGGTTCGCTGCGGTGATCGACGGCGTCGACGGGGGCGACCTGCCGACGCTGATCACGATCGCGACGGGCGACGAAGATGCCAACGTCTCGCCGGCCTTCGGCAACACGGAGTTCGAGATGTTCGCCTTCCAGCCGGCCGCGATCGCCGAACCGCTGACGAACGTGCTGCCCGAGCTGCTCCCGACGGACGTGGAAACGCTGCTGGACGAAATCCGGTCGGCTGAGAGCGAGCTCGACCGCCCGGGCGGGGCGTCCTTCTTCTCCAACGAGCTGGGCGCGCCGTTCCAAACCAACGTCTTCGCGGACAATTTCTCCATCGGCGAGGTGGGCGGCCCGGGCGGGCTGCAGCCCGCCGCCGGCGGCGAGAGCCGGGGCCCGGTCAATCTCGGCGATCTGGAGCCAGCGGCCGGCCCCGGCAGCCAGCAGGCTCAGGCCGAGGACACCTGCGTGGAGACCTATTTCGCCGACTTCTGGAACGTCGACAGCGCCTGCCAGTAGGTCGGCTTGAGGCCACGCCGAGAGCTGGCAGCCCCTTGCGATCGACGGCCGGACGCGCTGGCGCGCCGATCGCAAGGGATTGCCCCTCCCTCGCCCCAAGGACCGGTCACCGAGCCTGAGGAGCGGAGAAACCGCGCAACACTGGAGCACCTGAGGAGACTGCGGTGAATGAGCATGATTTGACGGATCTGGAGTGGTCGGCGATCAAGCCGCTGTTGCCCAACAAGCCGCGCGGGGTGCCGCGCGTCGACGACCGCAGGGTTCTGAGCGGGATCTTCTTCATCCTGCGCAGCGGCACGCCCTGGCGGAATCTGCCGAAGGAATACGGCCCGTACACCACCTGCTATAACCGCTACGTCCGCTGGCGCAGGGCCGGCATCTGGGACCGCATCGTGGCGGCCATCGCAGCGGATGAAGACGAGGACGCGTCGAACGACCACCCACGGGCCGGCGGCGCCGAACGTCCGCAGGCCAGAGATTGTGCATAGGCAATGCCGGCCAACGACCCCTGCCGCCGGGTGCTGTCACCACCTGCGGCAGCGACTCAGCCCCGAGACCGCTCGGCCGGTCAGCCAAGGTTGGCGAGGCAGAATGTGTTCAGCAGCCTCGGCACGATCTGTTCGGACGCGAGCAACTGTTCCAGCTTGCACCGATCCCGCACGGCATCGATGGATCCGTTGGTTTGCTGCCCAACATCGGTGGTGTGCTGATACGCCATCCACCAATCGGGAAAGTCGCGGCAAGGCGCGTGGTTCGTCAGCACGCGACGGACATTGTCATGGCGCGCGTCCCGGCAGATCTTTGCATACAGATCGCGCACGATCCGCTCATCGCCCTCCAGCGCCTGAATGAAGTTGCCGCCGGCATAGATCAGAAGGCCGGTTATGTTCCGCTGCGCGTTGTTCCAGCGTGACTGCGCTAGAAGATGGGCAAGCGTGTCCTCGCCCATGGCCCCCCTGGCGGTGCTGACATAGATCAGCTGAAAAACCGGCGCCATCCCCTCCCCGCGTCCCATTTCGGGCCTCACCGGACCATTGTGCCGGCCATCTGCGCAACAGTGGCGTGGAGCGACCTCCCAAAAACGAGCATCGTTACGCGCTTTCCTATTTAGGACCTTGCTGCCGCGGAATACTGACGCAATTAGATTGATAAAATGTGATCGACGCTATTTTTGAGTCAATAGCTGAACGCATCGGCTGCCTGCGTTTGGCGATAAGGAGGGAGAAATGGGGCCGTTATGCGATCCGGCCAGTGCCTATCCCCCGATCAGACGACCGATGGCGTACAGTATCGCTTTTCGGACTGGTCAGCGTCGAACGAGAGACGGCGCCAGCTCCGCGGAAGTGTCTGCGCTGGTGGGGAGGCTCGCGACGACGCGTCGACGGATTTGGCCAAGACGAAGGCAACGACTAGGGTGACAAGCAAGGGTCCGCTTTGTCTTCTCGCGGCTCGGGATGATGCGTTCGAAGTGTCTCAGTCTGCCGCAAGCATGCGCGATGCGTACGTGGCACGGCCTAGCGCTCTGCCGGAGACGTCGGGGGCCTCGACGGAAATGCCGCGATCCGAGATCATGGGGGCGCGCCGCGCCGTCATGCCGCGGCCGCGCTCGGCGTCTGCAATCTATAATTGTTCTTTGGGTCAGCATTCATTATCTGATTGGGCAGCCGTGGTGGAGAATGGAGATACGCTACAGATGTCAGACTCGAAGTATGCGGCAGCGCAAAAGATCGGGGCCGCGCTGAGTTTCCTTTTTGGATGCCTCGCCATTCTCGGCATTGTCTTGGCCATCCTTGGATTGATCACAGGATTCGGATTTGGGGTCGGATATTCATCAAGTATTTCTCCAATATTTGTGAATATATTGGCGGCAGTGCCAGGTCTTGTATTGGCGATAGCATCAGCTCTTTGTTATTATAACGTGATGATTGGCAACTCGATTCTCGACACTGCAGCGAATGTCCAGCGCTTCGTTGAAGATCATAAGTCGCCGTCGTCATATCCGCTGCCCACCGCGCCGCGTCCCGCCGCTCCGCCCATGGCTCCGGCCGCTCAATCGGCTCCGCCCTCTCAGCCTTCGGGATCCCGCGTCGTCCCGGAGATACGGGATCTCGGCAGCAGTTTTGCTGTGGGTGGCAGGGAGTTTACGCACTACGCTGAAGCGAAGGCCTATCAACAGCAGCTGGCGAAAGGGTTCGACGCCTCGTCACGCTAGCCGGGGTGCCGGGTCGTCTCGGCCATTGCGGACTGGCGGAGGGCAAGGGTTCTACCGGCAGTGGTTCGGAGATGGCTGCCCCGTCAGGATTCTACGAGCGTTCGCATCCGCGCGACGGCGCTGTTGGGGCTGGTAAGGACCGGACAGGGGAGGACGGATCGCACAGCGTGCAGCGCCCGCGCCGTTGAGAAGTGGGCCAACAGAACTGTGTCGCAGTATGCGAGCGCCGGCGCGGCCTCTGCCAGCAACCGGTTGTGGGTCTCCGCGTCGTCGGCACGCAGCGCCATCATCGCCTCGGGTACGACATGGGTGTCGAGAAGGGCGTCCGGCGCCATGGCCATGAACTCCTCTGCCATCGACGGGACGCTGGGGGCGAAGGTGGCCAAGAGACCGAGGCGCTTGCCAACGGACAGGGCCGCCTCGAACATCGCCTGGTTCGGTTTCAGCACCGGTATTGCCACGGCCTCGGCCGCCGCTTCGATGGCCGGGCCGAACGCGGAACAGGTGAATAGGATGCCGGCCGCACCGATGCCTTCGGCATAGCGCGCGAGGCCCACGAGGCGCAGGGTGATGGCTGGCGTCAGATCGCTCTCGGCAGCGCGATCTGTGCTCAGGCTGTCGTCCAGCAGATTGACGGTCTCAGCTTCGGGCCAGTCTTCGGCGAAAGCGCGGGCGACCGGATCCATCGCGACCGGCGTGGCGTGGATCAGGACGATGCGCGGGGCCGTCACAACGATCCCTCACGCCGGGCTTCGTCGATGCCGGGCATGCGCTCCAACAGGTCGCTCAGTTCGCGCGACCAGCGGCGCTTGTGGGAGCGGTGGATCTCTTGCGCCGTTTGCGGGTCGCCGCGACGGATCGCCTCGACTACGGCCGCGTGGTTGACCGTGGAATAGACCGGCCGGTCGCGATAGTGGATCGACTGGCGGCGGAAACGGTGAGCGCGGTCGAGATAGGATCGCGCGACTTCCGCCAAGTGCCGGTTGTCGCACAGCTCGACCAGCAGACAGTGGAAGCGATAGTCGGCGGCGACCCAGGCATCCATGTCCTCCGCCTCCAGCGCGGCATCCATGGCGGCAATGGCGGCGTCGAGTTGCGCCAGCTCTTCCGGCGGCAGGCGGCGGCTCGCCAGACGCTCGGCCGCAGCCGATTCCAGGCAGCTCAGCAGCTCGTTGATCTCGCGTATGTCGCGGGCCGACATCGACGCGACGCGGATTCCGCGGCGCGGCACCAGCTCCACCAGCCCCTCACGCTCCAGTCGGATGACGGCTTCGCGCACGGGCGTGCGGCTCATGCCGAGGGCGAGCGCAATCTCCTCCTCCAGCATGGTGTCGCCGGCAGTTATCCCGCCAGACAGGATGCGTTCACGCAGATGCTCATAGGCGTCGTCGACAAGAGACCGGCGTTGGGTCTTTGCGGTCATATGGCGTTCCCGTGTTCCGTCCTGCGCATGTTCGTTGGAGATATAGAATATCAACATAAGTCTCTTTGTGCATACGCAAAATCGCTAGCACTCAGTTTGCGGAATCGACGCACTTCAACCGGGGAGATCATCGCCTGCGCGATGATGACGCGCTTCTTGAAGGACGAAGTGCGCGGAAACGGTACGCGTCGTGCCCGCGCAGGCGGGCACCTTCTGCCACGCGACACCATGCCCGTGCGGCGGCAAGCTGTCCTCTTCTGTATACATGAAATCTTGCTTGCGCATACTCTCTGAGCTACCGTGGATGCGTCCACCACAAGAAAACCCCGGGGAGTCGCCATGTCACGTTCCGCACTGTCGCTGGCCGGTGTTGCGGCCTTCGCGTTTGCCGCCGGCACCACTGTTGCCGCGGCCGAAACCTTCACCTTTGCCACCACAAACGGTGCCAACGATTTCTCCACGCGCGCCATCGAAGGCTGGCAGCAGGCGATGCTCGAGGCCTCGGGCGGCGAGTTGGAGATGGAGATGATCATCGGCGGTGCGCTGGGCGGCGATCAGGATCTGCTGCAGCAGCTGTCGACCAACGAGATCCAGCTGCACGTCGCCGGCCCCGTGATCGTTCACCGTCTCCTGTCGGAATACCAGTGCATGGAGGCTGAGTTCGTCTATGACGACATCGACCACGGCTATGCCGTGTGGACCGGCCCGCTGGGCGACGAGGTCAGCGACCGGCTGGAGGCGGAATACGGCATCCGGATCGTCGGCGTTGGCCTGCGCGGTGCCCGCAACCTGACCTCGAACGTACCAGTGCACGCGCCCGCCGATCTGGAGGGCGTCAAGGTTCGCGTGACCAACCCGCTACGCACGCAGGTGTTCGAGGCGCTTGGCGCGCTGCCGGCACCGCTTTCGATCTCCGAGCTTTATGGCGCGCTGCGCCAGGGCGTGTTCGACGCGCAGGAAAACCCGATTCCGACGATCTACGGCAACCGGTTCCATGAGGTGCAGGACTATGTGAACCTGACCGAACACGTGATCAGCTATTACATCGTCTCGGCGAACGCCGGTTTCGTCGACGGGCTTTCGGACGAGCATCGTCAGATCTTCGAAGAGACGCTGGACGATGCCATGGCCTGGCTGAACGACACCGTGCGCAACGAGACGGACACGCTCTTGCAGCAGATGGCCGATGACGGCCATATCGAGGTGATCGAGCCCGATGTGGCGGCGTTCCGCGCGATCGCCGAGCCGGTCGTCGCCGCCTATGCGGAAGAGAACTGCCGCGAGGGCCTGCTGGACGAAATCCGCGCGGCTGCCGAGTAGACGGCAGCCGGAACTGCAGGGGCCGTCCGCATCGCCCGGCGGCCCCGCCCGCAACACGATCGATCTGACACGCCATGTTCAGCCGCATCCTGGCCGTCTTCGACCGCGCCCTGGTCTGGGTGGCGATGGCGGCATTCATCGTCATGATGCTGGCGACGATCGGCCAGGTCGCCTTCCGCTATGTCCTGGAAGTACCGGTGCCGTGGACGGAAGAGCTGGCACGTGTGCTGTTCGTACAGGCGATGCTGATCGGCATGGCGATTGCCGTGCGCGAAGATCAGCACATCGTCGTCGACTTCCTCTTCAAACGCCTCAGCCCGCGCCGGCAGCAGATCGTCGGCTTCCTGTTCGGCGTGCTGGTCTTCCTCTTGCTGCTTCTGTTGATGCGCGGTGCCTGGGCAATGATCGGCACCAACTGGAACTCCCGCCTCGTCTCGCTGGGTTGGGTGCGGGTCGGCTATCTCTATATCGGCCTTCTGGTCTCGCTCGGCTGCATGGCCTTCTACACCTTCCGCAGTCTGGTGATCCGTCTTCAGGCGCTGAACGCCGAAATGCGGGAGACGGCGCCATGATCGTCTATCTGGCGCTCACGCTGGCCCTGATCGCGCTGATCCTGACGGGGTTTCCGGTCGGCTTCGGCGCTGGACTGGTGGCGGCGACGGGTGCCATGATCCTGTTCGGCGACATGTTCGACCCGCGCGTCAGCACCATGATCGCGCGTCTCGCCATCTCCAAGATCGACAACTTCCTGCTGCTGGCGATCCCATTCTTCCTGCTCGCAGGCCGGTTGATGAACACCGGCGGTATCACCGATCGGTTGTTCGGCTTCGTCGCCATGGCCACACAGCCGCTGAAGGGCGGCCTGGGCCACGCCAATATCGGCGCCAGCGTGCTATTCGCCGGCATGTCGGGCTCGGCCACCGCGGACGCCGTTGGCCTTGGCACCATCGAGATGCGGGCCATGCTGGCCAACGGCTATGACCGCCCGTTCAGCGCTGGCGTCACCGCGGCCTCGTCGCTGATCAGCCCGGTCATCCCGCCCAGCATTGTGCTGGTAGCCTATGCCGTGCAGGCCGAGGTGTCGGTGGCCGCCATGTTCTTTGCCGCCATCGTGCCCGGGCTGATGCTGGCCTTCGTGTTCATGGGCTATGTCTCGTACCGGGCCTGGCGGAACGACTATCCGACCGGCCCCTGGCCCAGCCTGGTGCCGCTCGCCCGCGCCTTCGCCAACGCGCTTTTGCCGCTGCTCACACCGCTGATCATCATCGGCGGCATCTATGCCGGCATCTTCACGCCGACCGAAGCGGCCGCCGTAGCGGCGCTCTATGCCACGATCCTGGGCGTGTTCGTTTACCGAGCGGTGGGCCCGCGGCAGCTCTGGCGGGAGATCCGCGGCGCGCTGGTCGACAGCGCCGTGATCATGCTGATCATCGTGTTCACCTCGGCCTTCGGGGTGATCATGATCCGCGCTCAGGTGGCCGGCGAGCTGGCATCCACGCTCAGCGCGCTAACCGGCGACCCGACGGTTCTCTTGTTCCTGCTGACCGGCTTCTGGCTGCTGGTCGGGTTCTTCATGGCCCAGACGCCGGCCGTTCTGCTGCTGACGCCGATCTTGTTGCCGACCGCCAATGCCTACGGCGTCGACCTCGTCCATATGGGCATCGTCATGTCCATGACGCTGACCCTGGGCCTGCTGACGCCGCCGGTCGGCATGGTGCTCTATGCACTGGTGCGCGTGACGGAGGTCTCGTTCGAGAAACTGGCGATCCTGTGCCTGCCCTATGTCGCGCTTGCCTATCTGGTGATCGCGATCCTGATCCTGATGCCGGATCTGGTGCTGTATCTGCCGAGCGTGCTGTTGTGAGGAGGTTCAGCCCATGACAACGGCTATCGCGCCGGTGCCGAACCCCCTGACCGTGGCGATGACCGGCGCGGGCTTCGTCGTACCGCTGCACGCTGCCGGCTGGCGCCAGGTGGGTGCTACGGTCGTGGGCATCGCGTCGCGCACACGCGCGCGCGCAGAAGAGCAGGCGCGGGCGCACGGCATCCCCGCCGTCTTCGATGCACTGGAAGAGATGCTGGACGCGACGCGCCCGACTGTCCTGGATATCTGCTCACCGCCGGAAGCCCATCT
>JANQQD010000355.1 GCA_028285185.1 Anaerolineae bacterium | reverse complement strand
TCGGCCGGCAGCTATACCTACCTGTTCACGGCCCTGCGGCGCCCGGCCGACTGAGGCTGATCTTCGGGTTTGGGCAGCGATTTCTTCCGGCGCCGGGGGCTGTCGGGCCAGCGGGCGTGCACCCACAGCCACTGTTCGGGATGCTCCGTGATCCAGCGTTCCAGGATGGCGTGCACCTTGACCATGATGTCGTAGGCGTCCTTTGCGTCGTCGCCGGTGCGCACGACCTCAAGCGCCGGCTCCACGCACATGCGGAAATGGGCGCCTTTGACGCGGATCACCCGCGACGGGAACAGCACCGCCTTATGCTTCAGCGCGAACTGGGCAATGGCCGGGCTGGTCATGGCCGGGCGGCCGAACAGCGGCACCGCGATGCCGTCGTTCATCTTCTGATCGATCAGGATGGCCATGGTGCCGCGCTGGCGCATGGTCTTCATCGCCGCACGCACACCCTCCGGTCCCTTCGGCACCTCGGCGACCGTATAGCGGCTGCGGATGCTGCGGATCAGACGGTCGGCAAACCGGTTGTTGGGCGCGCGGAAGACCAGCGAGACCGGGAACCCGTACACATGCGCGCACGCCGCCGCGATTTCCCAGTTGCCGATATGGGCACTGAAGAAGATGACCGGCCGGTCGGCATAGGCCTCCGGCGTCATGCCCTCCGGCAGGTCCAGATCGATGCGGGCAAGGTTGTGCCAGAGCTTTTCGTTGTGCGGGTATTCGCCCATGACCCGGCCGAGATTTCCCCACATGCCGAGCAAAATCCGGTGCCGCTCGGCCGGCGTCTTGTCGGGGAAACAGGCGGCCAGGTTGGCATCGGCGCGGGCATGGGCGGAAAGCCTCGGCCCGATCAGGCGCATGAGCCATCCCCAAAACGCCGACGACCAGTCCAGCGGCAGGCAACGGAAGACGCCATAGACCGCGTAGATCAGCCCGCCTTGGATGCTGTCGCTGACCCAGTACCGCCACCAGGAACGCGCGCGCGGCCGGCTAGACGCCATCGCGGGCCTCCTCAGCCATCCGGACCACCGGCCCCAGCACGCGGTCCAGCATCGCTTCGTTCTCCCACGCGACACGAACCGGCAACACCTGGATCCGGGACCTGAGCGCGGCCGGCACGCGGACATAGTCCTTGGCCGTCGTCACCAGCCCGGCCTGTCCGGCCTCTGCCAGATCGATCATCCGCGTCAGCTCCTGTACCTGGTAGGCGTGGTGATCCGGATAGGCCATGCGGGCGATCAGGCTGCATCCAAGCCGGTCGAGAAGCGTGAAGAACTTTTCAGGGCGGCCGATGCCGGCGAAGGCCACCATGCGGGCGCCGCGCCACTGCGCGGTATCGCCGTCCGGCAACAGAGATGCCGACAGCACCGGATGCGGCCCGGCCGCCAACAGGCCGCCAATGCCGCTCGTGTCCTCCCCCATGACCACGATGGCCTGAACACGTGCCAGGGCCTTGCGGATCGGCTCCCGCAACGGCCCGGCCGGCATGATACGGCCGTTGCCGAACGCCGTCTCGCCATCCACCACCAGAAGGGCGAGGTCCTTGGCCAGCGTCGGGTTCTGCAGTCCATCATCCATGACGATGGCGCCGGCACCGGCCGCCGCCGCCGCCCGCGCCCCGGCCTCACGGTCACGCGCGACCCAGGTGGGGGCGAAAGCCGCCAGCAGGATGGGCTCGTCCCCCACGTCGCGCGCCGTGTGGCGGTCGGGATCGACGGCAATGGGTCCGCGCTCGCGCCCGCGGTAACCACGCGTCAGGAAGTGCACGTTGACACCAAGCTCTGAGAGCCGGCGGCCTATGGAGATGGCAACCGGTGTCTTGCCCGCCCCCCCCGTCACCAGATTGCCGATGCACACCACCGGGACGCTGGCGTGGTGGGGCTTGGTCAGCCGCTGGCGCACGGCGCCGCCCAGCTCGAACAGAGCGGCAGCCGGATCCAGCAGCATTGCCGCGGCTCCCGCGGGACGGTACCAGAACCCCGGAGCCCTCATGCTGCCTGGCCGCCGGCCCCTCCCGCCAATGTCCGGTTCAACAGCGGTTCCAGGGCGGCCATCACCTGGTCGATCACACCGCGATTACTCTCCGCCACGGCTCTCGCCCGGCGGGCCTGGCCGGCTGCCGCCTCCGGATCCGACAAGAGCCGGGCAAGTGCGGCCGCCAGCTCTGCCCCATCGCCGACCATCCTGGCCGCCCCTGCCCCTTCAAGTTGGCGCGTCATCTCGGGGAAATTCGTCATGTGGGGTCCGTAGAGGATCGCGCAGTCCAGCTGCGCCGCCTCGTTGGGGTTGTGGCCACCATGTTCGACCAGCGATCCACCGACAAAGACGACCGGGGCCAGCCGCAGCAGCAGCCCCATCTCGCCCATCGTGTCGGCGACATAGAGAGCCGTCTCGGCGGTCGGCATGTCGCCGGCCGCCCGGCGCGGTGCCGGACCGTATTCCGGCAGCAGCCGTTCGGCAAGCGCTGGGCCGCGGGCCGGATGGCGGGGTGCGACGATGGTCAGCAGCCGGCGGAACCGCTGTGCAAGCTCACGGTGGACGACCGCGCAGATCTCCTCCTCACCGGGGTGGGTGCTGGCGGCAAGCCAGACCGGCCGGTCGCCGATGGCCTGGCGCATCGCCTCCAGCGTCGCCCCGTCAGCGGCAAGCGGTTCACTGGCGAGCTTCAGATTGCCGGTCGGCCCAAGCCGATCGATCCCAAGGGCGCGAAGCCGATCCGCCCCCTGCTCGTTCCAGGGCAGCACCAGCTCGAACGCGGACAAGAGATCGCGCACCAGGCCCGGCGCCCGCTTCCAGTTGCGAAAAGACCGCTCCGACATCCGCGCGTTCACCAGCACCGCCGGCACGCCACGGCGCTTCAGCTCAGCCAGATGGTTGGGCCAGATCTCGGACTCCACCCAGATCACCAGGTCGGGAGACCAGTGGTCCAGGAAGCTGCGCACGTAGGACAGACGGTCCAACGGGACGTATTGATGGATCGCACCCGCCGGCAGCCTCTCGCCCATCAGCCGGGCCGACGTCACCGTGCCGGTGGTCATCAGCACGGTGCAGGCCGGAAAGCGGGCCAGCAGACGGCGCACCACGGTCTGCACGGACAGCGCTTCGCCGACGCTGGCAGCATGCACCCAGCACAACGGGCCGGCCGGGCGGGTGACCGTCGGGCAGCCCAGCCGCTCTGCGCGACGGGCCGGATCTTCCTTTCCTGCCGCCGTACGGCGGTCGAGGATCAACGGAACGATTGGTCCTGCCAAATCGGTGGCGCCGCGATAAAGCGCCGTCCACATGCCCATAGGGTCCGACCCATCCCCCAAAACTCATCGAAGCCCGCCGGATACGCTCCTACCACGCCGGGCGCCTGCGGGCCAGTCGCTGACGATCACGCAAACGGGCGCAAGTGGTTCACGAATTCCCGTGCTGATACGTCCCACGAATAGGTCAGCGCGTGCGCCCGGCAGGCATCGCGCGACAACCCGAGCGCGCCATCGATCGCTGCACCAAGATCCTCGTTCAGCGCACCGACGGCCGGATCGGTGATAATGTCTTTCGGCCCCTGCACCGGATAGGCGGCCACGGGCACGCCGCTGGCCAGCGCCTCCAGCATGACCAGGCCGAAGGTCTCGGTCCGCGACGGCAGGACGAACAGATCGGCCGCCGCATAGAGGCCGGCGAGTTCCTCTCCGAACTTGGCGCCCAGAAAATGGACGTCGGGATACTTCGCCTGAAGCGCCGCCCGCTGCGGACCGTCGCCGATGACCACCTTGGTGCCGGGGCGGTCAACGGACAGGAAGGCTTCGATGTTCTTTTCAACCGCCACACGGCCGACATACATCAGGATCGGACGCGGCAGGTCGAGCGCCGTCTGCTTTTCCGGCGCGAACAGCTCCGTATCGACCGCGCGGCGCCACCGGACGAGATTGCCGAACCCGCGGCCGGCGAGAATGCCCTCCATCGTCGTTGTCGACACCATGGTGGCGGCCGCCCGGCCATGGAAACGGCGGAGATAGGCGAAGCTCCAGCTTCGCGGCAAACCGAACCGGAGCGCCAGGTAATCGGGGAAGAAAGTGTGGAAAGACGTCGTAAACGGTGAGCGGCGGCGGCGGGCAAAGGCGCGTGCGGCATGCCCCAGCGGTCCCTCTGTCGCAATATGCACAGCGTCTGCGCCGAAATCCTCGATCACTTCACGAACGGTGCGGCCGACGCGCCAATAGGCAAGACGGATCTCGGGATAGGTCGGGCACGGCAGGGTGCGGAAGCGGTCGGGCCCAATTACCTCGACCTTGTGGCCCAGCCGCCGGACGCGCTCCGCCACTGTGCTCAGCGTTCGTACGACGCCGTTCACCTGCGGGAACCACGCATCGCTGACGATGACGATCTTAAGCTCTTGCAGCGCCGCGTCCGCCGGGGGGTCAGCCGGCCCGCATGGCGCCAGGTTCGCGTCCCTCAAGCGGCGGCCCTGTCCTCGTCCAGCGGGTCCTCGCGCTGGAGCGCCGGCCGGTCCTTCATCATCTCCGTCCAGCGCAGGATCTCCAGCTCGCCCGTATGGTGCTCCACCAACGCCGTGCAGCTTTCGACCCAGTCGCCGTCGTTCGTATAGAGCACGCCCTGCATATCGGCCATCTGCGCGGTATGGACATGCCCACACACCACACCGTCAACGCCGCGACGCCGCGCCTCTTCCGCCAGGGCGCGTTCGAATCGCCCGATGAATTCCACGGCGGTCTTGGCCTTGTGCTTCAGATAGGCGGACAGCGACCAGTACTGGAAGCCCAGCCGCCGGCGCAACGCATTCACCCACGTGTTGCAGGCCAGAAGGACGACATAGGCCGTGTCCCCGATATGCGCGAGCCACTTGGCATAGCGGACGACGACATCGAACTGGTCGCCGTGAATGACCAGCAGCCGCCGGCCATCGGCCGTGGTGTGAATATGGTCGTCGTGAACTTCGACACCGCCGAAGGTGAGACCGACGAACTGGCGCGCCCCTTCGTCATGATTGCCGGGCAGGTAGACGACCCGCGTTCCCTTGCGCGCCTTTCTCAAAAGCTTCTGCACGACGTCGTTATGCGCCTGGGGCCAGTACCAATGGCGCTTCAGTCGCCAGCCATCGATGATGTCGCCAACCAAGTAAAGAGTTTCGCATTCCGTCCTGCGGAGAAAATCCAGCAGGAACTCAGCCTTGCAGGCCTTCGTTCCGAGATGGATGTCGGATATCCAGATCGCGCGATACCGCTGGACATCGTCATCGGCGTGCATGCTGCCTCTCGCCCCCGTGCCGCGTCATAAACTCCTATAACCGCAGGCCGTTGCGATGACAATCTTCGGCGCCTGCGGAGGGTATCGCGCTTCGAGTCGGCGGCTGCAACTTCACACGATGGTCATCAAGCCGCCACCGTTCGGTCATCATCGCCGGGCGAATGTGCGAAATTGTACCGTGTCATGATCACAAAACCCGCCCGTCACTACCTGATCATCTACAATCCGAACGCCGGCGGCCACCGGCCGCGGTCGTTGGATGTGGCTGTCGCCGCGCTTGAGTCGGCCGGGGTCGTGACGAAGGCGGTGGCCACCGAGGGTCCATCGCACGCCGAAGAGCTGGCGCGCACGGCCAACGGCGACCTGACTGCAGTCATCGCGGCCGGCGGCGACGGGACGGCACATGAGGTGGCCAACGGCCTGATGGCCCGGGAGAAGCCGCTGCCGCTTGGGCTGTTGCCCTATGGCACGGCCAATTGCCTGGCACGTGAACTGGGGCTGCCCCTTTCACCGAAGCGCGCAGCCCCGCTTCTGGCGACCGGACGGACAGTCGACATCCCCCTCGGAATGACCACACACGACGGCGGGAGCCGATTCTTCCTGGTCATGCTGGGTGCGGGGTTCGATGCCCGTGTGGTGGCACGGCTGCCGTTGGCCCTCAAGCGGCGAGTCGGCGGCTTGGCCTATGTGCTGGAATGCCTGCGCACCTGGGCGTTCGCCCATGGCGGCCTCTATGAGGTGAGCCTGGACGGCATACGCACGAAGGTGAGCCAGGCCGTGATCGCCAACGGCCATTTCTACGGCGGACGGATGGTGCTGGCGCCGCGCGCGTCAATCTACCAGAGGGGCCTTTGGACCTGTCTGTTCGAGCGCGCGGAGCGATGGCGCTCACTGCGCTATCTGACCTGGAGCGTCCTGGGGCGCCTGCAGCGGCTGCCCGACTACCGGCTGGTGGAGGCCGGCTCGATCAGCCTGATCGGGCCGACCGGCGCTCCGGTGCAATGCGATGGAGAGCTCGTCGGCACCCTACCCATGGAGGTGTCGCAATCGCCAAGGACGCTGCCGCTCTTGGTGCCGGCCGGCACGCCCAACTGACGGGATCCCGCATCGTGCGCTGCACAGAAGCCGCGGAGCGATGGAGCGATCGATGAGCGACCGCCCGAAACACCACAAGCCGCTGGACAAGAGGTTCCAGGCGCGCCTCAGCGACGCGGCTTACGCACGCCTGCGCCGGCTTGCCGAGGAAACCGGCCTCGGCAACAATTACATCCTGACGGTGCTCTTGGAAGACTATGACCGCACCGTCGACCACGCGGCCTTTCTGCAAGCCGTGCGCGAGATGCTTGAGCGCCACACGAAAGACTGAGGCGCGCGGGCGGCTCAGCGCCCCGCCAAGGTCATACCGTCGATGCGCAGCGTCGGCGCATCGACGCCGTAGCGGCGGACCAGGTCGTTCGCCGGCGTCAGTGTCCGGAACATGTCGGCGAGATTGCCGGCGACCGTGACCTCGTTGACCGGATACGCGATCTCGCCATTCTCGATCCAGAAACCGGTGGCGCCACGGCTGTAATCGCCCGTCACCTGATTGACGCCCATGCCCAGCATTTGCGTGACATAGAAGCCTTGCGAGATCTCGCCGATCAGGGCTTCGGGAGCCTCTTCCCCAGGTTCCAGATACAGGTTGGTCGGCGACGGGCCGGGCGGCGACGCGGTCCCGCGGCTGGCGTGGCCGGTGGTGGACAGCCCCAGCTGCCGTGCCGACCGCAGGTCGAGAAGCCATGTGGTCAGCCGCCCATCGTCCACGATCCTGCGGGCGGTGGTGGCAATGCCCTCTCCGTCAAAGGGCTTCGAGCGCAGTCCGCGCTTGATCTGGGGATCGTCGACAATGCGGATGCCGTCTGCGAAGACGCTCTGGCCCAGCTTGTCCTTCAGGAAGCTCGTGCCGCGGGTGATCGAGGGTCCGCTGATGGCACCGGCGAGATGCCGCAGGAGCCCGCCGGCCACCCTCGGATCATAGACGATGGGCACCTTGGCGCTGGCCACCTTGCGCGCGCCAAGCCGCCGGACCGCCCGCTCTCCGGCCCTGCGGCCGACGGTCTCCGCGTCTTCCAACTCAGCCCCATAGACCGCGGTCGTGTAGTCGTAATCGGTTTCCATGCCCGAGCCGTCGCCGGCGATGACCGAGACGGAAACGCTGCGGCCGGTCGCCCGATAGAACCCGGCAAATCCGTTGCTGGCCACCAGCCCGACATTCGAGCAACTCCAACTCGCCTCGGCGCCGTCTGAGTTGGTGACGCCGTTGACGGCCAGGGCGGCGCCCTCTGCGGCCAACGCCTGGTCGACCAGCGCCGCCGGCCCCGGCTCGTCCGCATCGAACAGGTCCAGATCGGGCCAACTGGTCGCCAGTTCGCCAGGATCGGCCAGGCCGACATGGGGATCTTCCGGAACGGCCCGGGCCATGGCGTCCGCGCGGTCGACCAATTCCTCAAGGGCAGCGCGGGAGCGATCCGATGACGAAACGATCGCAGCGCGTCGGCCGATCAAGACCCGCAAGCCCAGATCGCGCGACTCGGCACGCTCGACCCGCTCGGGCTTGCCCATGCGCTGCGTGGCGGAAAGCGACATGGATTC
>JANQQD010000307.1 GCA_028285185.1 Anaerolineae bacterium | reverse complement strand
CGCTGCACGCCGTCGCCCAGGGACTGGTTGCGCCCGTCCAGGGTCTCGCGGCAGATGTCGGTGAAGACGTCGGCGATCAGCGCACCGCCGATTTCCGTCATCGCGGCATGAAACTGGTCCAGCGTGATCGGCACGTAGCGGATCTCGCGCGCCATGGCGGCCGAGAGTTCGGCAGCGGCCTCGGCGAAACTCAGAAGCCGCGGCCCTGTGATCTCATAAAGCTGGCCGGAATGGCCCTCTTCGGTCAGGGCCGCAACGGCCACATCGGCAATGTCGTCGACATCGACGATGGGTTCGCGCACATCGCCTGCCGGAAGCGCGATCATGCCCTGCATTACTGGGTCGTGCAGATAGCCTTCGCTGAAGTTCTGCGCAAACCAGGCGGCGCGCACCAGCGTGAAGTCGAGTCCGCAGGTGCGCACGATGTCTTCGCAGGCCTCAGCATGCGTCTCGCCGCGGCCGGACAGCAGAACCAGCCGTTTGGCGCCGGCTGCGGCTGCGGCTTGCGTCAGCGCCGCAATCTTCTCCGGCGCGCCTGGGAAGGCGAGGTCGGGAAAGTACGAGACATAGGCCGACGATACGCCGGACAGCGCGGGGCCCCAAGTCTCCGGCCGATCCCAGTCAAAAGGCGTGGCTGCGCTTCGCGAGCCGTGCCGAACAGCAAATCCCCGCCGGATGAGAGTTTCGGCGATGCGGCGGCCGGTCTTGCCGGTGGACCCGATGACGAGGATGGGGGCGGTGGTCATGGTCTTGCTCCGTTGGCTTGACGCGGTGTAAATTGACACGATGTCAAGTAGGAGATAGTTTACGCCATGTCAAGCGGAAATCCGGAAACAAGGCTGAAGATCCTCACCTCCGCCTGGCGATTGCTGGAAGCTGCCCAGGGCCGCGAGGTGCGTATGTCGGATATCGCCAAAGACGCCGGCGTCAGCCGCCAGGCGCTCTACCTGCACTTCCCGACACGGGCGGATCTGCTGGTCGCCACGACGCACCACATCGATGCTGTCAAGGACGTCGACGCCCGGCTCGCCCGCAGCCGCGCGGCCACGACGGGGACGGAGCGGCTGGACGCGTTCATCGACGCCTGGGGCAACTACATCCCGGAGATCTACGGCGTTGCGAAAGCACTGATGGGCATGGGCGACACCGACGAAGCGGCGAAGCTCGCCTGGGACAATCGAATGGAAGCCCTCCGCCACGGCTGCCGCGCTGCCGTCGATGCCCTGGAGAGGGATGGCCGGCTTTCACCCGAACATTCGCCCGCGCAGGCAACGGACCTCCTGTGGGCGCTGCTGTCAGTACGAATTTGGGAGCATCTTACAATCGACTGCCGCTGGCCCCGGCCCCTCTACATCGAGACGATGAAGGCATTGGCGCAAAAGGCGCTCGGCACAGGAACGTCCGTTGGGTGAGCGACTCGCGCCGACCGCTGGCGAAGGGAGAACCATGGTTGGGCCAACGCGGATTGGATCGCCTTGCGCCAATAGGGCAGCGAGAATGCCCATGCCGGCGGAGCCGCCTGTCGCGCTGGCGCCTGCCGTCCGCCTATGAAACACTTCGGCTCTGGCGATCCAGCCGCATCCAACCGGAGGTCCCGATGAGACGCACCCTCTTTGTCGCCGTCGGTTCATTGGCGCTTACGACCGCCCCAGCCCTGGCGCAGA
>JANQQD010000350.1 GCA_028285185.1 Anaerolineae bacterium | reverse complement strand
GGTTGGTTGGCGAGTATCAGCTTCGGCGCCCGCTCCAGCACGCGGCCGAGGATCAGCTTTTGCGTGTTGCCGCCCGACAGAAGACGCACCTCGGTGTCGGGCGTCGCCCCGCGCACGTCGTACCGTTTGATGATGCCGCCGGCTTCGCCGGTCAGCCGCCCACGGCGCAGGAAGCCAAACGCGGAGCTGCCGGGCTGACGCGCCGTCTCGATCGCAAGATTCTCCCAGACCGACATGGTGCCGACCACGCCCTGTCTGTGGCGGTCTTCGGGGATACGGCCGACCCTTTGGCCAATGAACCGCGATGGGCTATGCCGCGTAACGGCCTCACCATAGAGTTTCATCACCCCGTGATCCGGTGCCGCGAGTCCGGCCACCAGCGCAGACAGCGCCACCTGGCCGTTACCAGAGACACCGGCGATGCCGACGATCTCACCCGCATGCACCGTCAGGTCGACGTCGTGCAGCCCGGTACGACCTTCGGTCGACGCCACGCCGGCACCAGATAGTTCCAGCACCGCCGAACCGGCCGCACGGGGCTGGCGGCGGCTCTCCGGCACCGCACCCCCGACCATCCGGGCCGACAGCGTGGGCTTGTCGACCTCCGAAGTTCGGGCCTCGAACACCTTTCGCCCGGCGCGCAAAACGGCGACGCGATGGCTGACGGCCATCACCTCGTCCAGCTTGTGCGAGATGAAGATCACCGCCAAGCCATCGTTTGCCAGGCGCCGCAAGACGCTGAACAGGCCGTCGGCTTCCTGGGGCGTCAGCACGGCCGTTGGCTCGTCCAGGATCAGCACGCGCACATCGCGGTAGAGGACCTTCAGGATCTCGACCCGTTGGCGTTCGCCCACCGACAGCGTGCCTGTCTTGACCTCCAGGTCGACGGACAGGCCCGACCGCTGCATCTGTTCCGCCAGCTTGGCGCGCGCCTGGCGCTTGCGCTGCCGGAACCGCCACAACGGCTCGGACCCCAGGATGATGTTGTCCAGCACGCTCAGATTGTCGGCCAACGTGAAGTGCTGGTGCACCATGCCGACGCCCGCCGTCAGTGCCGCCTGCGGCGACCCCGGCGCCAGCTCCCGCAGGCCGTCGGCGCCGTCGGTCACGCGGACGTGCCCCGCATCGGCCACGTAATGGCCGAACAGGATGCTCATCAGCGTGGTCTTGCCGGCGCCGTTTTCGCCCAGCAGGGCCAGAATCTCGCCGCGCTTGAGCGCAAGATCGACGTCTTCGTTGGCGACGATCCGGCCGAACCGCTTGGTGATCCCGCTCAGTTCTAGAACGGTCGGTGATGGGGGTGCTGTCACGTGGACCCTCGACCGCATGCGGCGGCGCGTGGCCGCGCCGCCGCAGCGCCGCCGTCAGTTCGTCGACTCAGGTTCGCTGTCATTGACGTTGACGCGGAAGGCACCGTCCAGGATCTCCTGCCGCCGTACCTCGACCAGATCCAGCACGTCCTGCGGCACCAGCGCGGCATCCATCGGGGCGAGCGAGCCGCCGCCATAGGCCATATAGCTGTAGATGCCGTAGTCGAACGGCTCGAAGGTGCCGCCCTGCACGGCGGCGATCGCGCGGTCGATCGTCGGTTCCATATGCCAGAGCGCGCTGGCGACCACCGTGCCGGGGTATTCGCTAGCCGTATCGATGACGTTGCCGATGGCGACGACCTCGCGCTCGGCTGCCGCGTCGGAGACGCCGAAGCGCTCGGCGTACATGACGTCCGCCCCGGCATCGATCATGGCAAAGGCGGCCTCCTTCGCCGCCGGCGGGTCGTACCAGCTGCCGATGAAGCTGACCAGGAACTCCACGTCGGGGTTCACTTCACGCGCACCGTCCATGAACGCATGCATCAGCCGGTTTACCTCCGGGATCGGATAGCCGCCGACCATGCCGATCAGGTTCGATTCCGTCAGATTGCCGGCGACGATGCCCGTCAGGTACGAGGGCTCGTGGATCCAGTTGTCGAAAACCGCGAAGTTCGGCTGGGCTGGGCCGAAGGACGAGCCCATGAGGAACGCGATCTCCGGATAGTCGGCCGCGGCGTCCCTTGCGGCCCGCTCCACGGCGAAGGCCTCACCCACGATCAGGTTCTTGCCCTGCTCCGCATACTCGCGGATCACCCGCTCATAGTCGGTGTTGGCCACATTTTCCGACCAGACATAGGTGATGTCGCCCCGCTCCTCTGCGGCGCTGAGCGCGATATGGATGCGGCTGACCCATTGCTGCTCGACCGGAACGGTATAGATCGCCGCCACTTCGATCGGATCTTGTGCGTTGGCTGGTCCCGCCATGATCCAGGCCAGCGCGCCGAGCATCGCGCAAACGACCATACGGCGGGCAGCCGTTGCCGAAGATTTCATCATCCGCCTCCTCTGTCGGGTTATTGGCGCCGCCCTGCCGGCGCTGTACGGAGTGTCACAGACGCGATGGTCAGCAATCAACATGCCATTCGCGCATCGGCGCCATGCACCGGCGCGGCCGTCCCTTTGCGATGGTACCGGTGTAACGGCCGGCGGAGCCCGGATTCACGATCTATTTACGAGGCATTAATCAAAAACTTGAGATAAACTTCTGATCTTTTCGCCCATCCTTATCGCCCGACTCGTGGGGCCGCCCCAAAATCCGATCATGATCGTGGATCGCGTCGACACGCTTGGACTGTTTGCCGAGTCGCAGTTGCCTGCAGACATCCGCGACGGTGCCGGTGTCTGGATCTACGTCAACGACGCATTCTGTCGACGCTTCGGCGTCACTCCAACGGACGCGATTGGCCGAACGCCTGCACAATGCCTCGACCCGGCGGTGGCTGAGGCGCTGACCTGCGGCGACGATCATGTGCTGGCGGACGATCAGGCGACGGATGCCGATGTGACGCTGGCGGTCGCCGGCGAGACCCGTCTGTTCCGAATCCACAAGTTCCCTGTCCGCGACCAGGCTGGCACCGTGTTTGCCGTGGCTGCGATCACCATGGACGTGACGGAAAGCCATCGGCTGAACCAGCGTCTGAAATTCGCCTCGGTGCGCGAACGGGATCGGTTCGAGAATTCGCCGATCCCGATGACAGAGGAAGACTGGTCGGGCGCCAGGCAGGTCGTCGATCGTCTCGTGGTAGACGGCGTGACTGACCTGCGCGACCATGTCCGCGACCACCCGGAGATCCTGACCGACCTGGTGGCGGGCGCACGGATCGTCGACGTGAATGCTGCCGCCGTCAGGACCTACCGGGCCCCCGACAGAGATGCCCTGATCCGGCACTTCAACACGCCGCCCGATCTCCGTTCGTATAATCCGGCAACGGGTCTTTCGGACATCTTCGTGAGTTTGCTGGAGCATTTCCGCCATGGCGCTTCCCACCATGTGCTGGAAGGTCCCGATACGGCCTATGACGGGTCGGAAATCCACATCCGCACGACAACGTCAATCACGCCCGGCCACGAACGGGACTGGGGCCGCGTCCTGCAGACGGTGGAGGACTTTACGGCCCGCAAGCAGGCGGAAGATGCCCTGCGTGAGAGCGAGGAACGGTACGCGGTCGCCCTGAAGGGCGCCAAGGACGGCATCTGGGACTGGGACCTGTCGCTCGACCGGTTCCATGCGTCGGAGCAGACGACCCGCATTCCCGGTCTGGAGCGGTTCGTCGGCACGATGCGGTCACAGCAGGCGCTAGCATTCATCAGCCCGGACGACCGCGATCGGTTGTTGGAGAAGGTGGGCGATCATCTGCGCGGTGAGGCGCCGGTGCTCATCATGGAGGCCCGTGTTCTTCGCCCCGGCGGCCCGGATGTCTGGGTGCTGATCCGCGGCGCCGGCGTGCGCGATCCGTCCGGCAGGGTGACGCGACTGGCCGGCTCGATCACCGATATCAGCGAGCGCAAGGCCTTCGAGCGCGAGCTGAAGCGGGCGCGGGACGTGGCGGAACTGGCCAGCCAGGCCAAGAGCCGGTTCCTGGCCAATATGAGCCACGAACTGAGAACGCCGCTGAATGCGATCCTCGGCTTCGCCCAAGCCATGGAGATGGAACTCTTCGGGAGACTCGGGGCCGATCGCTATCGCGAATATGCCGGGCACATCGCCTCCAGCGCCGACCATCTGTTGGAGGTCATCAACGATGTGCTGGACATGTCGAAGGTCGAAGCCAACGAGATGGCGCTCAATCCCACGGTCTTCGACCTGGCGGCCGGGCTGGAACGCTGCCTTCGCCTGGTTGCCGACGCGGCGGAACGCAAGGCGATCAGACTGACATCGACGATACGGCCGGGCGACCTGACGATCCGCGCAGACGAAAGGCTGGTGCGTCAGATCTTCCTCAACCTGCTGACCAACGCCGTGAAGTACACACCCGATGGCGGCGCTGTCGACGTGGGGGCACACCATCTGCCGGACGGGTCGTTCGAAGTCCGTGTTGTCGACACCGGCATCGGCATGGCGCCGCAAGACATTGCCAAGGCGATGGAACCGTTCGTCCAGGTGCATTCGAAGTCGTATGAGATCACGCAGGGCACCGGCCTCGGGCTGCCACTGGTCCAGCGCATGGTGACCTTGCACGAAGGCAAGTTCCGGGTCGAAAGCGCCATCGGCAAGGGCACGCGGGCGATCGTCCATCTGCCGGCAAGCCGGCTGGTCGCATCCAAACCGGCCGCCTGACGGATTGCTACGGCGCCGGAAGCCTTACACTTCCGCCCGCGCCGCCAGCACGTGGACGGCGTAGTGCATAGTCGCGCGGTCGTGCAGCCTGAGCTGCCAGGAAACGCCCGGATGCTCGCCGACCAGGCGTAGGCCCTCGACCGACTGCGGATGCGCGCCGGGTGTCAGCAGTGCAGTCATCAGCGGTTCGCTGGCGCCCAGCAGGGCCCCACGTTGCGAATGGCCGCCGATCCAGCCCTCCACCGCCGTGGCCGAAGGCGACCAGTCATAGGGCGTTGTAAACACGGCACCACCGCCGGGGCGCAGCAGGCCCGCAGCGACCCCCGGCAGCGCCGCCGGTGCCGCGATGCAGTCTATCAGGTTGGTCGCGGCGACCAGTCCGAACGGCGCGTCAGCGAACGGCAAGGCAAGCACGTCGGCGACCCAGAAATCGATCCGATCGGCAGCCTCGCCGGCCATATCAAAGCTGCGCCGATCATAAACCACGCCAACGCGCCGGCGCGGATAGTCGACACGCCCGGTCGAAAGCACTCGCCGGGCAAGCCGGATCATCGCCACGTTCAAGTCGATGCCCAGCACCAGGTCATCCGTGCGGGCTGCCAGCTCGAACGCCAGACGTCCCGTGGCGCAGCCGAGATCGATCGCAGGGCCGGCGATCCCCCCGCCCAGCAGCGAGAGGCCGGCCGCCAGGCTGGCGCGCGCGCCGCCCGGCCGCGGGCCGTGCTCGGCCGGCGCCGGCTCCTGTGGGTCCAGGTCCGCATAGTGATCCCAGGCGTAGAGGCTGAGATGCTGGCGCATCGTATCGAAGGCCGAGCCCGGCCCGGCGCAGTCGCCGATCAGGCCTTCCGTCGCCTCCGACAGGTCGTCCCGCGCCAGTAGGGGCAGCATCGCCTGTGAAACGAAGCCGCGCATATCCGGCACCAGGATCGGCGCGCCGTCGATGATCGGGAACTCAAGCTGGCATTCCGGGCGGGTACAGGACAGCACGCCTTCCAGCACGTCGCCGTCGGCTTCGTGCAGAACAGTGGTCAGGGCGATCGGCACCACCACGCCGTCGCCGACGCGGCAGCGTGGACAGACCGGCTTCAGCGCTTCGAAATGGCGGCGACGCAAGGCAGCCCTGTCAGCCGCCGATCATGACGTTCGTGCAGCACGGCGGCATGATCTTGCCGGCCGGCATGGGGATCGGCGCGACGCAGCTGGCATGGGCCGTGGTGTCGTTCATCCGCGCGGCCGGCATCTTGCAGATCATCACGGTGGCGGAGCCCATGGCGATCATCCCCGGACCGGCCGGAACGCAGGACGGCAGGATGCAGGGGCTGGTCGTGTCGGTCGCCCGTGCGGCCGGCATCTTGCCGATCATCACCGTCGGCGCGCCCTTGATGATCGTCAGCGGGAGCGGCGGATGGGCCACCGGGGTCGGCGTGGG
>JANQQD010000341.1 GCA_028285185.1 Anaerolineae bacterium | reverse complement strand
ACCACGGTGCAGGACGTCAACAAGCTGCTGAAGCAGCACCAGCAGATGAACGACGTGATGAAGCGCATGAAGAAGATGGGCAAGAAGGGAATGATGCGGGGCTTGCCTGGGATGGGTCCCGGCGACCTGCCGCCCGGCCTCTTGCCGCCGGGCGGCTTCAAGCCCTGATGCCCGAGCCTGACGAGATTTGTCGACACCCCATGAAATCGAAGTGAACGAAGGGACCAGAGAGACCCCATGTCCGTAAAGATCCGATTGGCTCGCGGCGGCGCCAAAAAGCGGCCGTTTTACAGCATCGTCATCGCCGATGCGCGCAGCCCGCGTGATGGCCGCTTCATCGAGAAGATCGGCACCTTCAACCCGATGCTGCCCAGCGACCACCCAGACCGGGTGACGCTGAAGGAAGACCGGGCGCGCCACTGGCTGTCCGCCGGCGCACTGCCGACGGACCGCGTTGCGCGGTTCCTCGGGCAGAAAGAGGTGATCCCGATGCCGGCACCGCGGAACAACCCGAAGAAGGCGACGCCGAAGGCCAAGGCGCAAGAGCGCCTGAAGGCGGCTGAAGAGGCACGCCAGGCGGCGGCCGAAGCGCCTGCCGGCGGCGGCGAGGCTGCCGCGGAGGCGGCCGGCTAAGGCCGGCCCCGCGCAACCGGTACGCTTACCAGGCGGAAATCGCGAGCCATGGCGGACAAAGGCAGGATCTGTGTCGGCATGATCACGGCAGCCCACGGCGTGCGTGGGCTGGTGCGGGTCAAGCCGTTCACGGCGGACCCGGCCGGCGTCACGGCCTATGGGCCGGTCGGCGACGAGCCCGGCCGGCGACGGTTCGCGCTGACGCTTCTGAATCGGCATAAGGATCAGTGGCTGGCCCGTATCGACGGCGTCGAAGACCGCAATGCGGCTGAGGCGCTGCGGGGAACCGGGCTGTTCGTCGACCGTTCCGCCCTGCCACCGCCGGAGGACGAAGACGAATTCTACCACACCGACCTGATCGGGCTGGCCGCCGTGTCGCCGGACGGGGGGCGGCTTGGCCGTGTCCGGGCCGTTCACGATTTCGGTGCTGGCGACTTGCTGGAGCTGACGACGGAAGCCGGTGCGGTCGTCACGGTGCCGTTCACACGCGCCGTGGTACCTGAGATCGACATTGCCGCCGGCCGCATCGTCGTCGTGCTGCCCGAAGATGTGGAAGCGCCGGCTGCCGAAGCGGCAGAGGAGAGTGCTGCATGACAGCCCCCCTCTGGACAGCGCGTGTCGTGACCGTCTTCCCGGCAATGTTCCCGGGGCCGCTGGGAGAGAGTCTGGCGGGTCGGGCGCTTGAGCGCGGCACCTGGTCGCTGGAGGTTCTCGATCTCCGGGACTTCGCCGACGATCCGCACCGTATGGTCGACGACACGCCGTTCGGCGGTGGTGCGGGGATGGTGATACGCCCCGACGTGGTGGACCGAGCGCTACAGACCGCCCGTCCGGCGAAGGGGCGCATGATCTATCTGTCGCCTCGCGGTCGCCGGCTGGATCAGGCCCTGGTGCGCGACTTGGCTGAATGCCCAGTCGTCGTTCTGCTGTGCGGCCGGTACGAGGGGGTTGATCAGCGCGTGCTCGACGCGAACGCCGTTGAGGAGGTGAGCCTTGGCGACTACGTGCTGTCCGGCGGTGAGCCCGCAGCCCTGTGCCTGATGGATGCCGTCGTGCGCCTGTTGCCCGGGGTGACGGGGAACCGGGACAGCCTGGTGGAAGAGAGCTTCGCCGACGGCCTCTTGGAATACCCCCACTTCACCCGGCCGGCGGCCTGGACGGCCCACGACGGCGTGGAACGGCGCGTGCCCGACGTGCTGCTGTCCGGCCACCACGCGAAGGTCGCCGAGTGGCGCCGCAGCGAAGCCGAACGGCTGACGCGGGAACGGCGCCCGGACCTGTGGGCATCGCGGGAACGGTCCATCAAGACTCTAACGGAAATGCGACAGACTCCGAACGGAAACTGAAGACGAATCAGCGACAAAACGGGAAAACTGGAAAACAAAGGTCAAGCAGGCTATGAACATCATTCAGCAACTCGAACAAGAGCAAATCGCTAAACTTAGCGAAGAGCGACCCATCCCTGAATTCTCACCTGGCGATACGCTGCGGGTCAATGTGAAGGTGGTCGAAGGCACGCGCGAGCGTATCCAGGCGTTCGAAGGCGTGTGCATCGCACGCAAGAATGCCGGCATCAACAGCTCTTTCACCGTGCGCAAGATCAGCTACGGCGAAGGGGTGGAGCGCGTGTTCCCGCTCTACAGCCCGCGTCTTGAGAGCATCCAGGTGGTGCGGCGCGGCGCGGTTCGGCGGGCGAAGCTCTATTATCTGCGGTCACGCCGCGGCAAGTCGGCTCGCATCGCCGAGAAGCGCGATCCGCGGGTGGGTAAGGGCGCCGCTGCAGCCAAGGGTGGCGAGGCGGAGACCTGAGACAGCGGATCGCCGGCCGATCGGAATAATCTCGACGCTGTGACGGCGCGCACAGCCGAGCCCATGTCGGACTGTCACCATGGCTGTCGAAGGGTATCAAAAGCCCATCGACAGGCCTTGGAGCAGACCGATGATGTGGAGCTTGATGGTAGTTGCGGTCACGGCGACCGGGACAGCCGACGCTTCCCAGACCTTCGTCGACCGCTTTGCGTCGCTGGACGCGTGCCGGACCTTCTATCAGGAGGCGTACGAGGACCTTCCGGTCAACGTGCTGCACGCCGTCTGCTATGACCGGACCCGCCACACCTTTGTCACCGATACGCTGGGAATGGCGACGGTCGAAGACGGGGCAACGAGCTGACGCCGGCGCGGCGCAGTCCGCGATGCGGGTCGTCCGATGACAGGCGCGCAGGCGCGGGCTAAAACGGCCACGCCTGCCCATCGCCTTTCATCGGACTGATCACTTGCGCATAGCCACCTGGAACATCAATTCCGTTCGCCTGCGGCTGGACCTCGTGTTGCGGCTGCTGGATGAACTTCGACCGGACGTCCTCTGCCTGCAGGAAACGAAGGTGCCGGACGCCCTGTTTCCCGGCGAGCCCATCGCGGAGCGCGGGTATGGCCACCGCGCCCTGGCAGGCATGAAGGGCTACAACGGTGTCGCCATCCTCTCGCGGCTGCCGCTCGACGATGTGCGCGTGCACGAGCGCTGCGGACGGCAGGACTGCCGCCACGTGTCGGCGCGGCTGCCCGGCGATGTGGAACTGCACAACATATACCTGCCGTCGGGCGGCGACGTTCCGGACCCGGACGTGAACGACAAGTTCGCCCACAAGCTGGCGTTCGTCGACGAGCTTGCCGGCTGGTGGCCGGAAGAGCGTCAGGGCGGCGATCGGCTGATCCTGGTCGGCGACCTCAACATCGCCCCCCTGCAAAACGATGTCTGGTCGCACAAGCAGATGCTGGGTGTGGTCAGCCACACGCCGGTGGAGGTGGAGAAGCTTACAGCGATGCAAGCGAGCCTGGACTGGGTGGATGCCGTGCGTCGATTCACGCCGGACGATCAGAAGCTCTATTCCTGGTGGAGCTACCGGGCGCGCGACTGGGAGACGTCCGACCGCGGCCGGCGCCTGGACCACATCTGGGTCACGCCGCCGCTTGCGGGTGGCCTTCAGTCGGCGGCGGTTCTGCGCCAGGCGAGGGGGTGGGAACCCAAGCCGTCAGACCATGTGCCGGTTTGGGTCGATCTCGAACTTTAGCACGCGGCCGCGCGGGCGGCTCTACTGCGATATATAACTGCGCAGATGCTCCGCTTCGCTCTCGGCCTGTTCCAGACGATAGCGGACGACATCGGTGCTGCTGATCAGGCCGCGCAACTCGCCACCTTCGACCACCGGCAGATGGCGGAAGCCGCCCGCATTCATCTTCGCCATGACAGAGTTCACGGTATCGGTCTGTCCGCAGGTCACGACCTCCCGCGTCATCACCTTATCGGCGGTCAGCTCAAGGGACGCGGCGCCCTTGTCCGCTATCGCGCGGACGATGTCGCGTTCCGACAGAATGCCTTCCGCCGACTTGCCGTCGGAGCTTATGATGACCACGCCGATCCGCTCGGTACGCAAGAGATCGGTGATCTGCATAACCGTGCTCTGGGGCTTCGCGGTCACCACGCGGGTGCCCTTTATGGCGAGCACCTTCTGGACGGTCATGTCAACGCTCTCCCGTCATCGCTTCAAGAGCCTGTATGCGGGCTTTCGCCCGCTTGCCATCGAACCGGCGATCGGCCTCATCCGTCTGCCGGCCGATCAACGCCGGAAGAGCAATGCTATGACGAACGGCGCACGTTTGGAAATAGATCGATTCGCTTCGATGCGCACGGTACAGCCGAATTCGCAACGGGTTCAGCCGCCGGCCTTTCGCCGGCGGCCGGCGTTCAGAACCGGTCGATGACGGTAACGCCGGTCCCCGCATACGCGTCCATTTCCGCCAGTGCATCGCCGGCATCGTGCAACGGGATCCGGCGGGTTACGAGAGTGCCGGGATGGAGGCGGCCAGCCTCGATCATCGCCAACAGGCCGGGAAAGCGGCTGGCGGCCATGCCGCGCGTGCCCATGATGGCGATCTGGCGGGAATAGACCAGTTCCAGCAGCGGGACGGTCGGTTCCGCGTGGCGGCCCAGCGGCATGCCGATCTGGACATGGCGGCCGAGCCGGCGCAGTCCCCGCACGGAGTTATGGAACGTCTCGGTGATGCCCAGGGCGTCGAGCGAGACATGCGCGCCGCCGTCGGTCATCTCGCGCACCGCTTCGCCCACATCCGCAGGGGCGGTGGCGTCCAGCGTCAGAGTGGCTCCGGCAGCGCTGGCGGCGGCCAACTTGTCGGGCGCGATATCGATTGCCAGCACCTGCGCGCCCATGGCTGCCCCGATCATTACGGCGGCAAGGCCGACGCCGCCGCAGCCATGCACGGCCAGCCATTCACCCGGCCGTAGGGCGGCGCGGTCGGCGATCGCGCGATAGGCCGTGGTGACGCGGCAGCCCATGCCGGCCGCGGCCACCGGGTCCAGTCCTTCCGGCAGCGCCACAAGATTGAAGTCGCCCCGCGGCACGGCAACGCGCTCGGCGAAGGCCCCCCAGCCGGTGAAGCCCAAGACCTGCTGGTGGGCGCAGATTGTGGCCTCCCCTCCCAGGCAATCGGCGCATTGGCCGCACGCTAGAACGAACGGTGCCGTGACCCGGTCGCCGACACGGAACCACCGGCAATCCGGGCCTGTGGCCTCGATGACGCCTGCGAATTCGTGGCCGGGCACATGCGGGGGCACGACATCGGGGTCCGCGCCTTTCCAGGCGTGCCAGTCGGACCGGCATACGCCACAGGCCTCGACCCGGACGACCGCACCGTCGTCCGGTACCGCCGGGTCGGGCAGGTCGCGGACCTCAAGCTGGGCGCCAAAGGTGTCGAAGATGGCGGCTCTCATCGGTCAATCTACCCTTCTGCCGGAACGGTCAGGCGCGAGCCCATCACCATTGGATATCCCGGCGTGCCCAGACGCGCCACCGCACAGCCGCAATTTCGACCAACTTGCTGCGTCTAGTCGTGTGCGCCAGGGCTGGGGCCCTTGACGCCGCCGACTGCCGGTCGGCCGCACGCCCCGCCCAATGACCCCAATCAAAGGGACAGCGAATGAAGTTCACGACCCTCGTTGCCGGAGGTTGCGCCGCGCTTGCGCTTGCAGCCCCAGTTGCCGCCCAGAACTGGGAGTTGCCGCCGACCTATGGCGAAGTCGAATTGACGTCGGGCTTCCAGCCGGATCCGCACACGGTGCAACTGCAGGCCGGTGGCAGCATCGATGCATCGGGGCTTGGCGGCGACTGCTTCGGCCTGGTTGCCGATGCTCCGGACTACGACCTGTACTTCGAAGCAGGCGACCTGCCGCTCAACATCTACGTCCGCTCGGCCGCCGACACGACGCTGGTCGTGAACGCGCCGGACGGCAACTGGTACTGCAACGACGACGCGTCGGGGCTGGACCCGATGGTGTCGTTTGGCAGCCCCCAGTCGGGCCTCTACGACATCTGGGTCGGCAGCTTCGACGGCGTGCCTGAGGCGACCCTCTATATCTCGGAGTTGCCGCCACAGTAGGCGGCCTCAGTGGTGCTGGGCGATCGCGTGCCGCACGACCTTGCGCATCACGGTCGGCGCCTCTTGATTGCCCAGCGCATCCTCCGCCACCCAAAGTCCATCTACCGCCTCAGCCTGCGTGCCGTTGCCATCTGCCATGCCGGATAGGGATTGGCGAAATCAAGCCGCTCAACGGTCGCGCGAGAGGCGCAATTCCGACGAACTTGCCTGGCTCAGTCCTGCGGATGCTGGTCAGCGATGAAATTGGAACGTTGCATGAGGGCCCGATTCCTGCCGTACCGTACGGCCAGTCGCAGAACAGAGGACAGAGGATGAAGCTCCTGCCCTTTCTTGCCGGCGGTCTCGCTATGCTGGCGCTCCTGGCTCCGGCGGCCTCGCAGGACTCCGGCACACAGCCCACCTATGGCTTGGTCCGTCTTGCGAACGGTTTCCATCCGGACCCGCATACCGTCAATCTGCAGGCGGGCGGACGCGTCGATGCTTCGCGCCTCGGCGCCGGTTGCCGGGGGATGATTGCCGAAGCTTCCGATGTCGGACTGGTCTTCGATGCTGGAAGCCTGCCGCTGAACCTCTATGTCCGATCCCGGGCCGATACGACGCTGGTGGTCAAGGCGCCGGACGGCCGGTGGTACTGCAGCGACGACGTGATCGGCCTGAACCCTGTCATCTCGTTCGACACACCGCAGTCGGGTCGCTACGACATCTGGGTCGGCAGCTTCCACGGTGTGCCCAACGCAACGCTCTTGGTTTCCGAGCTGCCGGCCCGCTGACCGCAATGAGGCTCAGCGATGCCGGGTCATCGCGTGCCGCACCACCTTGCGCATGACGCTGGGCAGAGCGTGATCGCCCAGCGCGTCCGGCAGAACCCACAGCCCCTCAGACGGTTGCGATGCGCACGCGGCTGCCACCTGCAGCTCAAGATGAAAATGCGTAAAGGTATGGCGGACGAGGCCGGGCAGAAGCCGCCAGTCGGCCGCCACCGGCGCCTCGTCACAGACATCGTCCAGACCTGGGGAACTGCCGGTCCGCCATTCGCTGGACGGTACCTCGATCATGCCGCCCAGCAATCCGCGCTCCGGTCGCCGCCGCAGGAGGATTGCACCCGACGGCGCGGTAACCCAGAAGGCGATGGCGCGCCGGGTCGGGCGCTCCGCTTTCGCTGCCTTCACCGGCACGTCTTCCGCGCGGCCGGATTTCGCCGCGCCGCAGGCCGGCCGCCACGGGCAAAGAACGCAGCGCGGCTTTCGCGGCGTACAGATCAGGGCGCCCAGATCCATCATCGCCTGGGCAAAGTCCCCGGGGCGTTCAGCCGGAACGATGCGACGCAGGATCGCCTTTAGCCGCGGCTTTGCCGCGGGCAAGGGCGTGGCGTCGTCGGCAAGCCGAGCCAGCACGCGTTCGACATTGCCGTCCATCACGGCGGCCGGCCTTTGAAAGGCGATCGCGGCAATGGCAGCAGCCGTGTATTCGCCGATGCCCGGTAGCCGTCTCAACTCGTCCTCATCCGCAGGGAAGCGCCCGTCGTACCGCGTGGCGATCTCGATGGCGCAGCGGTGCAGGTTGCGCGCCCGGGCGTAGTACCCAAGGCCCGCCCAGGCCGTCAGCACCGTGTCCA
>JANQQD010000327.1 GCA_028285185.1 Anaerolineae bacterium | reverse complement strand
GCCAATCTGGAAGTCATGGGCATGGGCCGCCGTTGCAGCGGCGATCATCAAACCGGCAAGAAGGGTACGCATGGATTTGCCCCATTTTCGCGTAAGGACTGTGCCGCGGGGATAGGCCTGGAGAGGGTGGTCGGTCAAGGCTGGCCCCGGTGGCGCGTCCTTAAGTCCCCGAGCGTCCTGTGGTCTTGCGTTCCCGGCCGATCCGCCCAGATGTCTGTTCGCCCGACACCGCCTCGCGGTCCGACCAATGCTTGAGGGCAGGTCATGCTGTACGTTGTTGCCATCGTCATGTCCCTCGCCCTGCTGGTCGGTCCCGGCCTGTGGGTGCGCTGGACCCTGCGCCAGCATGCCGCCGACAGGCCGGACCTCCCGGGCACGGGCGGCGAGCTTGCGGAACACCTGGTGCAGCAGTTCAGCCTTGAGGGCGTGCAGGTGGAGCAGACCGACCGCGGCGACCACTACGACCCGCGTGCCAAGCGCGTGCGTCTGACGTCGCAGCACTATGGCGGGCGTTCGCTGACCGCTGTGGTCGTGGCCGCCCATGAGGTCGGGCACGCAATCCAGGACGCCGAAGGCTATCTGCCGCTGTTGCTGCGTCAACGCTTGGCCGTGTTCGTGCAGGTGTTCGAGATCGCGGGCGCGGTGCTGATGTTCCTGGCGCCGGTGCTGTTGGGGGCTACGCGTGCGCCGAGCTTGGCGTTGGTCAGCATGGGTTTCGCCGTGCTGACGCTGCTGCTGCCGGCGGCCTTGCACCTGGTGACGCTGCCGGTGGAGTTCGACGCCAGCTTCCGCCGCGCCCTGCCGATCCTCTCCCGCGGCGGGTATCTGTCACCAAAGGATATGCCGGCGGCCCGCCGCATCTTGCGTGTCTGTGCGCTGACTTATGTCGCCGCGGCGTTGCGGACGGTGCTGGATCCGCGCCGCTGGGCCCGCATCCTGTTCCGGCGGTAGAAGCTCGGGCAAAAGGCGTGCGGCCGCTGCCGCCGCCGCCTATGCTGCGGCCCATGTTCGAAGCCCCTCTGCCCATGGGCCTCTGGCTCTCCGCCCATCTCCGGCAGTTGTCGGCCGAGGGGCGCGCTGCCTATGTGGTTCGCAAAGGGCCGTCGGAGGGCGGCACGCTGTTGGTCAAGATCAGCCGCATGGCCGACGGCGCTCGTGTGCTGACGCAGGCGCGCGATATCGACGGCCGGCTCGGCTGGCTGCCGGCGCTCGGCGGCCGTGTGGTGCCAGAGGCGGAGGCCGATGCCTATATCGACCGCGCCGTCGCCCGCGACCCCGACCTCTGGGTGGTAGAGGTGGAGGACGCGCAAGGCCGAAATCCATTTGAGGGCAAGGAGATCGGGTGATGGCGCGGATGCCCGAGGGCCGAAGCGGGTCGGGCTGGGGCACGGTTGCGGCGGGGCGGGGGCTCGACGCGCCGGCCTTTCACCGCAACCATCGCCCGATCGGTGAGGTGCTGCGGCGCCACATCGGTCGGCCACCATGTCAGCGCCGGGACCAGGGGCGCCAAGGCTGCCGCATGCTGGCCCGTGCCGCTGCCGATCTCCATCAGGTGGCCTGCCGTATCGCGAAGGTGGCGCCGCAGGACCTCGCCGATCGGGCGGTGATTGCG
>JANQQD010000298.1 GCA_028285185.1 Anaerolineae bacterium | reverse complement strand
GCCACCTGGTGGATCCGCCAGGCCATTACCCGGTCGATCGCCGATCAGGCGCGCACCATCCGCATTCCAGTGCACATGATCGAGACGATCAACAAGCTGGTGCGCACCAGCCGCCAGATGCTGCACGAGATCGGCCGCGAGCCGACGCCGGAAGAGCTGGCGGAGCGGCTGATGATGCCGCTGGAAAAGGTGCGCAAGGTCCTGAAGATCGCCAAGGAGCCGATCAGCCTGGAAACGCCGATCGGCGACGAAGAAGACAGCCATCTGGGCGACTTCATCGAAGACAAGAACGCGGTCCAGCCGCTGGACGCCGCCATCCAGGCCAATCTGCGCGAGACCACCACGCGGGTGCTGGCCAGCCTGACAGCGCGCGAAGAGCGTGTCTTGCGCATGCGCTTTGGCATCGGCATGAACACCGACCACACGTTGGAAGAGGTCGGCCAGCAATTCTCGGTCACGCGCGAACGCATCCGCCAGATCGAGGCCAAAGCGCTGAGGAAGCTGAAGCACCCCAGCCGCAGCCGCAAGCTGCGCAGCTTCCTGGATACGTGAGGCAGGCCGCGGGCCGCTCAACAGACGGCCCGCGGATCACCAATCAACGCGTCGCGTACTGCCGCACCATGTGGCCGCCGTCGATATCCAGCACGACGCCAGTGGTGTAGGGGCTTGTCATCAGGAACAGCACGGCCTCCGCGATCTCACCAACCTCGCCTACGCGCTTGAGCGGCAGGGAGCCACCGGTCGATCGGTACATGTGGTCCCGCGTCTCCGGCGCCAGATGGGCATAGGCCTCTGAGCGCACCATCCCCGGTGAGACGCAATTCACCCGGATGTTCGGGCCAAGCTCAAGCGCCAGCGCACGCGTCAGCGCCTCGACCGCGCCGTTGACGGCGCCAAGGCCCGAGCAGTTCAGGCCCGGCCGGCGGCTGAGCACGCCGGAGAAGAGGGTGATCGACCCTCCATTCGCAATCCGTGGTAATACGGCCCGCGCCGCGACGTAGGGGCCAAAGAACTTGGCGTCGAACATGGCACGGACCTTGCCGGTCTCCAGCGCCGCGAACGGACCGTGCGCCGCGCTGGAGGCGGTGATGACAAGGTGGTCGACGGGCCCGAGAGCGGCCGCCCAGCCCTCGACCGCCCCCTCGTCCGTCATGTCGACCGGGGCCGTGGCGACTGGTCCGTCCATCTCGCTGGCCGCGGCCTCGAGCTTGGCCGCCGCCCGGCCGGCAATGGTGACGCGGGCGCCGAGATTCGACGCTACGCCAGCCACAGCCCGGCCGATGCCGCTGCCGCCGCCGACCACGACGACATGCGAGTCCATCAGCGTGTGCTGGGGGAGAGGCACGGTCGCGTCCTCAGCGGGCCGGTTTCACCTCAGGCTGGATGACGTTGAGAATCGTGTGCCGGTCGTGGCCGGCGAACAAGAACTTGATGACGATCGCCGCCGCAGCTTCGAGCTGATAGGCATGGGCGTTACCGCCGAGTTTGAGCGGCTCGGAGCCCACATCCGTGATCAGCTCGGCGATGGCGTCGGAAGCCCGGTCGTCATCGGCCGTATAGAGCGTGACCATGGTGCGGCCGTCATAGGTCATGTCCGGGTCCGCCCACACCGCGGCCTGCGCCATGTTGAACGCCTTGACCACTGCCGCATCCGGCAGTGCGTGCTGGATCGCTTGGGTCAGCGAGCGCCCGTCCGTCCGCGTGGTCAGGAATGTCTCGACGCTGATCGGATTGTTGATGTCGATGACGATCTTGCCGGCAAACGCCGCTGCACCACCGGCTTGATCAATGGCGTCGAACACATCCTCGTTGCGGGTGGCAAGGACGACGACGTCGCCGAAGGCCGCAGCCTCCGCCGCCGTGCCTGAGCCCGCGCCGAACTCCGCCGCCACAGCAGCGGCCTTGGCCGGTGTCCTGCCGCTCACGAACAGCTCATGCTTGCCACTCCACTTCGCGGCGAGGGCCCGGGCCATGCTGCCGCCGCCGATGAAACCGATTTTCATAGCTGTCTCCATGTCGTGGTCGTTGCGGGTGTGCGGTCGCCGTGATGGCGGCGCCCCGCCGGTTGCTGTGTTGCCTTGAAGCTGGCGCTGTCATGGGCATAATTCAAATCGATGCTTTAGATAGCTTGCATAAGCTGAATGGATACAGAACCTCGCGATCTGCGGCTGCTGCTGACCCTCGACGCGCTGCTAAGCGAAGGCAGCGTGACGCGGGCAGCACAGCGCCTTGGCGTCACTCAGCCTGCGCTATCGGCCCAGCTGGCCCGCCTGCGCACTCTGTTCGGCGATCCGATGTTCGTCATGTCCGGCCGCCGCATGGTGCCTACGACCAGAGCCGAGGCAGTGCGGGAACCGTTGCAGCGCATATTGCGGGACCTGGATGGCTTGGTCAGGGAGCACACGAGCTTCGATCCCGGGACCGCGTCGGAGACGGTCCGCCTGGGCGGCACCGACTATGTCCATGCCGTCGTGTCGTCCGGCCTACTCGCTCGTCTGAGCGGCAAGGCGCCGGGAATGCGCACGGCACTAATGCCGTTCGATGCCGAGCGAGTGTGGCAGGAGCTGGAGACAGGCCGGTTGGACGCCGCCATCGTCACGACCTTCGTCGTGCTGAACCAGGCGAAGGCCCGCTTCCTGCTGCACGAAGATTTCGTGCTGGTTCAGCGCAAGCGCCATCCGCGCGGTCTCGCGCCGCCGAACCTCGATGAGCTTTGCGCGCTTGACCACATCCTGGTTTCACCGGAGGGAGGCGGGTTCTTCGGCGCAATCGACCGGGCGCTGGACGCGATGGGCCGCAGACGCCGGGTCGCCGTATCCCTGCCGAGCTTCCTCTTGGCCCCAGCCGTGCTCGGCGAATCCGACCTGGTCTGCGTGTTCCCCAGACGCCTGGCACAGGCCCATGCCCGATCCCTCGACCTTCTGCCCCTGCCCTTCGCGGTTCCCAGCTTCGATCTACAACTGATCTGGCATCCGAGGCGACACCACGATCCGGCGCATGTCTGGTTCAGGACAGAACTGGCGGACCATGTGCGGGTGCTTGCAGAATCAATGCCCCCAGATGGAGATCAGTGATCTGAGACCGCACAAGGGGACCTGCCGCCAGTCCATGCAGCGGGACTGTGCCGCTTGGCTGAGCGGCGCAGCCGTCGAAGCAAACTTCTAAGGCTCTTGGCCACCCTCTGAGCCGACGTACATGGCGAAGACTTCAGCACCCGTCATTGTCTTCGTCTCGTTGGCGAAATCGTAGAATCCCGGCTTTTCGTCGATGAAGATCTGGCTTGCCAGCGTCAGGCCGGTCTGATCATCGAGAAGGCCGGCGAGAACGACATGGTCGTCCGACTCGACGATCCTGTAATAGAGATGGCTGCCGCACTTGCCGCAGAACGCCCGTTCGGCCCAATCGGATGACCGATAGGCGACGACATGGTCCCTGCCGGCAATCTCGATATCCTTGCCAACCTCGATCGCCATATTCGGCCCACCACCCCAGCGCCGGCACATGGCGCAGTGACAGACGCCGACGGTGTTGTGATTTCCCGTCACCGTAAGCGTAACGGCGCCGCACAGGCACCGGCCGCTCGCCTTGCTAACGTCAGACATCAAGTGCTCCCAGGCGTGACATGGCATCGTCCCTCGACTGCCGGCGTTATCGCACCACCGATGCCGTCTGGCCGAACAGGATCTTCTCCTCCTCCAGCATCAACTCGGATTTCTCGGCTCGCTCCCGCACTCTGGGACGACGCCGTGCCGCAGTGTGCACCGACCGCACGTCAACGCCGCTCTTCCGACCGATGTTTGGTCTGGTGAGGATGGCCGGCTTGACCGGTCGGGTTGGTCTGCCCTATCAGCTTCCAAAAGGATGCATCGGCCGCTGCGGTCTGATGCATCGATCTCGGCGCCGGGAATCAGCTGCTGATCGGCATCGCCTCCAGGGCCGGCATGGTCTCCAGAAAGGGCAGGACCGCGCCATGACGGGGAAGACCGTCGCTATCGTCGGAGGCGGCCCGGCGGGGCTGACTGCTGCGCTGGAGCTGGTGCGGCGGACGCGCATGCGCGTCATCGTGCTGGAAGCCAGCGGCGATCTCGGCGGCATCTCCAAAACCGTCAACCACAAAGGCAACCGCATCGACATCGGCGGCCACCGCTTTTTCTCCAAGTCGGACTGGGTGATGAACTGGTGGCAGGACATCCTGCCGATCGACCATGCCGGGCCGGCCGTGGATATCAGCTATCAGAACAAGAGCCGGCCGGTTGAGGCGGGGCGCCGCGACACAGATCCCGACCGGGTGATGCTGGTGCGCAACCGGCTGTCGCGCATCTATTTCGACGGCAAGTTCTTCCCCTATCCCATCAAGGCCGATGTCGGCACGGCCATGAAGCTGGGGCCGCTGCGCGTCAGCCGGATGATGGCCAGCTATGCCAGGGCGCGCGCCTTCCCACGCCAGCCCGAGGTGAGCCTGGAGGACTTCCTGCTCAACCGCTTCGGCTACGAACTCTACGACACCTTCTTCAAGCACTATACGGAGAAGGTCTGGGGCGTGCCGTGCAGCGAGATCAGCGCGGAATGGGGCGCCCAGCGCATCAAGGGGCTGAACATCTCCAAGGCCATCGCCCATGCCCTGAAGGCGCCTTTCAAGAAGCTGCGGCCGGGCGCGGGCGGAGCCGCCAACACCAGCCTGATCGAACGCTTCCTCTATCCCAAATACGGCCCCGGCCAGATGTGGGAGACGGTGGCGGAGCAGGTGCAGGCCGGCGGCGGCGAGATCCGCTTCCACGAGAAAGCCGTGGGCCTGCAGATCCTGGACGGCAAGGTGCGGGCGCTGACGACGCAGAACGTTGAGACCGGCGAGCGCACGACGATCCAGGCGGACCATGTCATCTCCACCATGCCGGTGACGGAGCTGGTGGCAGCCATGGGGCCGGGGGCGCCGGAGGCGGTGCACCGCGTGGCGGCGGGGCTGGAATACCGCGACTTCATCACCGTGGGACTGCTGCTGCGCAAGATGGCGCAAAGTCGGGGTGCCCAAACCGGCTCACCGATCAATCTGGTGCCGGATAACTGGATCTACATCCAGGACAAGGGCATCGAGGTCGGCCGGCTTCAGTTCTTCAACAACTGGAGCCCGTACATGGTGGCCGATCCGGCGACGGCCTGGGTGGGCATGGAGTATTTCTGCCGCGAGGGCGACGGGCTGTGGTCGCAAAGCGATGCGGAGATGACCGATCTCGGCATCCGCGAGATGGAGGTGCTGGGCCTCGCCCACCGCGCCGACCTGTTGGACAGCCTGGTGCTGCGGGTACCCAAGGCCTATCCCGGCTATTACGGCAGCTATGGCCAGTTCGACACCATCCGCCAGTTCACCGACAGCGTGCCCAACCTGTTCCTGGTCGGCCGCAACGGCATGCATCGCTACAACAACCAGGACCACTCCATGCTGACGGCACGTTGCGCCGTCGACGCAATCATCGCCGACTCCCCGGACAAGAGTGCGCTCTGGGCGGTCAACATCGACGACGACTACCATGAGGAAAAGTCAACCAGCACGGCAGACGCTAAGGAAGCTGCCGGTCACGTGCGCAGACTGCCGTTGCCGCAACCGCAAGACAGACAGACCGGCGAGGGTCCCTACGCAACGCCGTCGGCCGACGGACGGCCGGCACTGGCAATCGTCGTACCGGTGCGCAACGAAGCTGGCAACATCGCCCCGCTGATCGAGGAAACCGTTGCCGCGCTCCATCAAATCACCCCGCCGCTGCCCGGCGGCTACGAGATCGTCTATGTCGATGACGGCAGCGACGACGCCACCCCGCAGCAATTGGCGGATGTCGCCACCGAGCTGCCGGAACTGGTTGTGCGGACCCACGCGAAAAGCTGTGGCCAGTCAGCGGCCATTCGCACCGGCGTGCTGGCCGCACGGGCACACTGGATCGCGACACTTGACGGGGACGGGCAAAACGACCCGGCCGATCTGCCGAAGATGATCGCCGCGCTGACCGACGACGGCATCTCGCTCGGGCGCCAGCCGGCGGCGGCCTGGGGATCGCCCTCCGCACCCCTTGGCCTGGTCGCGGGCCAGCGTCTCAACCGCCGCGACACGCCCCTGCGACGGCTGTCTTCCAGCGTGGCCAATGGCGTGCGCAGCCGGCTCCTTGGCGACGGTGCACCCGATACCGGCTGCGGACTGAAACTGTTCCCCCGATCGGCGTTTCTGGAGCTCGCCTATTTCGACCACATGCACCGCTTCCTGCCGGCGCTGATGCGGCGTGAGGGGTATCGGGTCATCCTGGTTCCGGTCAGCCATCGGCCGCGGCTGAGCGGCCGCTCGAAATACGGCATTCACAATCGGCTCTGGGTGGGTATCGTCGATCTCTTCGGGGTGATCTGGCTGAACCGCCGTCATCGACGTCCCGAAATTGCCGAGCTGTCAGCGCTTGGTGATGAACCTTGCTCCGTCGGTCAGGACACCGAGACGCCGCAACCTGCAAGAGCCGGCACCCCAAGCTGCGGCACCGCGGGCGCCGCCCGACAGACCTCCACGACAACGCCCCATCTCACTGTCGTCGGCAGAACGGACACGGCGTAGCGTCCCCGTGTTTCCCCTTTGGTGCAGCCGTCCCGACCGGCATGCTCACCGGTCGGCACACCCAAGCCACAGGTTGCGGCGAGGGCCAGTCGGCGGCCGTCACTCGGCGCAGCGGTGGCGCAGCATCGCCGGACAGATGTCAGACAAACCGACATGAGGGGCATCTTCGATCGCCCGAGCCACTGGTATGCGCTGCTGTTCGCCGGCTGGGGCATCGGCGTGCTGCTTGCGGTTTCTCCGGAGATATGGCGGTCAAGCCATCTGCTGGTCCAAGACGACGCCCGGCATTTCGTGGTGTGGCTTCGCCAGCTTGCCGATCAGGACCTGTTCGCAGGGGACCCGATTGCCGACTATTTCCGGGCACTTACGCCTGGCGTCTATACAGCGCTCTATGCGCCCGCATCCCTCTTGGGGATCGATCCCGTCACCTGGCACTTCCTGGTAGTCACGCCCCTGGCATGCCTCCTCTTCACGGTGGCCGGGTTCCGCTTTCTGTCACACCTGCATCTGACCGTTCGCGAGGCCGGCCTGGCGACGCTGATCCTTTGCGGCGTGCTGAGCTATGCGCCGATGGATGGGCTTCCCCGAAGCTTCGGGCACGCCATCGTTCTCTTCGCGCTCGTCGCCTTCCTCGAGCGGCGCATCCTGCTCGTATTTGCGACGATGGCGGTCGGTGCGAACCTCTACCCCATCGCCTGCATCGTGGCCGGCGGCGCGATGGCCTTTTTCATGCTGGATGGCCGCAGCCCCTTTGTCTCGACAGACCGCAAGGCATGGTACGCATTCTGTGCGGCGGGCGTCGGCGCCGTGGGTGGATTGGCACTATTCCTGATTTCCGCCGACGACGTCGGATCGGTCTTCACTCTCGCGCAGGCAAGAGAGCTGCCGATCTTCGAGGAGGATGGACGGCTCAGATTCTTTCGCGATTCTCTGCTGTCGCAGGTCCTCTGCAGCGGCGACGGCGGTCTCTTGCTGGTCTGCATCGATACGGGAACCGATGCCGGCCCGCTGCTTTCACTGGCCGTAACGGTTGTCGTGTTCGCAGCGGCGTTTGTCGCACTGCGCCTGAATTTAAGGCACACGCAAGCGGGCCGCGAGATGGCGGCGGCTTCGGCCCTCGCCGTCAGACTGGCGGTGGCGCTGGTTCTAGCGGGGTTGGTTCTTTACCTGGCGTCCTATCTGGTGGCGTTCCGCGCCCACTTGCCTGGGCGGTATGCGACGTACTCGCTGGGGTTCGCCTTCCAGATCGCCATCGTCATCGCCATCATGGGCGGCATCAATTTGGTTGCCCGGGCGCTCGCCTCAAGGGTGCGTATCAGAACCGTGCAACTGGCCGCACTTTGTGTGATCTGGCCCGCGGTGTTTGCCGACCTGGCGGCAGAACCTGTCATTTATCGGGACACCGAGCCGCAGATCTCCGCCTATCTGCGCTCTACGCCGCCCGACACACTCGTGGCCGGGTTCAGCGGATACATCGACAGTGTGCCTGCCTTCGCCGACCGAAGCGTATTCTTCGCCAGAGAGCTGTTGATCACCTGGACGGTCCGGTTCTACGACCAGATGGAGGAACGCATCCACGCGCTGGGGACCGCCTACACCGCGCCGTTAGGGCCGGAAACGGCTGACTTCCTGGAGCAGAACGGGATCGACTACCTGCTGGTCCGCCGGGCGGGCGTGGAGGAGCCCGATCGCTGGATCCGTTCCTTTCCGGATCTTGCCGCGCTCGCTCAGACCAACACCTTCGTCGATCACTCCGACCTCATTCGGCCCTGCGTCGCCGTCCGCAGCGGCGCGTACGACCTGTTCGATGCGCACTGCCTGGGCTCGTTGCTGCGCCAAATGGGACAGGCTGACGACCGGGTCTCCGGGTAGTCGGAGATCCGACGGTGACCTGCCTTCGGCCTGCGGCGCATTGACGTTGCGTAGGGCCAGCTTTCGACGTCTATGGTCGGCGCGAAACGGGGCTCGGATCTACTGGGAGAACGGGCATCTTGAGCCACAATGCAGGATCCCCCACCGCCAGCAACCTGGATGCCGACACCGGACTGCCCGGCCCGCGGCGGACGGGTGTGGCCTGGGAGGCCATGGCGCTGGCCGTCTATGGGAGCTGCTTCCTTGCGATCCTGACGCTGGTGTTCTCCGGCTTCACCCGGGACGATCTTGAGGTCGCGTATTACGCCCAGGGTTGGCGGTTCCACACCCATCCCGACCACCTTCCGCTCTATGACTGGCTGGCACAGGCGCTGGTATCCGTGCTGGGACCAACCCCTCTGGCCACCGGATTGCTGAAGGTGGCCCTGATGATGACCGCCTATGCGTTCGTGTGGCTGGGGATTCGGCGCATCACGGACAGTCGTGGGCTGGCCACCATCGCCGCCGCGGGCATCCCGGCCTGCCATTTCTTCGGCTATATGGCGATCCGCAACTATACCCATTCGGCGCTCTTGCTGGCGGCATTGGCGGGACTGTTCTGCGCGGCCGCATATCTCATCACCGCATCCGCGCGGTCGCATGGCCGACCTTGGGCAGCGTTGGGGCTGGGCATCGCGATCTCCATCGGGCTCATGTCCAAGTTCAGCTTCGTCTTGTTCGCCGCATGTCTGCTGGCCGTGCTGCCCTGGCAGTCCATGACCCGAGGGCACACCGTGAAACTGGTGCCCATGGTGCTGGCGGGCGCCCTGCCCGGGGCTGCCATTGTCGGGATCTGGCTGGTGACGCTGCCGCAGCCGCTGTTGCCGCATCTGGCAACGGCCCTGGAGTCAGAGCGCGAGATGGGGCTGCTCGCGCGCGCGGTCGCGATTGCCGGCGACGCCGTCTTGACCCCCATATTGAGGCTGCTGCCAGGCCTGCTGCTGCCGCTACTGTTGGCGCCGATTACCCTCTGGCGGGGCCACGCCGGCCCACGCCCGGCAACGGAAGGCCGAGCCGAACCCTGCCGCCTCTGGGCCAATCGGCTGGCGCTCTATGCCGTCTGCTGTGCAGTCGTCGTGATAGCGGCAACGCTGCTCGGCGGAGGAACACGTGTGCGCGAACACTACATGGCGCCTGTGATCGTGTTCGCGCCGGCCTATCTGGCACTGCGCTTCGGCGCCGGTGGCATCACCGCCGCCCGCGCCCGGATGATCGGACTTGGGCTGATGGGCATCGCCGGCATCTATCTGGTGACGGTGACGATTGCAGCGATCTGGGTGTCGCCGGCTTCGTGCGGACGATGCCTTATGAACCTGCCCGTTCAGGCGGTTGGCCAACAGATTGCCGATGCCGGCTTCCGCGGCGGCACGATCGTCAGCGACTGGCTGGACTGGAGCGCCAACCTGCGCCTGGTCTTCCCGGAGTCCCGCCTGGTCGCTGAGGAGTTCCCGCTGGTGCATCGCGCAGGCGGCGAGTCTGGCGGATGTCTGATCCTGACCGGCACTCTGGACGTCCCCGCCCATCCGGAACGGGTTGCCGCCCTGCTGGCCGAGAGATTCGGCACCATACTGCCGGCGGACGCCGAGCTGCGCACCGCATCCGCCCCGCTCGCCTTTTCCGACAACCGTGCCGTCGAGGTCGCCTACTTTCTGTTTCCCGATGGTTTAGGTGACTGCCGGTAGAGGCTTCCGGCCCGGATCCTTGGCATCGCGCTACTGCACAACGGCAGCCGTCTGCCCGAAAAGGACCTTCTTCTCCTCCTCCGAGATGGGCTGCGATTGCGGGTTCACTTCCGGCCCTTTGGCGTACGCCCGCTCGGTACCTGGTCTGGCTCTGATCGTTTCGAACCAGCGCTTCAGGTTGGGAAAGTCGCCCAGTTTCTGTCCTTGGCGTTCGTGGGGGACGACCCATGGGTAGCTGGCCATGTCAGCGATGGTGTAAGCGTCACCGGCCAGGAACGGACGATCGGCCAAGCGTTTGTTCATGACGCCGTAAAGCCGGTTCGTTTCATTCACGTAGCGATCTATCGCATAAGTCAGCTTCTCCGGAGCATAAACCGAGAAGTGATGGTTCTGTCCCGCCATGGGGCCGAGGCCGCCCATCTGCCAGAAAAGCCATTGCAGCATCTCCAACCGGCCGCGGGGGTCGGCATAGAGGAACTGCCCGGTCTTCTCGGCAAGATACAAAAGGATAGCGCCGCTCTCGAAGATCGAGATGGGCGCTCCACCGTCGCGCGGGCCGTGGTCCACGATCGCTGGCATGCGGTTGTTCGGCGCGATCTTCAGAAAATCCGGCTGAAACTGATCGCCTTTGCCAATGTTGATGGGATGGATGCGGTAGTCCAGCCCCGCCTCCTCAAGGAACATCGTGATCTTGTGGCCGTTCGGCGTGGGCCAGTAATAGAGATCGATCATATCTGCGGCCTAACCATAGCTCAGAGGGATCCCCTTGGACGGGAGTGGCGGTGCGATGGTGGCTACTCGATCAGGCTGCCGCGCTCGGCGCCTTTGCCCCCAGCCCGTCAAATAGGCCGAGCATGCGATCCCGCCAGGCATGCACCGGATCCTCTGCGTTCAAAAGTTCGAAAGCGCTGCAAAGGCGCGCCCATTGGAAGGCACTGAACACGATGTAGTCGGAAAACAGCGGGGCTTGGCCGCCGATGAAGGGATTTGCCGCCACCGTCACCCGCAGCGGCTCGATCGCCTTATGGAACTCCGGCAGCTTGCTCTCCCGGTCGGCCGACACCTCCTCCAGCGCGCGGCCGAAGCGCTGTTCGCGCGAGGTGCGGAAATAGGCCTGGTCATCCGCGGTCAGGATGTTGTGGATGTCGGCCACGATCATGCCGGCGATCGCCGGTTGGACCACCCGCTCGCACCAGTTCTTCACGAACAGCGCCTCGCCGCGGCCCGCGGGCCCGGCGAACAGCGGCGGCCGGTCGGGATACGCGTCTTCCAGATGGTTGGCGATGGCCCAGCTGTCGGCGATTGCCGAGTCACCATCCACCAGCACCGGCACCTTGTCTTGGCCCGAAAAGGCGATCGCCCCCTTCTCGGTAAATCGCCAGGGAACGCACTCGACCTCAAGCGCCTTATGCGCCAATGCCATGCGCACGCGCCAGCAATGGGGGCTGAATCGAACCTCCTCCCGCTCGGCAGCAAGGTCATAGAGCTTCAGTGCCACGCCGATGTCTCCCTGGTTCGGTTCTCTGTCTTGTCACGGGGACCGCGGTTGCCGCAGGGGCGGGCTCCGCGCAACACCGATCCTACTTCCGCTGGTCGGCTGACTGCTGCAGTTCGACCAGCATCTTCTCCAGCCACTGGGCGATCTGCTTTTTGTTCGGCGCCGGTATCTCCAGCCCGGCGAGCTTGCCGTGGAAGCTCGCCACGCTGCTCACACGGTCGTCGGGATTGCGGATACGCCACATGAACTGCTCGGGCGTTGCCGCCTCCTCCAAGCAGCTCTGCAAAGCGCCCAGCAGTGCAGCGATGTGTTGGCCGCCGAGATCGCTGCGGAGCGCCGCCACCAGGAAGTTCATCTCTTCCCACGTGCCGGTGAAGCAGGCCCCGATCTCTCGGATCGAAGCGGGAATGGCCGTCGGCCCGCCCTTGCCAAAGGCACGGGAGTAGCGCCGCAAAAGCGCTGCGGCCATGTCCGGGCCGCCCAAGGGGCCTTCCGACGTCGTGACGGCGCCGATGAACCGCTTGAACGCGGCCTGTTCCGCCTGCTCGTCTCCCTTCGTCAGCGATTGCGTCCCCGCGAGCGCCCGCCGCACTCGGTCGAGGATGGTGTCGACGGTCTGGGGCAGGCTGTGGCGGCCGATCGCGCGGTTCAACTGCACCGTCATGGGTTCCAGCGACCGATCGCTGGTGTCGAGCCGGCCATGGGCCAGCTGCACCAGAGCAAGCAGCGCCGACACAAGATCCTTGCGCTTGCCCAACAGTTCCATGACCACCTGGCCGGACATCAGCGTGTCGGCGATGAAATCGTCGACCAGTTCTATCGCCTCGTCGGCCAAGTCTTCATCGAACCAGGTCAGCAGGATCTCCAGCTTCCCGGCGATCTGCCGCATCTCCAAGAGGGCATGGGTGATGGCCACATTCGCCAGGTACCGCCGTTCGGTATGGCCAGGCCGTCCGGGCAGCCCGTTCAGCAGCCCGGACACGCCCGACGCGTCGAGCCTCGCTGCACCCCGCTTGTCATGCGCCCGGGCCATCATATTGATCTGATCCAGCAGGCTCTGCAGCTGGTCGGTGCGTTCACGCACCTCGCCGCCGTACCGCTCGGCCTGAACCGTGGCCACCCGACTGACGGCGCCCAACATAAGCGTGCCCGCATCCTGGATGCGCCGCTGTTCCCGATGATTGTGCAAAAGCTCCAGCACCGTGATCCCGTGATGGTCGAGATAGCGGCGCAGCACCTGGCTGGCCGTCACCCGTGCCGGGAGGCCGAACAGGTCGTCCGTGCTCTCGCACAAATCCGCGGTCTCGACAGGGCTCGCCACATTGACCGCCGCCTCCGGCTTCACGCCTTGGACGGAATAGACCTCCTTCTCGTACTCCCGCCCGGTCCAGCCTCGCTTGATCTCGATGACGCGTGCCGCTTCGGCACGGTCCTTCTTCAAGAGAATGCGTGCCAGGTTGCAGGCATGGTCCATTTCTTCGGACGTGCCTTCCAAGAAGTCGCGTCCCTCGCGCGTCACATAGATCTCGTATCGCGTCTGAAGCATGATAGCCGGCCGACCATCCAGGGTGCCGTACCCCAACGGCATAAGACTGATACTGCTCGGCAAGTGTTGACGGTTCAACAACAAGTCTGGCGGCTTCAGCCCCCCTGCCCATAGCGTTCTTGCCAGGCTGCCTCGATTGCCGTCATCCAGCTCGGATGCGGTTCCTCCAGAGGGACGCCGAGCGACTCCGGCGACAGCGTCGCCGGCCCAAGGTCGATCGCCTCGAACAGCGCGCGTTCTTCCGGCGCCAGCGCATCGAGATCGAGCACGGTGAAATCGCCCCAATACTGCGGATCCTGTTTGCGGGCCTGCGCTTCGGGCGAGAGCAGGAAATTCGCGACCACCATGGCGCCGTCGGGCGCCGAGGCGTTGAACGGTATGGTCACGAAATGCGTGTTGCCGATGGTGCCGCCGTCCAGCACATAGGTGCGCGTCGTCTCCGCCACCTGCCCGCGTTCGATCAGACCCGATGCCTCGGCCGGGTTGAAATGGAAGGCGATGTCGATCTCGCCATCGCCGAACAGCCGCACCAACTCCGGGCCGCTCACCGGGAAGCTCTGCCCCTGGCGCCAAAGATGCGGGTGCAGCGCGTCCAGATAATCCCACAACGGAGCAGCCACGTCTTCAAAGGCAGCGGCCGCAACCGGCTCGCGCAGCACGGACCGATCCTCCACAAGCCCGATCAGCGCCTGTTTCAGGAAGGTGCTGCCCAGGAAGTCAGGCGGCAGCGGATAGGTGAATCGCCCGGGATTGGCTTCCGCCCAGGCCAGCAGCGCATCGATGCTGCGCGGCGGCTCGTACACGATCGCGGAATCGTAGGAGAACACGAACTGCGCCATACCCCAGGGGCTCTCAAGCCCATCCGTGGGGATCGTGAAATCGATCAGTGTGGTCGGCTTGCCTTCGGTATCGACCAGCGCGAAGTTGGGCAAGAGATCGGTGAAGGCGGGGCCCAGCAGCCCTTCGGCCTTCATGGCTGCGAAGTTCTCGCCGTTTATCCAGATCAGGTCGACGCTGCCGTCTTCCGTGCGGCCCGCTGTGCGTTCAGCCAGCACGCGCGATACGGTCTCGGCCATGTCCGCAACCTTCACGTGGCGAACCTCGACCCCATAGCGGTCTTCGACCTCGCCAGCGACCCAGGCGATATAGTCGTTGATCGCCTGGTCCCCGCCCCAGGCATTCCAGAACACAGTCTGACCGCGCGCCCGCTCGAGGATCGCCTGCCAGTCATCGGCACGAGCCGCGCCCGCGACGGCGACAAGACAAGCAGTAGCAAACGCCAGCAGACGCATGGGCACGGCCCTCCTCCTCGGCTGATGCACTTGACGGGAAACGGACTTTCGCAGTCGGTTGCGATGGCTACCGAGCAAGGCAGGTCGCCCGCAAACGCCGGCACCTTACCAACAGTCGGCATTGCGGCCTATGGCGGATCATCCGATCGTGATGCACGGTCCGGCTACTCGGCAGCGGCCGCCCCCCTTTCCGCCCGGCGCAGTAGCCGCCGCGGGAGCGACCGGATGTCTTCCTGGATCGCCAGCAACGCCGGCACAACCAGGAGCACCAGGAACGTGGTGCCCATCAGCCCGAACACCAGCGTGATCGCCATGGGGATCAGGAACTGGGCCTGCAGGCTGGTTTCGAACAAGAGCGGCGTCAGGCCGCCAATGGTCGTCAGCGAGGTCAGAAGGACGGCCCGCAGCCGCTCGCATGTGCCGTCAATCACGGCGTCGCGCACGGATTTGCCGTCCTGCCGCAGGTGGTGGTCGATGGTGCTGACCAGGATGATGGAATCGTTGACCAGGATCCCCGACAGGCCCAAGAGCGACACCATGCTGAGGATCGTCAGATCGTACCCCAGCAGCATGTGGCCGAAGATTGCGCCGATCAGGCCGAAGGGGATGATCGCCATGACGACCAGCGGCCGGCCGTAGGAGGCAAAAACCCAGGCGAGCACGATGTAGATCGACGACAACGCAATGATGCCGCCGATGCGCATGTCGGCGAAGGTCTCTTGTTGCTCTTCCGCCTTTCCGGCAAAGCGGAACTCCACGCCATAGCGGTCGGCTATGGCGGAGAGGCCGGCGGACGGCAGATCCGCAACGATCGCATTGGCATCGGCGACCGCATTGTCGACCTCCGCCGTGACGCTGACCTCGCGCACGCCGTCTTCGCGCCGAATGACGCTGAAGCCCCGCTGTTCGCGGATGTCGACAACGTCGACCAGCGCAACTTCCCCACCCCCAGGTGTGCGCAGACGCAGGCCCCGTAACCCGGCGGCCGAGCGGTCGTCGTCGCGTAGGCGGACGCGCACCGTGACTTCATCGTCATCGCGCGCGAATCTGTCGGCGATCGCCCCTTCGAAGGCATTGCGCACCTGACGGGCCACCGCCTCGGTCGTGAAGCCCAGTGCGCGACCACGCGGCGTCAGGTCAAGGATCAGCTCCGGCCTGCCATAGGGCAGGGAATCCGCGATGTCGCTCACACCGGGATACCGGTCCAGCAGTTCACGCACATCGAGCGCTGCGGCCTTGAGATCATCCAGCGTGCCCGCCGTCAGGCGAACGTCAAGGTCGCGGCCGGGCGGCCCGCCAATCCGCTCGCGAACGATCAGGCGCTCCAGGCCCGGCATGGGTTCGATTTCGTCCCGCCACGCTTCGATGAAGGCCGCGGTGCGGACGTTGCGCGAATCCGATGGGGGCAATTCCACCTGCATCGAGCCGACATGGTCGCCGGTTTCGTTTGCCTGCTCGGACGAGCCAACGCCGACCCGCGCCAGCGCGATCCTGACCAGGCCCTCGCTATCCTCGCCGAAACGCTGCTCCGCACGGACCAGCGCCTCCTCCATCTGATGCAGCATTGCGTGCGTGGTTTCACGTGGCGTGCCGGGCGCGAAGGCAGCTTCGGCCAGGACCACCTCGCTTTCCGGCGAGCTGAAGAACAGGAACCCGACACGGCCGCCGGCGATCAAACCGGTACTGACAACAAGGACGGCGAGGGCCGTCGCGAGGGTCAGATACCGCCACGCCACAATGGCCGAGACAAATCGCCGGAAGGCGCCGTCCCGGAACCGGTCGAAGGCCGCATCGAAGTAGCGGCGCCAGGCCCCCGGCGGCCTGTTTGTCTGCAGGGCGTCACGCATATGGGACGGCAGGATCAAGAAACACTCGATCAGGCTCGCCACCAGGATGGCGACCACCGCGATGGGAATGGCGCTGATGATTTGGCCGATGATGCCGCCGATCATCAGGATCGGCAGGAACGCCGCGATCGTCGTGATCGACGCAGCAGTGACCGGCGCCAGCATTCTCAGCGCACCGCTCTCGGCCGCCTGCGCTGCCGTCAGACCTTGAGAATGGCGGAAGGCGGCGTGCTCGCCGACGACGATGGCGTCATCAACGATGATGCCGAGCGCCATGATCATACCGAACAGGCTCAGCATGTTGATGCTCTGACCGGTCGCCAGCATCACGACCACGGTTGCCATCAGCGAGATCGGGATCCCGCAGGCGATCCAGAAGGCCACGCGGGCATTCAGGAACACGAAAAGCACGACCAGAACCAGAGCCAGACCGCCGAGGCCGTTCTTGATCAAGAGTTGAATGCGTTCGTCGATCAGGTCGGCAGCCTTGTCGAACTGCTGGACCGCCAGACCGGCGGGCCAGGTGCCCGCTCGCTCCGCCAGATAACCGTCGACCGTGGCGGCCGCCTCCAGCGCGTCGGCCATGATCGCGCGGCTGATCTCCAGTTCGATCGCCGGATGCCCATCCCGATCTGCCACGGGCTGAGTCCGATCATGGCGGTCGCTAACTTCGGCGATGTCGACCAGGTAGATCTTCTCGCCGCTGTCAAAGGTACGAATGGTCACCTCGCCGAGCGTGTCGGCGTCCAGGCGCCGGCCCAGCGTGCGGATCTGCCGTTCAAAGTCTCCGTCCAGCGTGCCCAGGGGCACATCCCGGGACTGCGCCCGGACGGCGCTGGCCACATCGTCCAGGGTCATGTCCAGGCTCATCAAGGTGTCGGCATCGACCTCGATCCAGATCTCTTCGTCGCGTGCGCCGAACATGCTGATGCGGTCGATCCCCCGATCCAGCAGATCGTCGCGGATCTCCTCGGCAATCTCTTTCAGCCTCGCCTCGGGAAACGGACCGGAAATCGACAGCCGGGACACGGTCTCATAGAGAACGAAGCGGCTGATTTCGGGTTCTTCGCTTTCCGCCGGAAGCGTCGTTATTCGGGAAACGGCGGATTCCGCATCGGACAGCGCCGCCTGCATGTCGGATCCCGGCTCGAACTCCATGGTTACGGAGCCAAAGCTCTCGCGCGCTGTCGACCTGAGCGTGCGGATGCCGTCGAGGAACCGGACCTCCGGCTCAATCGCCCGGATGATGCCGTCTTCGATGTCCTCCGCCGAGGCGCCCGGCCATTCGACGCTGATCTGGATTACGTCGAAGCCGATATTGGGGAAAAACTGCGTGTTGAGCCGCGCCAGCGCTACGCCACCCATGACGAGCGCCAGGATCATCAGCAGGTTGGCGGCATTGCGATGCCGAACGAAAAGGCGGACGAGCCGTGCGGGCGACATGGGATGGCTTCCGGCCGACTACCGCAGCTCGACCGCCACGCCCGATCCGATTCCGGTGAACCGGGTCGTCACCACGCGGTCGCCGTTGCCGAGCGACCCCGCGACCAGAACACTGTCGCCGGCGACGGCTGCGACCAATACGGGCCGCGGCACAAGCCGGCCCTCCGCATCGATCACGTAGACGATATCGCCCTCTTCGGTCGCGAAAAGAGCTGTCTCGGGCAGTCTTGCAACATCCCGGTACGGCCGGCCGGGCAAAGAGACGGTGACGAAGGCACCGGGCCGCAACGGTGTGCTCGTGCCGATATCGGAAAGTTGCGCAAACACCGAGATACCGCCGGTATCGGACTGGATCGTCGCATCCACGCGCTCGATTTCCGCCGGAACTTCCAGCGACGTACCGCCCAGACGCCAAGAAACCGTTGCCGTCTCACCGACCAGCGCACCGTCCGATGACAGCAGATGCCCGTAATCGGCCTCCGAAAGCTGAAAGCGTGCCTCCAACCGGCTCGGATCGATCAGCCGCGCCAGCGCCTGGTCGACGCGGACACGCTGGCCCTGCTCCACCTCGATATCCGTCACGAAGCCGGCGAAGGGTGCAGAGATCCGCGTACGCTCAACGTCCCGCTCCGCCCGGCGCACGCGCACCTCAAGCCGCGCAATGATCGCCTGCTGCTGTTCGATCCGCGCTGCTTCCGCTGCCAGGGTGTTCTCGCGGATCGCGACCTGCTGGCGTTGGCGCAGCAATTCCTGACGCGTGTCGTCGAGCGCCTGGGTTGACACGGCCCCGGTGGCGGCCAGACGCTCCCGGCGAGACATCTCGCGGGACACGACCTCGAGAATGTCGCGGTCGCGGGCAAGAGCCTCCGTCTCCAACAACCAGCGGGCCGTCAACTCGTCGAGCCGCGCGCGGGCTTCCGCCAGTTCGGCTTCGCGCTCCTCCAAGGCCGTCTGATAGTCGAACGGGTCGATCACCAGCAGAAGATCGCCCTGCTGCACTATGCTGCCAGACCGGAAACCCGGCGCCACTTCCACGATCTCGCCGGCGACGGCGCTCACGACATCGACCTCGCGCCCAGCAACGATCTCGCCATAGGCGCGCAGGTCAGGGCGGTGATCCCCCAGTTCCACCGTGACTGCGGAGACCGGCCATGTGCGCTCTTCCGCAGTCTGTGTTTCGGCTTCCGGCCGCGTCTCAACCAGATAGGCGACCGCGGCGGCAGCGCTCAGCAGCACGAACAGCGGCAGGACCGCCTTCAACAGGCGTATCGGAAACCGCATGTGCGTTCTGCCTCCTTAAGATTGTTCGCTGGGTTCAGGCTGCGACGATGGTTGGCCGCGGCTTCCAGCAGCGATCCGACGCATACCATTACGCCGCCCTTTGGCCGACGGATCATGGTGCGCCTCATGCACCACCAGCCGCCCTGCGTCGCGGCAGCACCAAGCGCGAGAGCAGGCCCAGCCCGCCCCGCACCAGCCAATAGGCGATCAACGCCAAAGCGGCACCCATGCCAGTATACACCAAGCTTGCCGTGTCGAGGGGAAACGACGGCTGGAAATGGTGCCAGGTATCGGCAGCCACGGTCATGTCGAGATGCGAAACGAACACCACCGGCAACTCGAAGAGGCCGGCAACTTGAAGGCGGTCATAGGCCTGAGTCAGGTCGCCGGCCCGCTCGATCTTCGCCTGCAGCGCCTCGCCTTCGCGCTGGAAGATGGGATTGCTGGCTGTGTGAAAGGCATGCAGGTAAGCGTAGACGGGCATGTCGGCATCCCGTGCCCGGTCGACGATCGCATCGACATCGACCCGCGATTCCGCAACACGGCCGGCAAGGTTCTGCGTGTAGTGCTGGACGAAGCTGGAGAACTGGGACGCCGCACCGGCACCACCAATCAGCATCAACAGCTCAAGCAGGCGGTCGAATCGGCGCAGAATCCCTTTGGTCACCGTCGCCGCCATCACCCTTTCCCGGAAGTGCCGGATGAACACACAATCCGGCAGATAAGGTCACCTTAATGCTAGCCTGCCTGCTGAGTTAGGCGGATTTATGATGTCTCGATGGCTGGATCAGCGCCGACCGGCCTCCCCCGTGAGCCAGCCGACAAGCGTAAGCGCCGCCGCCGGCGCATCGAAGCGCAGTGCCGTGCTGCCATTGCCGATCCGTACGACCGTGGCTGGAATCGTGTGCCGGAAACGCTCTGCCGTGACCTCCACGCGATCGCCCGGCTTCACCGGAAGGCTGGTGTCCAGCAACACACCACTGGCAGATATGTTGATCGATCGGCAGTCGATCGCGTATTCGCCCTGCCGGACGGTGAGCGTGGCCTGGATGTCGAGACGCATGTCCCGCCGGCGCAGGTTCTCCGGCGGATGGAACAGTAACGGCAGCTGGCGCAACCGACGCCGCCAGACGTCAATCATCCCCATGTTCAAGAAATCCTCGGCGGGCACCACCGGCAGACGAGAGAATACTCTTGTCATACTCCATAGGGCATAGATACCGCTGTATGCAACGCTGCTCAGGTTCCAAAGATCTCTGAGCCCGCCAGGTCTTCGCAGAAGGCTGTCAGCAGCGTGCGGAAAGCCCGCGCGCAGGTGCCGGCAACCTGCAGCGTTTCCTGATGGCTGGGCGGGGAGGTCGCCAGTCCGGCACCCAGATTGGTGATCGCCACAGTTGCCGTCACAGCAAGGCCGGCCTGGCGCGCCACGATGGCTTCCGGTACGACCGACATGCCGACGGCATCGGCGCCGAGCCTGGCCAGCATCCGGACCTCGGCCGGCGTCTCGAAGCTCGGCCCCAGAAGCGCGGCATAGACGCCTTCTGCCAAGGGCAGGCCGGCCTGCGACGCAGCCCGATGCTGACGCGCCATCAGTTCGGTGTCGTATGCCGCCGTCATGTCGACGAAACGGTCCGCCCCATGCGCGTCCGGCTGATCGATCAGAGGGTTGCCGCCCATCAGGTTCAGATGATCGCGCACAGCCATCAGCATGCCGGGCGACCATTCGGGGTGCAGGCTTCCCGCAGCCGCCGTCAGGTGAACAGCCCTGCAGCCCAGGCGGGCCAGAGTTCGGACAGGCGTTGCCATCGCCCCATAGCCACGCCCCTCATAGGCATGCACGCGGCCCAGGAGGCAGGCCACCGGAAGCCCGCCCAGCGTCCCCAACACCAGGCGCCCGTCGTGACCGGGAACGGATGGCTTGGGAAACCCGGGAATGTCCGCGTAGGCGATCTCAGCCACCGCCTGGAGGGTGCCTGCGACATCCGCCAGGCCGGACCCGAGGACGATCCCCAGCCGCGGCTCAAACCCTTCGGCAAGCCTTCGTATGACGGCGGCAGCCGCGACCTCTCCAGCCATCCCTATGCGCCTAAGTTTTCCGGACCGAACGACAGCGGCAGCAGCGTCGCCAGCGTCTCCCGCCGCCGCAGGCCCTCGGGGCCGCAAATGTAGACCGGTGCCTCGGTCGGTGCGAATTCGCGGATACGCTGACGGCAGGCGCCGCACGGCGTGCACAGGGCATCGTCGCCCGGCCGGCCGCCAATCACCAGAACGGCCTCGATGCGAACTTGCCCGGCGCAGACCATGGCGCCGATGGCATTGGCCTCCGCGCACTGGCCAACGGGATAGGCCGCGTTCTCGACGTTACAGCCGGCATGGACCGTACCGTCCGCTGCCAACACTGCGGCCCCCACCGGAAAGCCCGAATAGGGTGCATAGGCCTTCGCGCGCGCCGCCTCGGCAGCCTGGAACAGCCGGTCGTAGGGATCGCCGCTCATCGTTCCTTCACGTAAGGCGTACCGATCGCGCGGGGCGGGATCGCCCGGCCGACGA
>JANQQD010000282.1 GCA_028285185.1 Anaerolineae bacterium | reverse complement strand
CGAACCGCCAGCCGTGCCCGCGCAGTGCGCGAGTCCAAAGCCGCATCCTGTACCGTCCTGGCCATTACCCTCTCCGCCAAACTTCCCCAACTTTTCCCTAATATATGCACCCGGACATGGGCGTACAATGGCGGACATGAATGCAGTAAAATGAGCAATATCAAACTCTTCTGCTCATCCTTGATCGTCCACCAATGTGCGGATTATCTCCCTCTCACGGCGGCAACAGGGGTTCGAATCCCCTAGGGGACGCCAGATCGTCTAGAGTCGATCGGTCACCATTCCTCCTATATCAGCAGTTGTGGTGTCGGCGCTTCGCCATCATCCGGCCGTAGAGCGGCGAAACGTGCCACGGTCGCCTGCCAACCCATACAAGCATACCCCAGACATCAAACTGGATAGGATTGGAACTATTTTAGTTCTAATCCTATCCAACTTATTGGGCCATTGTCCATCTCTATCATTACTAATCTTTATCGATCCGTTATTGCCCTCTGTTTTCGTCCAGGACTATACCGGCACTATGACTGACCTTGCGCGTTGTTGCAGATGCGCCTCGGGATGAAAAAGGATTGCACCGGTGTTGCAGTGTTGGGTGGTGACCGACGGCACGATCGGCATGGAAAACCAGTGCCTCGGTCTCGCCGAGGCGCTTGGTCTCGCGCCGACGATCAAACGGATTGCCCTCAGGACGCCATGGCGCTGGTTTGCGCCGTATCTCAGGGTGGACCTGCGCCACGCCCTGTCCGGCAGCGGCGATGGTATTGCGCCACCCTGGCCGGATCTCGCCATAGCTGCGGGGCGGCGCAGTGTGCCGGCGGCGCTGGCGGTCAAGCGACGCTCCCGCGGGCGGAGCTTCGTTGTCCAGATCAAGGATCCGCGGATCGATCCGCGGCATTTCGATCTGGTGGTCGTCCCCCACCACGACACCGCCCGCGGAGACAATGTGGTCGTGACAGCCGGCGCCCTGCATCGGGCATCACCACAGCGGCTGGCGGTGGAGGCCGCACGCCATGCCGACCGGCTTGCGCACCTGCCGCATCCGCGCGTGGCCGTGATGATCGGCGGTCGCAACGCCGATTTCCGGCTGACGCGGTCGCTCACCGTCCGAATCGCCGAGCAACTGGCGGGCCTGTGCCGCCGCTACGGCGCCGGCCTGATGGTGACGCCCAGCCGCCGAACAGGCGCCCGGAACATCACCATGCTGCGCGATCGCCTTCAAGCTCTGCCTGCCGAAATCTGGGATGGGACCGGCGAAAACCCGTACTTCGCCTATCTGGCCCTGGCCGACGCGGTGATCGTGACCGGCGACAGCGTCAACATGGTCAGCGAAGCCGCCAGCACCGGCAAGCCGGTCTACGTCATCCAGCTGGAGGGCCGGTCGCCCAAGTTCGCGGCCTTCCATGAGGAGCTTGAGGCTGCCGGCATCACCCGGCCTTTCGCCGGCCGGCTGGAGACTTGGCGATACCGGCCGCTGGACGACACGACGACTGTCGCGGCAGAAATCGCAGCCCGCCTGCGGACAAGAGGGTGTGACGTTTCAGGACTGGTGCTGCCCACAACCCAGGCGGAGCGTCCGGCCCTCACCGGCGCCCTCGCCATGTGAACGCCGAAACGTTGCGGCCAGCCCTTCGACGGGCACCAGCGCAGCGCCGGGCGCACCACCGTCTCGTCTCATCGCGACCCGGGCATACGCTCTCTGCAGATCCTGCCAGCCGATATGATATAGGATTGTCGGACCAAGGGCGGGGTATCGGTCATGACGCAGCGGAACCGCAAGCTGAAGGACGTCGCGTTGAGCGACCGGGTCTACGACGCGCTGCGCCGCGACCTGATCGCCGGCCACTATCGGCCGGGGGAGAAGATCACGATCAGCTCGCTGGCCGACGGGTTCGGCGTCAGCCACACGCCGGTGCGGGAGGCGATCCGGCTCTTGCTGGCGGAAGGCGCGCTCGACTTGAAGCCCAACCATTCCGTGCGCGTGTCGGCACCGACCGCACGCCAGTACCGCGAGATCGCCGAAATCCGGATGCGGCTTGAGGGTATGGCGGCATCGGCCGCGGCGTCGCAGCGCACGGCGAAACAGCTGCGCAGCCTGATCGACATCAACACCAAGCTGGAAGCGGCGCGCACGGCAAAGCGCTACACCACAGTCCTGACGCACAACCGCGAGTTCCACTTCGCGCTAGCCGAAATGGGCGGCATGGAGATTCTGGCCTCCGTCCTGGAGATGCTTTGGCTCCGGTCCGGCCCTCTGTTGAACCTGCTCTACGAATATGGCTATCGCGATCCGGTCGACGACCACCCCCATCTTGAAGTGATCGCCGCGATCCAGGATCGCGACGGCGCGGCCGCCGAAGCGGCAATCCGCCGGGACATAGAACAGGGAACGCGGATCATCGCCGGACACCTCGACACCACGGAAGCGGCTGCGTCGGAGGGCCTGCAGCGCACCGGCTGAGCCGCCGCAGAGGCCTGCCGGCCGATTTCAGTGGCGTTACAGATCGTATATTATATAGTAGATTTAGGAAACGTTGAGGCGATGGTAACCGTCGCCATACCAATTGCGGGGTGCGTCATGCCCACAGTCGCCGAAGCCATCGCCGGCTTTCTTCAGCGTCACGGGGTCGAACTGGCCGTGGGCCAGAGCCTGCCCTCGGCCCTTCACCTGGCCTTGGAAGACACGACGATCCGGCAAGTCCATGTGCGCACCGAAAACGCCGGCACGGCCATGTGCGACGCCTATGCCCGCATCGCCGGCCGCGTCGCCATAATGACGGCCCAGAACGGGCCGGCGGCGACCCTGCTGGTCCCCGGGCTGGCCGAAGCGCTGAAGGCCTCTGTCCCCATCGTCTGCATCGTCCAGGACGTCAACGCCGCAGACCGGGACCGCAATGCCTTCCAAGAGCTGGATCACACAGCCCTGTTCGCCGGCTGCACGAAATGGGTCCGGCGCCTGGAAACGGCCGACCGGGTCTATGACTACGTCAACCTCGCGCTGACCTATGCGACCACGGGCCGGCCGGGCCCCACCGTGCTGCTGATCCCGCCGGGGATCCTCGGCCACGAGGCCCCGCCGCCGCCGCGCCGGGTGTTCCCGCGGACCGCCTTCCCGCTCGACCGCAGCGTCGCCGATCCAAGCCTGATCGCTGAGGCCGCGCGCCTGATCGCCGGGGCCCGGCGGCCACTGGTGGTCGCCGGTGGCGGCGTTCACGCCTCGGGCGCCTATGCTTGGCTCGACCGGCTGCAGGGCGAGTTCGGGCTGCCGGTGGCGACCACGGTCATGGGCAAGGGGGCGGTCGACGAAACGCGGCCGCTTTCGCTCGGCGTGGCGGGCTTCCTTCTGGGCCGGGCAGCGATGAACCGGTCCGTCCGCGACTATGTGGCCAAAGCCGATGTCGTGCTGCTGGTGGGCACGCGGACCAGTCAGAACGGCACCGACGGCTGGTCGCTGTTCGATCCCGCAGCGGCGTTCATTCACCTGGACATCGACGGCACCGAGGTCGGCCGAACCTACGATGCGCTTCGGCTGGTAGGCGATATCGGCCTGTCGCTGCAGGCATTGGTGAACGCTCTCGGCACGACTGCCGCCGAAACCTGGGCGGATCGCGCCGTGCGGCTGGCTGCAGAGATCCCGGCACCCCGGTCGCTGGAGGCTTGCATTCCCGGGGACGCTGCGCGCGGCCTCCGACCGGAACGTGTGATCGAGGCGACCAACCGGCTGGTGGATGACAGCGCCGTTCTGGTGGCCGATGCCAGCTATGCCTCGGCCTGGCTCGCGGCCTATGGCGTCGCGCGCCGGTCAGGCATGCGGTTCCTGACGCCACGCGGTCTGGCCGGCCTGGGTTGGGGCCTGCCGTTCATGCTTGGGGCGAAGCTGGCCAGGCCCGACGCAACTGTCATCGGCATCACCGGCGATGGTGGCTTTGCTCATGTCTGGTCGGAATTGGAGACCGCGCATCGCTGCGGTCTGGATGTCATCTGCGTGGTGCTGAAGAACGGCGTGCTCGGCTATCAGCGCGACGCGGAACTGGTGAAGTTCGGCCGGCACACCCAGGCCATCCCGATTGCGGATATCGACCATGCGGCCATCGCCCGAGCATGCGGCTGCGTCGGCATGGCGGCCGCCACGGTGCCGGCGTTCGAAGCGGCGCTGGAGAGCGCGCTGGCGCACCGGCGCCCGACGGTGATCGATGTGGCGGTCGATCCGGCCGCCTATCCCCCCGTCACGCTTCTGGACAAGTTGCACCCGGCCGAGACGCCGGAGCCCGTGGCGGGTCCCTGAGATGGAGCCGGTGCTGGCCGCAGCGGCGAACGTCTTCGCGCTGAACCACATCGTCTTCCTGATCGGCGGGGTCTGCATCGGGGTCGTGCTGGGCGCGATCCCGGGGCTGTCGGCGACCATGGCGATCGCGCTGGTGATCCCGTTCACGCTCGCCATGGACCCCGTGCCGGCCCTGTTGATGATGATGGGCGCCTATAAGGGTGGCATCTTCGGCGGGTCGATCGCCGCCATCCTGATCAAGGCGCCGGGGACGTCGGCGGCCGCCGCCACGGTGGAAGACGGCAACGCCCTGGCACGCCGCGGGCAGGGCCTGAAGGCGCTGAAGGTCTCTCTGTTCGCGTCGGTCATCGGCGATACGTTCAGCGACATCGTCCTGATCCTGACCGCAGCACAGCTGGCGCGCGTCGCACTGCAGTTCGGGCCCGTGGAATATGCGGCCCTCACCGTGTTCGCGTTGACCATCGTCGGCTCGGCATCCGGCAAATCGCTGATCAAGGGACTGGTGGCCGCCGTTGCCGGCCTGAGCCTGGCACTGGTCGGGCTCGACCCCACCACCGGCATGCCAAGGCTCGCCTTCGGTGAGATCAACCTCTATGGCGGCGTGCCGTTGCTGGCGCTGTTGATCGGCATCTTGACGATCGCCGAGCTGCTGCGCCAGATCGAGGCACGGCGGGCCGTGTCCATCGCCCATCTGCCGCCGCCGAAGCAGCCTTCGGACTCACGGATCACGCGGGAGGATGCCGGGCTGATGGTCCGGCCGGTGATCGGCGGATCGATCCTCGGGACGATCATCGGCATCATCCCCGGCCTGGGGCCGACGCTCGGCGCCTTCTTGGGCTACGACGCCGCATGGCGCATGGCGCGCCGTCCGGAGAAATTCGGCAGGGGCTCGGTCGAAGGCATTGCCGGCGCGGAGTCCGGCAACAACGCCGTCAGCGGCGCCAATCTGATCCCGCTTCTGGGCCTGGGCATTCCCGGCGACATCGAGGCCGCGATCCTGATCGGCGCGTTCCTGATCCAGGGCCTGACACCCGGCCCGTTCATCTTTCAAGAGGCGCCGGAGGTCGTCTACGGCCTGTATATCGGCCTGATCGTCGCCAACATGGTTCTGCTGTGCTTCGGCCTCGTCGCCATCCGCGGCTTCACCCGGCTTGCCGGGATCCGGACCGGCCTTTTGTTTCCGACCGTGTTCGTGCTCGCCATCGTCGGCACCTACTCGTTCCAGCAGAGCCTCTACGATGTCGGCCTCACCTTCGCCTTCGGCATCATCGGCTATCTGATGGTCAAGGTGGAGATCCCGCGGACAACGTTCCTGATCGGCTTCATCCTGGCGCCGCTGTTGGAGGACAATTTCCGGCGGGCGCTGCAGGTCTCACGCGGCGACTACAGCATCTTCTTCAGCAGCTGGCTGGGCAACGCCTTCTGGATCGCGGCGATCGCGTCGGCGATCTGGATCGGGTGGCAGCGGCGCAAACGCGCAGCCCAGTTTGACCCTGCCGACGGACAGGACGGCCCGCGATGATCTCGTTCAGCCGCCGCACGCTTGAAGTCGCCACTGCGATCGCCGTCGGGGTCATCCCGGTCGTGCTCTACACCATGGTCTTCGACCACGAGATACCGCGCAGCGTGCCCGGCGACATCGATGCCCGCGTCTATCCAGACGCGCTGATCTACATCTGGTTCGGCCTGACCGTGGCCCACATCCTGGAAGCCCTGTTCGCCGACAGATCGCAGCGCGTGACGATCCTGAGCGACGCGTTCGCCCATGCCGTGAAGATGTTTCTGATCATCGGCGGCGGCTTTCTGCTGCTGGTCTTCGTCGGCTACATCGTGGCCGGATTCTTCTACATCGTCGCCTTCGCCTACATCCTGAATGAACGAAGCCGCGTGGTGTGGCTGGTGGCCGCCATCGTGCCCATTGCGGTCTATGTGTTCCTGGAAGCGACGCTGGACGTGCGGCTTCCCACCGTCCTCGATCTCTGGCGATAGCCGCGCCCGCAGAGGCGAAACACCGCCTGGACGGCTCGAAAATTTTATATATGATATACGAGATAGACAGAAACAGGGAGGTCGCCATGACCGGATTTGACCGATCGACGCATCGCTCATCGCCGCGGCGTACAACTTTGCTTGGCACGGCCGCCTTTTGCTTCGCCGCAGCCGCCGTGGCGCTGGGAGGACCGCAAGCCGCCGAGGCCTTCCCGGAGCGGGAGATCACGCTGATCGTCAACTACGGCGCCGGCGGGGGCACAGACCTCTCCGCCCGTGCGCTGGCGGACGCTGCGGAGGAGATCCTGGGCCAGCCCATCCGGGTGGAGAACCGGACAGGCGGGTCGGGTACCGTCGGCCCCACCTTCATCGCCAATGCCGACCCGGATGGGTACACGATCGGCGTCGCCAGCTTCAGCCCCATGGCGGTGACACCGCATCTGCAAGAGGTGCCTTACTCTCTGGACAGCTTCGCCTTCATCGTGGGCTATGCACGCTACCGCTCCGGCCTCGCCGTCAGCGCGGAGTCGGAGTTCGAAACGCTGGAGCAGCTTTTGGACGCCGCACGCACCGAACCGCTGACCTATGCCACCACCAGTTCCCAGGAGGACGTGCTGATGGCGCGGCTGAGCCGGGCGACGGGGGCCGGTTTCGATCGCGTCAGCTACCGCTCGGGCCAGGAATCGGTGACGGCCGTGATCTCCGGCGTCGTCGACGTGGTGGCGGAAAACCCGCTGAACGTGGTCCCGCATGTGCGCAACGGCACCCTGCGCATGCTGGCCTCGGTCGCATCGGTCCGTCTGTTCGAGATGCCGGACGTACCGACGCTGCAGGAACAGGGTGTCGACGTGGTCAGCGAGAGCTATGCCGGCCTGGCCGCTCCGGCGGGCACACCGCCGGAGATCGTCGCGGTCTTGGAAGAGGCGTTCTCGCAGGCGCTGAACGATGAGGCCGTGCAGCAGACCATGCGCGATCTGGGGATGGAGCCGGTCTATTTCTCCTCGGGCGATTACCGCACGCTGCTGGAGGAGGGGCGTGCGGCCATGGCCACCGATCTGGCGGAAATCGGCCTGATCGACAACTGACCGGGCGGGCGGCGGCCCGGTCGAAAACCGGCTGCCAGGGCCTGGATGCGGAATCGAGGGGGATTGCTGGACCGATGACCGGAGACGAAGATGTCGCCGTGGTGACCGGCGGAACTGCGGGCATCGGTCTGGCGATCGTCGAACGGCTGTCGCAGGCGGGCTACCGCGTCGCCTATTGCGGCAGCAATCCTGATCGGCTGACGGCGGCCGAGCGCAGGCTGGCAATCCGGTATCCGGACGCGCGGTACCTCGCGCGCGTCGTCGACCTGCGGGTCGGTGTGCAGATCACGCGGTTCTTCGGCGATGTCGCCGCGGCACTGGGACCCGTCTCGGTGCTGGTCAACAATGCAGGCATCTCGCCAAAGGTGGACGGCCAGCGCGTACCGTTCCACCAGGTCACGCAGGACGAGTGGCAGGATGTCATGGCGGTCAACCTGACCGGTGCGGTGCTGTGCACGCAGGCGGTGTTGCCGGGCATGCTGGAGCGGCGGTTCGGTCGCGTGATCATGATCGGGTCGAGCGCCGCACGGGCGCTGCCGCGCCTTGCGGGATCGGCCTATGTGGCCTCCAAGGCGGCGCTATCGGGGCTCACACGGTCGCTGGCTGCGGAATACGGGGCTTACGGCATCACCGCGAACACGGTCGCGCCGGGCAATGTGGCCAGCGGCATGACCGGCGATCCCGGTTCGGCCCAGAACCGGGAAGCTGCAACACGGATTCCGCTGGGCCGGGTTGGCGAGCCTGCCGACATCGCCGGCATCGTCGTGTTCCTCTGCTCGCGCGACGCCGGCTTCATCAACGGCGCCACCATCGACGCCACCGGCGGCGAGTATGTGACGGCATGACCGCGGGTCCTCGCATCCTGGTCGGCGGCCTGTTTCACGAAGGCCACAGTTTCAGCAGTCTGACCACGGATTGGGCCAACCTTACCGTGAGCCGCGGTACGGATCTGACGGCCATGGCGCTGACCTCTGGCTCGATCCTGGGTGGCGCCGTGCGCGCGCTGACTGAGGCAGGCGCCGAGGTCATCGGCACCGTGTCGGCGACGGCCCCACCGGGCGGCCCGATCATTGATGCCGTCTATCGAGACTTGCGCGACGAACTGGTGAAGGCGGTGCGGTCCACACGGCCGGACGGCGTGTTCCTGGAACTGCATGGTGCCACGGCGATCGAAGGGCTGGACGACGGCGAAGGCGATTTGCTGCAGGCGATCCGAACAGCGCTGCCACCGGGCAAACCCATCGCCACAGCCTTGGACCTGCACGCCCATCCGACGCCAGCAATGCTCTCCGCCGCGGATGTCTGCATCGCCTGTAAGGAAAACCCGCATTCCGACTACGCCGATGCCGGGGCCAAAGCGGCGCGCATGCTGCTCTCGCGCGTCGCCGGACGCCCGCGGCCCGTCACGGCAGCGGTCTGGCTGCCGCTGATCCTGGGCCATCGGCTGGAGACAGCCGACGGTCCGCTGGCCGACGTCCATGCCCGGTGCCGGGACCTCGAAGCCCGCATGCCCGACATCCTGGACATCTCCATCTACAACACGACCGCCTATCTGGACGCCAGCGGCGCTGGCCAGTGCGTGACGGTTACTACCGCCAGCGACGTGGCGGCAGCCGCGGCCGCCGCGACCGAATTGGCAGCTGCGCTGTGGGACCGCCGCGATGCCTTCGGCTCAGCCCTGACGCCGCTTAACGATGCCCTGAGCCTGGCAGCATCGGCAGAGCGCAACGGGGAGCCGCTGGTGCTGGGCGACCACGGCGACCGGGTTCTGGCCGGCACTCCCGGCGATTCGACGCTGATCCTGCAAACGCTGCTCACCGACTGGCCGAGGCTCCGCGCCGCCATTCCGGTCACGGACCCGGACGCGGTCACAGCCGCCACGGCGAGCGGGATCGGTTCGGTGGTGCGCCTGCCCGTGGGCGGCCGACTGTCGGCAGGTGGACAGGCGGCGGAGGCAGACTGGCGCGTGGTGCGCCGCGGCAACGGACGCTTCGTCCAGCAGGGGCCGTTCCACGCCGGCATGCCCGCGGACCTGGGCGAGACGGTGGTTCTGGAAGCCGGCAATGTCACGGCGATCGTCACCACCCTGCCCGGCTGCACCCAGGACCCGCAGGCGTTCTTGAGCAATGGCGTCGACCCGAGGGACTACGACATCGTCGTCAGCAAATCCGGATACCACTTCCGGCTGTCCTTCGCCGGAACCGGGCCCTGCATGGTGGTCGATACGCCGGGCCTGTCGAACTATCGGCCCGGCCTCTTCGCCTATCGCCGGCGACGCCCCTGCTATCCGGAAGACCGGATCGATATGCCGCCGCTCACCGTCATGCGTTTCGGTGGGAATGCGACCATCGCGGCACCGCAGCGAGTGCCATGAGCGAGCGGCAACAAGGATAAGGGGGCCATGTCCACATCCGTTCCTTTCCGTTCCCATCAAGGCAGCGCTGGCTCCCATTTGCCGACGATCGGCCCGCGATCGCGCGCGGCCTTCGCGCGGGCCCATGAGGTCTTTCCCGACGGCACGACGCGGGTGACGGTGGAGCGGGATCCGATACCGCGCTACGCGGCGAATGGGTATGGGGCCTATCTGTTCGATGTGGACGGGCGGCGGCTGCTGGACCTCAACAACAACTTCACCACGCTGATCCATGGCCACGCGTTTGCCCCGGTGGTGGAGGCCGTGACGCGCCAGCTCTCGCTGGGCACCTGCTATGCCAGCCCGACGGAGGCGGAGATCGACCTGGCGCAGCTGATCTGCGCGCGTGTTCCGGGGCTGGAGCGCATCCGGATCGTCAACACCGGCAGCGAAGCCGTGATGTTCGCCATCAAGGCCGCGCGGGCGATCACCGGCAAGCCCGGCATTGCCAAGATCGAAGGCGCCTATCACGGCAACTACGACTGGGCGGAAGTGAGCCAGGCGACGTCTCCCGCTGTCTGGGGTGACGCCGACACCCCGCAAGCCGTGCCCTTCTATGCCGGCACGCCCGCTTCCGTTCTAGACGAGGTGACGGTCTTGAGGGCCGGCGACCCGGACGGTGCGCGTCGACGCCTCGCCGAACAGGCCGACGCCATCGCCTGCGTGCTGATCGACCCTATGGCAAGCCGCGCCGGCCTGATCCCGCCGGACCCCGCCTTCATCACCGCCTTGCAAGAGGCGGCCCGCGCCAACGGCATTCTGATCGTCAGCGACGAGGTGCTGAACTTCCGCCAGTCCTACCAGGGCGCGTCCGCACGATACGGACTGCAGCCGGATCTCTTCGCCATCGGCAAGATCATCGGCGGCGGCCTGCCGATCGGCGCCGTCGGCGGCAGCCGCGAGGCGATGGCCGTCTTCGATGCAGAGGGCAAGCGGGCGATGGTTCCCCAAGGCGGCACGTTTTCCGCCAATCCGCTGTCCATGGTCGCCGGCCTGGCCGCCATGCAGGCACTTGATGAAGCTGCGTTCGCCCATCTGGAGCATCTCGGTGACAGCCTGCGCAAACGTCTGACCGATCGCATCGCACAGCGACAGGCGCCCTTCTGCATCACCGGAGCGGCGTCCCTGTTTCGCATTCATGCCAAGGTCGGGCCGCCACGCGATTTTCGAGAGTCTTTCTCGACACCGGAGGAAGCCGTTGTCCTAGACGACCTGACGCGGCTCTTTGCGGCGGAGGGCATAATTCTGCCCAAGGCGGCAGCCGCATGCCTGTCGACCCCGATGACCGAGGGCGAGATCGACCTGATCGTCGGCGTCTTCGACCGGTTCCTGGAAACAAGGGTGGATACCTTCGCCGAACTTGGGAAGCCCTAGGCAGTGGCCGCAGCGCCCCGGCAGGCCGCACCGGAGGCCTGCGATCTCTTGATCGACAACGCCGTCGTCATGACGCTTGACCCCGCAGACACTGTGATCGCCGATGGGGCGGTGGTCGTGCATCAGGGCCATATCGCCGCTGTTGGCGACCGCGCAGACGTGACGGCACGCTACCGGCCCGAGACCGTGATTGACGCCGGCGGTGCGATTGTCCATCCGGGATTCATCGAAGCCCATGTCCACATCACCCAGTACACCGCGCGCAGCGTGCTGCCCCGGATGGCGGATACCGATCTCACCATGGGTCACTGGAAGGGGGAGATCACGGCCGAGGACGAGTACGCCAGCACCGCACTGGCCGCCGTCGACCTGCTGAAATGCGGGTACACGGCATTCGTCGACCCCGGCACTGTGTTCGAACCGGACGCGGCGGCAGCGGCCGCAACGGATATCGGCATCCGGGCGTGGCTGACCGACCCTTATGTCGCCGACCGTCCGGACGCGCTTGCGCACCGCCTGCCGGCACTGGTCAGTGACAGCTTCCTGAAGCGATGGCCGAAGGACCGCGACGCTGCCACGGCCCGCCTCGGATCGCAGCTTCACCGCAATGCGGCGCCGAACGCGCTGGTGCGGGGCTACGTTGGCCTCTATGGCGAGGATACGGCGTCGCCGGACCTCCACCGCGCGGCGCTGGATCTTGCACGGCACAACGGCGTCCAGTTCCAGCAACATCTCGGCTATGAGCCTCACGCCTATCGGCAAGCGGAGGCGGCCCTTGGCGGATCCCTGATCGCATTTCTCGATGCGCAGGGGCTCCTCGCACCGGATGTGACGTTCGTCCATATGAACGTCTTGCGGCCTGAGGATATCGCCATCCTCGCGCGCTGCGGCGTGGCGCTGGTCTGGTGTCCCTACGGCCAGCTTGGAATGATGGGCCATGGCGGTGTCGAAGGCAGGATGCCCGAAGCCGCGCAGGCCGGCATCGCCGTGGGCCTGGCCAGCGACATCGCTCGCTGCTTCAACTTCGACGACCTCGGCACCCTCGCGATGCTGGCCGCCGGCGCAACCGGCCGCCCGGCAACTCCGCAGCAGATCTTGAGGATGCGCACGCTCGGCGCCGCCGCAACGATCGGGGCCGCCGATCAGCTCGGTAGCATCGAACCGGGCAAGCTGGCCGATATCGTGATCCATCGACCGGACTGCACAGAAGACATCGGCATCGACCGCGCCTTCGAAGTTGCCCTGCTGGGTCGCCGCGCGTCGATCGATACCGTGCTGGTCGCCGGCAGACGCGTCGTCTCGGGCGGGCGCGTCCTGACGATAGACGAAGGCCCGGTGATCGCCGCCGCCCGCCGATCCGCACGAGGCATTGCAGCCCGCATCGGTCTGGGCTGAGCGACTCCACCAGCCGACACTATTCTCGGATACTTCAGGATGCGGCCGGCGAACTGCGTCCACACGCCTGGCTGAGGTTTTGGGTCAACGTTTTCTAAACAAGGTACCTGTCAGTCTCCGCACATCGATGCCCACGGAGTCACCCAGGAGAACCAGCCATGGCTTCGCTCCCCCTGCGTTACCTACAGGTCACGATCAATCTGCCCAGCAATGCGCAGCTGAACCAGATGTTCGCCCAGTACATGCGTGAATTGCTGCCGATCTTTGAAGAGAAACCTTGGCCTGGATGGAAACTGTTCCTTTCCGCGACCCGCAAACCGGGGCAGGATCCGTCGAGCGAAGGCCATACGCCGGATGTGCAACAGTACCTGCATATCTGGCGGGTGCGCGACTACAATTCGCTGCCCTATATCATGGAGTATTTCGACGACGACCAGATCTATCGTCAGCTCGACGGCATGGTGTTGCGGGAGGTTCAGGATTTTGTAGGTGCATTGCAATACAATCCGCAATCCACCAACCCGAATTTCGAGTTGCCGACCAGGACAAAGTATTACCTGCACACCACCTTCGACGTGGTCGTCGATTCTGAAGCACTGTCGCAATTCGAGACATTCATGATCGACACCATCGAGAATCCGAACAGCCAGATGGCGAAAGAGTACGGTTTTACCTTCGTGCAGGGGTCTTATGCACAAACTGGGTTGTTGCGCCGATACTTCCATGTCTGGGCGACGCCGTCGTCACTACCGTCGGCTCAGGATGCGGTTACCTGGCTGGCCCAGCAAACGGCCGTGAAAAACGCGATGAATCCGACTATTAAGGATAATCCGCAGTGGGCCCTCTGGGAGCCCATCCACTATCTCGCAACGGATTAGCCATCGCGTATGACCGGCACCGCGCCCGATGCCATCGGTCCGTATCACATTACCGGCGTCCTTGGTCAGGGCGCCATGGGCATCGTCTACGCGGGCACCCATGCCGAGACGGGCGCCACGGCGGCGATCAAGACAGTCTACGAGCACGAGGCATCGCGCTTCCTTCAGATCCGACGGGAAATCCGGGCTCTGGCGCGTCTTGACCACCCGGGCGTGGTGCGGATCCTTGATCATGGTGCGGCCGATGGTCTGCCCTGGTACGCGATGGAGCGTCTGGAGGGGACGACCCTCAAGGACGTCTTCGATCGGCTTTGGAGCGACGGCGCCGACAGCACGGCCTCCGCCACGCGCCAGCATGACGACGACGAGACGACGGAGGCCACAGAGGCAACGCGTCTAAGCCAGCTGGATGAGGACCGCTCTGCAACAGTGTTTGTGGAGTCCTCATCCGGCGACGCATCGGCGCCCGAAGGGATTTCCGTGGCCGGCGAGCCGTTGCCTGCCCTCTATCCCGGCGCGGTGGCGGCCGGTGGACACCTTCTAGAGGGACTGTCGCTGCTGCGAGGGGTCTGCGAGACCCTCTCGTTCCTGCATGGCGAGGGCGTGGTTCACCGCGACCTGAAGCCCGGCAATATCTTCATCCGCCAGTCGGGTGAACCCGTCCTGGTGGATTTCGGCCTGGCGGAGGAGGCCGGCGGCGCAACCGGGCGGGAGCAGATTCTCGCATCACAGAAGGTCGGCGGGTCGCCCTCCTACATGTCGCCCGAGCAGATTCGCGGCGACGCACTCGACGCGCGCAGCGACCTCTATTCGCTCGGCTGCATCCTCTATCAGTTCATCACCGGTCAGGCGCCGTTTTCCGGCACCCCCAGCCAGACGATCCACGGCCATCTGGAACGGGCACCCGTAGCCCCGTCGACCCTTGTCGCAGATGTCCCTCCGGCGCTGGATCGCCTGGTGGTCTCGCTGCTGGCGAAGGACCAGGCGGACCGTCTGGGCTATGCCGAGACGCTGGCCAACGCCCTTGCCGATTTCGGCGCACACTCCCCCGACTGGTCAGCGCGCGCGCCTGCCGCCAACCCCTATCTCTACCGATCCTCCTTCGTCGGCCGGCACGACCTGCTGACGGCGATGGACGGCCATCTGGCCCGGGCGAAAGCCGGTGAAGGCGCTCTTGTTCTGGTGTCCGGGGAAAGCGGGGTGGGGAAGACCCGCCTGGCACTGGAAACCGGTACCCTGGCGCGCCGGCAGGGACTGGAGGTTATCACCGGGGAATGCGTGCCCCTGGGCGACAGTGGCGCCGAAACACCCTATGGATCCGGTGCGCCGCTTCATCCGTTCCGCCCGCTGGTCGAAGCCATGGCCGATCGCTGCGTGGAAGGGGGCGCGGAGGAGCGGACCCGGCTGTTCG
>JANQQD010000239.1 GCA_028285185.1 Anaerolineae bacterium | reverse complement strand
GTGATCGCCGCCGTCAACGACGTCTTGCCGTGATCGACGTGACCAATCGTCCCGATGTTGCAGTGCGGCTTCGTCCGCTCAAACTTCGCCTTCGCCATGATCGCGTTCCTTGTCAGCGCGCAAGATCGTCAGGGGATAAGGATCGGGGTCCCAAAGGCCCTCAAATGCGGCCGCCCAGTGTTGGAGCGGGTGAAGGGAATCGAACCCTCGTATTCAGCTTGGAAGGCTGCTGCTCTACCATTGAGCTACACCCGCAACCGACCTGGCGACGGTAACCACGCCAGTCCCCGGCCGAACCAGGGAATTGGTGGAGGGGGATGGATTCGAACCACCGTACGCATACGCGGGCAGATTTACAGTCTGCTGCCTTTAACCACTCGGCCACCCCTCCGGTGACCGCCTCGCCCACCTGAGCGCGGACAACCGCACAAACGCATGCGAGACAGAGTGCGGCACTATGGTAATCCAAAGACGCATGTCAACCGCAAAGCCGGAGCCCTGCCGCCGATCGCCATGCCGGACAAACACCGCACACCGCCAGATATGGGACCTCGCCAGCGGCCCCGAAAGGCCAAACACGGCAGCCCCCCGGGAAAGCCGCGCCCGGGCCGGAACACGCCGCCGCCCAGCACTCGTGCAGTGGACCGCTGGGTCTACGGCCTGCACGCCGTGCGCGAAGCCTGGCTGAACCCTAATCGCAAGTGCCGTCGCCTGCTGGTCACCGCCCAGGTCCGCGTCGAGCTGGAACCGGCCTTGGACCAGGAGCGGCAGACCGGACTGGATCGGCCCGCGGTCGAGGTCGTCGACCGGGGCGTGATCGACAAGCAGCTGCCGCCTGGCGCCGTCCATCAGGGGGCGGCGCTGGAGGCAGAGGCGCTGCCGCCCGTCGATCTCGACGATCTGGGCCGTGCCGCGACCGTCCGGGACCGCGCGGTGATCCTGGTGCTGGACCGCGTCACCGACCCGCACAATGTCGGCGCCGTGCTGCGTTCCGCCGCCGCTTTCGGCGCGATCGGCGTGGTCGTCCCCGACCGCCATTCACCGCCGGTCACCGGCGCACTGGTCAAGAGCGCCTCGGGCGCGCTGGAGCATGTGCCGCTGGTAAGGGTCACCAATCTGGCGCAGGCTCTGGCGTCGCTTGGGGATTTCGGAGTTCACCGCGTCGGCCTCGATGAGCGGGGAGAGACCCTGCTAGGCGCGCTGGAGGCACCGCCAAGGGTGGCAATCGTTCTAGGCGCAGAGGGGGCTGGTCTGCGTCGGCTGACGGCCGAGCACTGCGACACGCTTGTGCGTCTGCCGACAAGCGGCCCGATCGCGAGCCTCAACGTCTCCAACGCCGCGGCAGTCGCGCTGTACGAGCTGGCGGGCCGCCCCTAGAGACGATCCCGCACTCCGTACCAGGCGAGCGCCAGGCGCAGCCACCAGAGGCGGCGGGACGGCAAGAGAACCGCCGGGCCGGCGCCGCGCAGCGCGGCCGGGACGAGGTCGACTTCTGTGCTCTCGCCGACCACGAGGCGCGCCAAAAGCCGCCCAGTCCACGGCGCCATCGCCATGCCGTTGCCGTGATAGCCGAGGCCGTAGAACACCGATGGGTCGTCCGCGCTGCGTCCGACGGCCGGACTGAGCTTCGGCAGCAGGCAGACGAGGCCGCGCCAGGTGAAGTCGATCGCGATCCCGCGCAGGGGCGGGAAAAGCTCCCCCATCCGGCGGTGCATCCACCGGGCGACTTTCTGGCCGTGTTCCGGTTGGCCGGTCGTGTCACCTCTGGCGCCGAACAGGAGACGGTTGTCCGGCAGCAGGCGATAGTAGAACAGCCGGATCCGCGTGTTGGCGATCGGCGTCTCCGTATGCCAAGGCACGGCTGTCCGCTCTTCGTCAGTCAGGGGACGGGTGACGATGATGTTCGAGATCACCGGCATGGGGCGGCCGTCCAGATCCGCCAGCAAGCCGTCGGCCGTGTAGCCATTGGTGGCGACGACGACCCGCTCGGCCAATACCACCCCAGTCGGCGTGACCAGCCGGTGACGCGCGCCCTCGCGCCGCCACGCCACAACCGGGCTCTGGCCATGCAGCTTGGCGCCGCGGCGCAGCGCCGCTTCGGCCAGCCCCCATGTCCAGCGCAACGGGTGGAGACCGAAGCCCGCCTTCACGTGCAGCGCACCATGGTTTTCGCCGCCCCCATGCCCCCGCTCGGCAAACGCCTCCGGGCTCAGGAGCTCCGACGCGACACCGGCATAGCGGGCAAGCGCCTCACGCTCCTCCGCCAGTTCCCTGAATCGGGACGGCTTGTGCGCCAGTTCGAACTGCCCGTCACCCTGGCGGCCATAGTCGATCGCCTCATCCGCGGCCAGCGCCTCGACCAGCTCTATGGCCTCGGCTTGAGCCCGCCACAGGGCCCGCGTGCCATCCTCCCCATGGCGGGCCAGGCTCTGCGCGAAGCTCAGCTTGGTGGCGCCAAAGCAGACGAAGCCGCCGGCGCGGGACGATGCGCCCCAGCCGATCGGCCCTGCCTCCAGCACGCGCGGCTCTATCCCGTGATCGCGCGCCAGATGCAGCGCGCAGGAAAGCCCCGTCAATCCACCGCCGATCACCGCTACGGGCGCGGTGACGTCGCCATCAACTGCCGGTGCCCGCGGTGCGGCGGCCGGCGCCGTGGCCTCCCAATAGCTAGGCGTCGGTCGGGCGCGGTCGTAGATCGAGGCGTGATAGAGCGTGTGCATCAGGGGCTCCAGTTCCGCGCAGCATCGGACCGCAGGCAACGGCCCGAGCCGCCGCGCGGCCGGTGACAGGCGTCACTGAAATCTGACCGGATTGAAGCCAAGGTCCCCGCCACCGCGCGAGGCCGTGTCGACTGCCGGCATGGTCCGCCCGACGGACAAGGAGGCTTCGATCATGACCAGCCGTCTCATCCGCGCGACAATTGCTGCCGTGGCCGTTGTTGCAGCCATCGGCACGCCGGTCCAGGCCGACAACGGCCGGCTCTTCGAAATCGGTCCTGCATTTGATACCGGCCCGCTGCGACCGATCGGTCCGGTGATCGAGCGGGCGCCGAACCCGGGCCACACGCTTAGCGTGTGTGCCGACCCCACGCCGCTGCAGATCCGCTTCGACAACGGCACGACCTACATCCCCTATCACGGCCATGTGCCGGCGGTGATCATCCGCGGGACGGTCACCAATCTCGGCCCCGGCGCCTTCACGCCCACCGGCGGACAGCAGGAAATCCAGCTGTGGATCAAGTGGGGCAGCGGCACCTCACACGCGCTGCTGGCCACGGTACCGCTCGGCGCCCTCGGCGTCGGTCAGAACCAGACGATGGAAGGGGCCGTCGCCGTATCGGACTACGGCGGCCTGTTCGATATCCACGGCGCGCCGCACATCCGCCTGATGGTGGTCAGCAGCCACGGCGATTGCCACACCGGCCTGTCCAACCAAGCGGCCGGGTACGGCCCGCCGCTGTCCCAGATCTGATCCGCCCCGATGCACCGGAGACCAATTCGATGACGGCTCTTGCATCTGACCGCCCGGATCTCGGCATGCCGCTGAAGATCTGGCTCGGGCTCGTTTTCCTGGGCAGCCTGTGGGTCACCTATCGCCTCGGCATGCAGATCGAGGATCTGGTGAGCCACAGGGATCCACGCTGGCAGGGCGACCTGCAATGGGCGCTGCCTGCGCTGATGGGGACCGCCGTCGCGCAGGCCGTGTGCGCAACGCTGCTGTTCGCCAGACTGCGCGTTGGCCTCTATCTGCTGATCATCTGTGCTGTAGCCGCGCTGACGATCAATCTGATGATCGGCGTGCCTGTGGGCGCCATGGCCATCAGTCTGATTGGTGTGGCGATCACCATCGTGCTGGTACGCCAACACTGGCACGCTATGCGGTGACCGCACTTTACGAACGGCCCGCGGGTCGGGATAATCCCGCCCGCGCCGTGCCGGCGTAGCTCAACTGGTAGAGCAACCGCCTTGTAAGCGGTAGGTTGCGGGTTCAAGTCCTGCCGCCGGCACCAGCCTTTCACACCGCCTGAAGACGGCCAGCACGAGCTGCCTCCCGACCTCGGCGAGATCACAAACCCCTCAGCGCTCCACCAGCTTTCGGTAGAGATGCCAGGTCGCGTGGCCCAGCACCGGCAGCACGACGGCCAGCCCGACGAACAGCGGCAGCGATCCCAGCAGCAGCGCCATCGCGACGATGAACCCCCAGGTCGCCATCGTCACGGGATTGGCGAGCACCGCCGTCACCGAGGTCCGTACCGCGGTGACGACATCGACATCCCGGTCGAGCAAAAGCGGGAACGAGACCACGCTGATCGCCAGTGCCAGGCCGGCAAAGAAGAACCCGACCACCGTGCCCACGATGATCGTCATCCATCCGGCCGATGTGGCAAAGATCTGCTCTATGAACCCGCCCATGGAGTCCGGCGCGGTCCCGCCGAAGTATCCGTTGTAGATGGCCTGTGCCACGCCCATCCAGATGAGATAGAACACCATCAGCACGGCGCCGAGCACACCGACCGCCTTGATGGCCGGGGACCCGAAGACTTTGAACATGTCCCCGCGGGCAACGGCCTCGCCCCGTTCCCGCCGCCGGCTCAGTTCGTACATTCCCGTCGCAACGACCGGGCCGATCAGGGTGAACCCGGCCAACAGCGGCCAGACAAGCGGCAGCATGTCGTATCCCGCCATGACCCGTCCGGCGATAAGGCCGATCACGGGATAGATGACCAGCAGGAAGAACAGGTGCGTCGGCACGGCCCGGAAATCGGCAAAGCCGGCAACCAGGGCATCCTTCAGGTCTGCCGTGCCGATGGTCCGGACAACGGGAAGGTCGTCCGTAGTCGTGCTGACGATGGCGTTGGGGTGTCTGGTGGACATTTGCTTCTCCCCTCGCTGCGGGCTTGGCGGATCTGCAACGGTCGGTCGCGCGAAGCAGCACACTTCCTTCGCAACCATACTATCACGCGCATCGTTTGGACCCCTTCCACCGGGACACAGTTACCGCGCCGCCGTACCGATAGTTCGTCCCGTGGCCGCGCGCAGCGTCGTCGCAAGGCCGCAACGGCGAACCAAACCAAGGGATTCCGCCAGCATGGCTGCGAAGGCAGATCGGACGGGAGCAAATGCCGATCACGGAGATTTGAAACGCCAGCCCGCTCGCGAGGCATTCGATTCCCGCCAAGCGAAGCGCCAGGAGTCCGGTTGAGCCGTCGTCGGATTGCCTGCTTGCATGTCGCGCGCAGACATGCTCGCTTGCGCGTTAACTTTGGTTAACGAGGGGAGCGGACCGGACCCCTGCGACTCAATCGCACCCACCCGCGACCCATAGCATGAGCACGGCAGTTCCCGGCGGAGGCGGGGCACGGCAGCCGCAAGAGAGCGCGCTTGGGAATTCTCAGCATTTTGCGTACATTTTAGACTATGGCCACCAAACGTAGGGGCGTATGACAATCTTGGCCAGGCAAGGCGCGGAGGCGAAAGACGCCATGCTCAGGCATCGGCACGCGGCTTCAAGGCGATCGGCACGCGCATTACCGGCGTGTGCGGCACTGATCGCAAGCATCATTGTTGCAGGCGCGGCGGGAGCCCCCCCAGCCTATGCGCAACCCGAGGCTGTCACAATCCACCTCAACCGGCTCGATGGATGGATCGCCGGATCGGCCACGGCAGCCACGGCATGGTGCCTGACCGTTTCGCCGGACTGGGTGACGGATGCCGAGCCGGTGAACGAGCGCCGGAACCCGGATCAGACGCTCGCCCGCGCTTTCTGCGTCTACGACCTGCCGGTTGAGGGTGAAGCGGAAGACCGCCAGCTTCGCCGGGACAGCGACGATGGCCGGTTGTTCCTCGTTCCCGTGGACGAGCAGTTCGCAGAGAATCTTGTCACTTGGTTTGCCGACATGCAGGCACTGAATTTGCCGCCAGACGCCGCCGGCACATTGGAATCGGTGCTGCTCCGCACCCTGCCGCCGGACGATGCGAATGCGGCCATGGCGCTGGGCGATGTCACCCGCCGCGACCAGCCGGTGGAGATGCAGGTCGTGGCCGAACCTCTGGTTCTGACAGAGGTCGTTGTCCCGATCGTGGTCGACAGCCCCTTCGCCTTCCAGAGGGCCGCCCATATCGTTATCGCGGCCACCGCATATTACCAGCGGCTGATCCAGACTCGCGACGCTCACCGCGACCTCGTCGCCGATGTCCGGGGCCTTTCGGAAGGTATGCAGGCCCTTGTTCAGACGGCCTGGTCGGTCCGCCAAGAGATGGCGGCCGGCGATGCGGCGCCATCCGCAACCGACCAGCCGTCGGGTGTCGCGCTGCTGGACGACGGCGCGTCTGCGGCTTTCCTCGGAGCCACCGATGTGGTCGACGGGCTGGGCGCGGGCCTGCAAGAGGTGCAGCAGACACTCGAGGCGATTCGCGAGGATGCGGCGACCCCAAGCCCTCCAGCGCCGGAAGTCGAGCAGATCGAGCCGGTCGAACCGGCTGAGAGCGCTGAGGTCGTCGAGAGCCCGCAACCACAGTCATCCTGGCACTGGGCTGCGATTTTCGGCGTGGTCGGTGTGCTGTCGGGGGGCGCCCTCGTTCTCGGATATCAAGCGTTGCGTCGACCGGCGGCGGATGATGGTGCCGGCGACGACCCGGCTCGCAAGCTGGCACTTGCCGGGCCGAAAGCCGATCCTCTGGACGCGAGCGGCGAGCGCGCAGATCCCGGTTGGGTCGAGCCGGAATGGCACGACGCGCCGGAAGACGAGGCTGCGTCTGAGCCGCTGATCACCGAGCCGCCTCCCCGCGAGACATGGGATCAGTATCAAGCCGACACGACGGCTGGAGACGGCGCGCCGCCTGAGGCCACCGAGGACGCCGAAGGGGGAGAGCCACGGGACGCCCCCACCTACGATGACTCGCAATGGGAGCACCTGGACGAGATCGACCGTCGGGTCCGTGTGGCACGGATGCAGGCGGCTTTCGTTGCATCGCAGGTCTTTTCCTCGATCGATGCCGAGATGCCGGCTGACGAGGCACCGCCTACCGCGGCCCACCAATCGGCAGCCAACGGCAATGCGCAGACGGGAAAGCGCGGAGACGAAGAGGCTCAGGCGCCCGACCCTCCGCGGGAGGTCAGTGTGACCCCTCGAGCGCCGATGCCCGAGGAGGCGGCGGACGAAAGCCTGATGTGGCCGATCCCGCCCCATTGGGGCGAAGCCGCCTGGCACGGCCCCCAACCGACCAGCGAGGCACCGGCAGACCATGGCGAACACCGTGCCGACGTCGGCAGCGAACACCAGGCGGACGATCCGGACCCGGTCGTAGGCCCACCGGCGCCCCGAACCGCGTCAGCAGAGCTGGAAGAAAGCCACGGCGACACTGGCGTGGAGGTCAGCAGCCAGGTCCTGACACGGGATATCCTGAATTCCGTCGCCCGGATCATCGAAGAGATCGGCAACTATCGCCTGAAGACGGGCGAGGAGCCGGCCAGGATGTTCGCAGCCCTGGCCGGCATCCTGGGCGAGAAGGGTCAGGCCGCGGCACTGCGCCATGATGCCGAGAGCTACCGCGCCAACGCCGAAAGCCTGAACGAAGAGATCAGGCTGACACAGATGATGCTTCAGCAGATCGGCAAGGAGATCAACGGCGCCATCAGACTGCCCGAAGCGGTCGAACGGCACGTCATTCCGGAATTCGAGAAGCTGAAGCACCAGTGCGAGGTGCTGCAGCAGGAACTTGAAGCCCTGCGCCGAGAGGAGCCGCTGGCCCGGCGCGGCTGAAATTGGCCGATCCGCGCCTGCGCTCTCATAAAGTGCGCGCCGTCACTGAAACCAAAGCTGCCGTCGTTCAGACTCAAAACAGAATGAGCCTGAGACAGGTTCCGGCATCAGTTAGGCGCGATATCATGACTGCCACCGACACATCAGAAGCCAGCCATCATGCCCGCACATTGGGGCCGCTGACCGAACTGGACGAGCTGGCTGAGCTGGCCCTCTTCCTCACGCGGACTGCGCCGATGAATGCCCGACATCGTCCGTACCGGCACATACATGCCCCAGGGCCCCAACACCTGTTGAGTGCGGACAGCTTCGTCCTTTGACGCCGGCTTGCCGTGGGCCGCATCGCAGACTGTAGTCCTTTCCCGCATTGAACGCCGGGAAAGACAATTCTGCGCAGCGTTCCTAGCTTTAGCGGACAACAACGGTTGACCAACTCAACCAAAAGTGATAGCCACACGGCATCATGATTGTCTGATCCTCCTGCGTCTGCGTCGGACTGATTGGTCGACGCCCGCGTGCCACGCCGGGCGTCCCGTCCGGCGTGGACCTAGTCCCATCAAACATACCAGCAGTTTCGCAGCCCGCTGAGCCAATGCACCTCAGCCGCGCGCGCTGCTGCATGCCTTGAGGATCAAGAGAATGAAATCATATCCGAAGATACCCCATGACATCGATTTCGGTCTCGAATACGACGTGTTCGACAAGTTAGACGGATCCAATATTCGCGCCGAATGGAGACCCAAAGCGGGTTTCGATCGTTTCGGCACACGCAAACTCATGCTCCACGACGGAAACTTGTTGGCACCGGCACGACAGCTGATCAAAGAAAAATACGAAGAGTCTCTGTCAAGGATCTTCGTTTCAGAGAAGTACCAAGAGGTGACTTGCTTCTTCGAGTATGTCGGCCCGAACAGCTTTGCCGGCTATCATTTCGATGCAGTCGACCGGATGGACGTCGTCTTGTTCGATGTCAGTCCGCTTCGCAAGGGGATGCTTGATCCCGCAACTTTCCTGCGCATGTTTGGTCACCTGCATGTGCCGCACCACCTCGGCAGGCGCCGGCTTGATGCGGCATTCGTCGAAGCTGTGCGAAGCGGGCTGCTGGCCGATATCACGTTCGAAGGCGTCGTCTGCAAGACGACCCTGAAAAACCGACTGCGCATGGCCAAGATAAAGAGCCGAGCTTGGCTTGACCGTCTCAAGTCGGAATGCCGCAGTGAGGAGGAATTCGTCCAACGGGCCTGATGCGAACTTTGGGTGAGAGTGACTCCATTCCTTGTTTTCCGGTCTAAGGCGAGCGGCCGCCGGCACTATAGGATCGCCGGCGGCCATCCGCCTCAGAAGTCCACTGTGTAACGCCCCCTCTGCCCAGCGCGCCAGTCCATGTCTTGCTTCGAAGGCGTCACGTAGCCGGTTGCTGCTGCGTGGCACAATGGATGCCGCCCCCCAGCTCTCCCAAGACATCGGTATTGAGCATGATGACTTCACGGCCTGGGTAGAGCCGGCCCAGGATCTCCGCCGCCTCCGCGTCCGTCTCAGGATCGCCGAGGGCAGAAACAAGAACACCGCCATTGAAGACGTAGTAGTTCGCGTAGGCCGATGGCGCTCCCTCGTCCGGCTCGGGCACGACCACAAGGTCCAGCCGCCTCCCTCGCGCGTCGGTTGACGACGCCAGAATCTCATAGGTCTCATAGGCCGAGGCCGACCATGGGTCGCCGGGCCAGATCCGCTCCGGCAACTGGATCAGCACCGTCCCGGGTGCCGCGAAACGCGCCAGGCCGTCGATATGGGCATCGGTTACGTCCAATCCCTTCAGGCCGGGGGCCCAGATCATCTTCTCCGCGCCGAGTGCCGTCAGCAGCCGCTCTTCGATCACGTCGCGGGAAAGCGGGCTGCGGTTGGTGTTCACCCAGCTGCTTTCATGGGCCATCAGGGTGCCCTGGCCGTCCGTCTCCACCCCGCCGCCTTCGCCCACCACGCCGCTGTCCAGCAAGGGCAGCCCCATGCGCCGCGCCACTTCGGCGGAGACAAGTGCATCGCGGCCGTGCGGCACCCGGTTGCCCCAGCCGTTGAAGTTCACATTGACGATCGCCAGCGCGCCGGCATCGCTCTTCACGAAGATCGGTCCGGAATCGCGCGCCCAAAGATCATCGGTCGGCACCGGCCAGATCTCGACCGTCTGGCTCAGCTTCCTGCGCGCTGCGGCTTCGTGCTCCGACGCCATCAGCATGACGACCGGCTCGAATTCGACGATCGTATTGGCGATTTCCGCAATCACCCACTGTGTATCGTTCAGAAACTGCCGCTCTTCGTAAACCGCGAGATTGACGGGCCACTGCATGAAGGTGCGCTCATGCGGATCCGCTTCCTCGGGCATTCGGAAGCCGTCGAATTCGGTCATATCGAAAGCCCTCGAACCGGACGGCAGGCCGAAGCCGGTCGCCGCTGCGCCCGCGGCCAGCGACCCCAGCAAACGTCGTCGATGCATGGCATAGGCTCCGTGATCGCAACGGCAGCTTTGAAGTTTGTGCCAGACGGGTGATCGGTTGGCCATCGGGCTCTTCCGTCCGTCGCCTCCCTGATACGCCCCAATTCCCAAGGCGCACCGCGCACCGCTATGCTGCCGCGAGAGGCGAGCGCGGGGGAAATCGCATGAGAATACTGGTCGTTGGCGCAACGGGGACGATCGGCCGCGCGGTGGTGGCCGAATTGGAGCCTCGCCATGAGGTCATTCGCGCCGGCCGAGGCACCGCCGACGTGACGCTCGATATCACCGACGCAAAGTCGATCCGCTCGGCGTTCCGGAGCGTCGGAAAGATCGACGCGGTCGTTTCCGCCGCCGGCCACGTGAAATTCGCACCATTCGCCGAGATGGATGCCGGCGACTATGAGATCGGGTTGAGCAACAAGCTGATGGGCCAGGTCAACCTGGTGCTCATTGGCCGCGACTTCATCACCGACGGCGGGTCGTTCACACTGACCACCGGCGTGCTGGACAGCGACCCGATCCGCATGGGGACGTCCGCCTCCATGGTCAACGGTGCGGTCAACGCCTTCGTCATGGCCGCCGCGATCGAGATGCCGCGGGGGCTGCGCATCAATGTCGTCAGCCCCGGCGTGATCACCGAAGCGATGGAGCAGTTCGGCCCCTTTTTCCGCGGCTTCGAGCCTGTACCGGCCGCCCGCGCCGCGCTGGCCTATGCCAAGAGCGTGGAGGGCGCGCAGACCGGGCGGGTCTACAGGGTCAACTAGCCGGGCGCGCAGAACGCCGCATCCCCATTCGTGATGCGACGTTCTGCGCTACGAAGAGAGATGGCCGGTTCCCCTTTTAGGCCGCGGCGAGAACGTCAGCGCGTACCAGAACCTTGGCGATGCTGAGATGGTTCGGCTCATTGCTATTGAGATGATGGCCAGCGCCCATCACCAGTTCGCGCTTCACGCCGCGGCGCGAGTTGACCAGGCCAAGCCAGTCGATCTGGCCCAGGAACTGAGTGGTGTTGTCATAGCCGCCAGGCATTTCGACCACCGCTCCAACCGTGACAATCCGCATCTGCTTCGCCTTGGCCTTGATGGCCGGGTCGGCATCGCTCCGATCCAGCGCATCAAGTGCAAACGCGATGCTGAGACAGCCCTTGCTATGTCCCAGGACCGATTTGATCTCGCGGTCTTCATCGAGCAGCAGCTTGATCAGTGTATCGGAGTCCGGGCTGCCGGTGACGGGCATCCCAGTGGCCACAGACGAGGCCTCTTCCGCCTCGCCACCGTTGGCGAACCGCATCAGCATGGCCCGGTTGCCGGCCCGCCAGTCACTGGTGAACTTCAAGAACCGATTGCTCAGGCCGAGAACGAACCAGCCACCGAAGCTCTCGCCGATGACGTCGGTCAGACCATATCCGGCCACGATTGCCCCGACCGGCTCCTTGTAGTGGTCGGCGATGTTGCGCGCCAACGCCGCCGCACCGAAGTCGGAGCTTCCCACACCGGCGATGGAGAAGCGGCGCAGCGACTCGCCGGGCGCGGCACGCAGGCTGTCGTGGTCATCGTGCTTGACGATGCCCATTTCGCCGCGCACGCCGCTGGGAGAGACAACAAGGATGGAGCCCTCGATATTGGATTGGCGTGTGAGCATGTCACGTTCGGCGTCGGTCAAGGATCCGACGTCGTAGAAGTACCGATCGACGGCTGCGTTGCGCCATTTCGCGGCTTCAATGATCGGCAACTCAACCGGCCCCTTGCGCAGGAAAGGCGGCAGATAGGGGCTTGCACCAAAGAACGGATTCAGGGTGGCAACGGTCATCGTAGCGCCTCCAAGAAATTGGGTTGCAGTGCAGCAATGACGCCCAATGCATAGCCGTCGAAGTGTTACAGTCGCTATCTCCCGGATGACAGATGAGCGCGATTAAGGGTCACATCTGCCAAGGTTCTGATCTTTCAAACAGAACTTCCGGTCGCCGAATCTGCTGAAAGTCAGCTGACTAGCCTAGCACAGAGAAACTGCTCTCCGGATTGACCTCGCGACGGCGGGAATAGAACCCGACATCGACCTCGCGGCCGATATGCTCGAGCTGGAACCGCAACGGGTCCGTGTCGTGGTCGCGTCCGCCTTCGCAATGGTCGATCAGTGCCGCCATCATCTTGCCGGCGACGGGTGCGTTCTTGAACTGATTGCCCGAGGTGCCGATGGCCATATAGAAGCCCGGAACGCAAGACTTGTCGTAGATCGGAATCCAGTCGTCACTGACGTCGTAGAGCGAGACGACCCCGCGCATGCGGTTGGGAATCCCGAGATCGGGCACGCGCTGGCCGTAGCGGTGGGCTTGATGGGTCCATTGCTCGGTGAAGTCGGTCACGTAATCGTCCGGGTCGACCCATTCGCGCGGATCGCATTCCGGATCTTCGCTGCCGACCAGGATGTGATTGCCGGTTTCCGGCCGGCTGTAGCAGGCGATGTCGCTGTCTGAGATCACCAGGCCCTGGGACTCGAAGTCGAAGCCCTGGGGCGACGGCACATGCACCACCTCTTGCCTGAGCGCGCGGGTGCCGATGCGCATATCGCCGTCGGCACCGGCCATGCGGTTGACGATGGCGGAATGGGGGCCGGCCACATTCACGACAACCGGAGCTGCAATCTCCCGACCATCGTCAAGCCGCACCCCGACGACGCGGCCGTCGGCCTTCAGGATGTCGGTAACCGAGCGGCGGAACAGGAACTCCCCGCCATGCGCCTCGGCCGCACGCTGAAGGTTATGGGTGGCCAGTTGCGGGTCGCTGATGTAGCCGGCAGTGGGGAAGTACACCGCGCCGGTCACGCCCCCGCCGGTCGGCTGGCCGAAAGCTGCATCGTCCATGCGCTTGGGCGGCCAGAACCTGTTCAGGTCGAAGATCGGTAACCGATCAACGATCCGCTCCGGCGACCACCGCTCGTACGGAATCCCCAATTCGTCGGCCAAGGCACAGTGCTTGGCAAGCTGCCCGTTCATCTCCGTCTGCATCACCATGCAGCCGCAGTCGACGAACTTGGCCAGGCCCAGCTCGTCCGCCGCACCGAGATAGCGGGCCCAATCCTTCCAATAGAAATAGCCTTCATAGGCCAGCGTCGTGCCGTCCAGCGTCGAATAGTGGACCCGAATGATCGCGCAGGAATGGCTGGTGGGCCCATAGCCCGCAGCCGGCAGCTTGTCGATGTTCAGGGTCCTGTGTCCGGCCTTTGCCAGCTCGAATGCCGTCGCCGCACCGATGATGCCGGCACCGATGATGATCGCGTCGTATCGGTCTTTCATGGAGGCCTTTCTTGACTGCACGCGGACGCAAGGGCGCGACCGGCCGCAGCACCATATCGCGCCCCCGCTCCGGCGGCCTGCCGGCAATGCGACACGCTATTGCGCGAATTCGAACAACAGCACGATGCGTTCGACCGTGCCGCCCGGCGTACCGAACGGCAACGCCAAGACGCTGTAGGTCGAATAGTCCCGGTTCGCCCAGACCAACGGCCCGGTGTTGACATAGGGACGCCCGTTCTGGCGGCACCACTGGAAGCGCCGGTCCGCCTCGTCGATCGCGGGCATGGTGTCGGTGTAACGGCCGGTCCACTCTGCACCGGTCGCGTCCCTTATCCCGGTTCCGGCCAGGCGCACCCGCAGGCGGCCACTCTTGCTCTCGTGCTCGATGATGCCGATCCGGTGCAAGAGGTCATGCGGCAGACTGAGCGGATCGATCGCGGCGATCGGCGGCAAGGCCATATCCGCCTTGGCATGGAGCCAGTACCGGAACAGCCGCCGGAAAGCCTCCGGCTGCAGCGTTTCGGCATCCAGGTCCGTGACCATGTCCTGGAAGGCGGGATCTGCTGGGTCGTACACCTAGATGGGCCCGCGAGAGTTTCCTGGACCTGGGGTGCCGCGATACTGCGAGACGTCGCTGACTGGATGATTAACGTCTCTGTCGAAGTATGGCCATGCGAGGCCGTGATCGATGCGAGCGACAATCGGTCGCTCACACAACCGGGCCTGGATCGGCCCGCCCGGCGGCGACCGTCCCATTGCCCGGCGCGAAGATATCCGCCTTGGCAAGCCGGGCCAAGGCGCGGCTCAACACGCTGCGGGAGGGTGCGGCGGCCAGGCTTGTGCGGACATGCCGACCGGCGTCGCGTCCGACCGCGAAGACGTCGCTGGGCACGATCTCTACGCCGGCCGCGCGGGCGCGCACCGTTGCTTCAGACGGTTCCCCCCGCACGGGCAGCCAGAGATGCGGGCTGGGGCAGGCCGGCATCTGATTGGCCGAAAGGCCGAGCGCGGCGATGGCCAGGCGCCAGCGGGCCGCCACCTCCGCCCGCTGCCAGGCAGCACGCCGCTCTGCCGTGCCGTCTTCCAGCCAGCGGCACGCCAGCTCCACCATCAGCGGGCTCATGGGCCAGTTGGTGGCATGCACCTCCGCCCCGATGCAGTCGATCAAGTGCGGCGGACCGGCGATCAGCCCGAAGCGCAGGCCGGCTGCAACCGTCTTCGACAGGCCCCCGACCACGACGCTACGGTCCGGCGCCACTGCGGCCAGCGGCGGCACGCCGGCCAGCGCGCCATAAATGTCGT
>JANQQD010000241.1 GCA_028285185.1 Anaerolineae bacterium | reverse complement strand
AAGGCATGGGCCCGGCCCATGGTCTCGACCGTGCGCACCATGCGCTCGCCATAGGCGCCGTTGGTCAGCACCAGGATCTTGCCGTTCCGCGGCACGAAGGTGTTCAGCGCCGCTTCAACGGCAAAGGTGCCGCTGCCCTGTACGGGGATCACGGTGTGGGCCCGACTGCCCTTCGCGATGGTCAGCAGGCGCGCCCGCACCTTGGCGGTCAGCGCCCGGAAGTCGTCATCCCATGACCCCCAATCGACCAGCATCGCCTCTTTGGTGGCGGCGGTGGTGGTCAGCGGGCCCGGCGTCAGCAGGATCGGCTGTTCGGTCATCGGCGTCGTCAGCAGCGGCTATGAAGGGGCGCCAGTTGTGCGCCTGTCGCCACGGGGTGGTCAATGTGGATGCCTTTGTGACGGTCAGGCGATCGACATCCGATGTTCGGGGCGCGTCAGGCGCGCTTCAGCCGCTCCAACGCTTCATGCAAGGTCGAAAGAAATCGGGACCGGTCCGCCTTGGTGAAGGCCGGCGGTCCGCCGATCTGGTCGCCTCCGGCGCGGAGGTCCGCCATGATGGCGCGGGTTGCGATCGCGCCGCCGATGGAGTTCTCGGTGAACGGCTTGCCGTTGGGTGCGATCACGGCGGCCCCCGCTTTCAGGCAGCGGTCCGCCAGCAGGATGTCGGCCGTCACCACCACGGCCCTGCCATCGGCCTGTTCAGCAATGTGGTCGTCGGCCGCATCGAAGCTGTCGCTCACCACGACGCACCGGACCAGTGGGTGATCGGGCGTGCGCAGATAGCTGTTGCTGACGATGGCCACCGGCACCTGATGCCGGAGGGCGACCTTGTAGATCTCCTCCTTCACCGGGCAGGCATCGGCGTCGACCAGGATGCGAGGCAGGGGCTGCCGTTCCTGTCGTCGGTCGGTCGACTCATCCGACATGGGTACACTCCGGTCGGTCAGGGTGAAGTCGGTCGTTCCTGTCAGGCCCGGAACGACAGGGGAGCCACCATGATACCGGTTCAGCGCTGAAAAAAGGGGCGTCGATGACACCTTGTCACGACATCTGAGCCCCGCGCACCGGCACTCGCCAAGAAATATCCATGGCTTGACATCTATGCAGTTTTCGCGTTCACACGGCCCTGTCGGATCGGATACTACCGCTAGGCAGTGGAGCGGCGTAGCGGAAGCGCATCGGATGAGATCGCGGCATGCAAACAGAAATCGTGTACCCCTATGGCGCCGGTTTGAAGATGAAAATCCTGCTGATCATGACTTCGGCTTTGTTTTCAGCAGGATACGTGTATATTGTTTTGTGCATAGGTGATAATGTTTGGCTTTTTCATTTCATCGAACTTTCACCATTTTACTCCAAAATATCTCATTATCTCGGACTTCTGTTTTTCTTTTCGATCTTCGTTCTGTCCGTTGTGATGGCGGTTACGCAGGGCCGCAAGCGCCACAGGCTTGTGCTCACGCATGCAACGCTGTCCATACCCCGCCCGTTCCGCAAGGCGCTGGATCTGCGGTTGATCGACGTGTTGACGATCTCGAACGTCGAGATCCACGGATTTCGGAGTATCCGCATCTTCTACAAGAAGGACGACAGGCGAAGGGGCATGCCGGTGCTGCGGATGAACTTCGCCGATGAGATCTCGTTTCAGGATTTCGGCCGCCGGTTGAGGATGGCGGTGCATCTGCAAAGGACGTTGCAGTCGGTCGTACCGCGATAGAGCTGCCGTCCCCGATTGAGGAAAAATCGTCTTCGCGTGCATCCGTTTCCGCCGCGCGCTCGGTAGAGCGTAACGCAGGCCCGAGAATCGGAGTGCATAAGCCGCCTCTCTCGATGGGAGTGCCAGGTCTGCCCCGGGCAAACCGACACCTCAGAGAGAGGAGGACAGACCATGACTGACAGCGTTTACGACAACGGCACCGACGTCGCCTGCCAGGGCGGCGTGCAGCTTCTTCCCTTCACCGAGGGCGAGCCGATCGCGGATCTGCGCGCCTTTCTGCAAGAACTCGGACGGGATGCCTTCATCAATGCCCGGATCTTCACCGAGTTCTTCGAAGCCACCGGTTTCTCTCCCCACGAGCCGATGGATCCCGGGTTCATCACAGAGGCAACCCTGCCGGACGTCGACTGCTGCCAGCAGAACCCGCAGCGGCCCAAGGTCACCGGCATCGCGTCGGGCCCGCAAGGCGCCGACCGGCGTGCGATCTACGTGACCGCAACGCATCCCTGCGGCATTCGCGAGATCTCCATCTTCCTGGGCGAAGGCCGTCTGGTGCGCAAGCGCAGGGGGCGCGGACTGGTGCGCGTGGCGATCAAGCGACGCCGTCTGGACGGCAGCCTGCTGGGCGACACGTGGACGCGCGGCGACAGCAAGGATGCCACGCCACAGACGGCGCTCAGCATCTTCCCGCTCGATCAGTTCCTGCGCTTCAACAACAGCATCATGGCAGAGGTCGTCAGCACCTGCGGGACGCGGGTGGCCGTCGAAACCGACTTCTTCGATGGCTTCCGGAGGGGGCCGTTCTAAGCCAAATGTACAGGCGCCGGGCGATAGGCACGCCCGGCGCCCATTTCCCTGCGGATCGTCAGTCCGCCAGCCCGTGCGCCTTCTTCTCTTTCCGGCTGAGCTGTCGCTTGGCAACGGCGTAGACGCCGACCTTGCCATAGAGCGTGTCGGGCCGCAGGGTCGAGAGGCCCGGCGCCAGCACCACATCGCGATAGCTGCCCATCGTCGTGACCCACTGGCCACGGCCGCTGGGCCCTTCGCGATAGTGGCGGTTGAAGGGGATGCGGCCCAGCCGCACCTCCCACCACGCGCCGTCGGCCAGCAGATGCAGCTGGGTGCGCTCGTCGATGATGCGGCGGCGATCGCGATGGGCCTGTGCGGCGGCGGCCTCCTTGTCCAGCCGGCGCTGGCGCCAGGTGCGTGCATGCTTGTTGCGGCGCAGGATGCCGGTGCGCGGGTCGACATAGAGCCGCATAGGCGCCTCGGCCAGCGGCCGCAGGTCGCCCCCGCGCCACGACCAATAGAGCTTGCCCTGGCGGTTGACCACCGGATGGGCGACGAAGTCGAACACGTGGTCGCGCACATGCTGCTGCACGGTGGAGGTGGGGCGCAGATTGCGGCAGATCTCCGACCACACCTTGTCCCATGGCCGCCCGACCTGGCCCTCCAGATAGCGTTTCAGCGGCCCCAGATTCTCGTTCAGGTGCTTGGGATTGCCGTTGACGATATGGCGGCGGCGCATCCCCTCCTGCCGCGGCGACGCGTCCGGGTCCGGCAAGGCACGCGACCCCCGCCGCCCGCCCCATTTCAGGCGTGGCCGCTCGACGATCACCTTGTCCATATCCTCACGCATCGCCCGACCCTCTGCCCATCGGCGGTTTCCGGCAATAGACGGAGACAGAGGCCATGGGTGCTATGACTGCCGTCACAGAGTTCGGGCCGATGCGCCAGCCCGTGACGGGTCGTTGGCGGTTCAGCGCGCGGCGCGGCCCCAGGGAAAGATCTCACGCGCCGGCAACGGAGCACTTTCGGCGCCCAAGGCGTCGGCGATGCGCAGGCCCTCGTTCCATTTGGCCATGCGTTCCGAGCGGGCAAACGACCCCACTTTCAGCTGCTTCGCACCCCAGCCGACCGCGAGGTGAACGATGGTCACATCCTCCGTCTCGCCGGACCGGGCGGAGACCAGAGCCTCCCAACCGGCGGTTCGGGCCGCCTCCAGCGCACCCTTAGCCTCGGTCAGCGTGCCGGCCTGGTTGGGTTTTATCAGGGCCGTGTTGCAGGCACCGATGGCGGCTGCAGCGTCAATGCGCGAAGCGGTCGTACAGATGAAGTCGTCCGCGACGACCTCAACATGCGATCCGGCAGCCGCGGTGAACTTCGCCATGCCGTCCGCATCGTCCTCGCCCAGCGGGTCCTCGATGGCGATTATGGGATATCGTTGCAGCCAGCCCAGCAGCAGCTCAGAAAGCGCGTCGGAGTCCACGGCCCGACCATCGGCGGCTAAGTTATAGCGCCCGTTGCGGCCGAAATCCGTGGCCGCGATGTCCAGCGAGATGGCAACGTCGTTCCCTGGGACGAACCCCGCCCGCTCGATGGCGCGCACAAGCATGTCCAACGCCTCTTCATTGCCGTCGAAGGCGGGCCAATAGCCACCTTCATCCGCCACGCCCTGCCTCAGGCCGGCGTCGTCCATGAGAACGCCGGCCGCGCGGTAGACTTCGGCGGTCCACTCCAAGGATTGCTCATAGCTCTCGGCCCCGACAGCGATCACCATGAAGTCCTGGATGTCCACGCGCCGCCCCGCGTGGGCACCGCCGCCGAAGATCTGGATCTCCGGTAGCGGCATCGAGAATGACTCCCGTTCCTCGGCGAGATGTCGCCACAGGGGTAGGTTTCGGCTGGCGGCGGCCGCATGGGCTATTGCCATGGATGCCGCCACCATCGCGTTGCCGCCAAGCCGGCTCTTGTCCGGCGTGCCGTCCAGCGCGGCCATGGCGGCATCGGCGCCGGCCTGGTCGTACACATCCCGGCCGCGGAGCACGCGCGCGATGTCCCCGTTCACGGCGTCGACAGCCTGCAGTACGTCGTAGCCGCCGAAGGCCGTACCGCCGTCGCGCTTGTCCACCGCCTCTCCGCTGCCGGTGGAGGCGCCGGCTGGCGCGATCGCCCGCCCCATGGCACCACAAGACAGGTGGACTTCCGCTTCGACGGTCGGCCGCCCGCGCGAATCCCATACGCGGCGGCCCCGGATGGCCACGATCTCGCCGCTCATGCGCACAGCTCTCCATTCCAGGCGGCTCTGACTTCTGCGACGCGGGACGGCGCTGCCACCAGGAGGCTGCGCGCGCAGCGGCGCACCTTGTCCCTGTCCGCTTCCGCCGTGATGTACTCAACCGGCGATTTGCCGTCGACACGTGCCAGGAACAGCCCCGGCAACAGGCTGGCCACACGAGCCTCAAGTGCCTCGCGGTCTTCCCAGTCGACTCCGGCCAGATAGGCCGACGCCATGGCGTCGAACGAGGCGAGAAAGACGGATCGGGCCGCCGGGGTCCAAAGGCATTTCAGAAGCAGGTGATTGAGGCAGAAAGCCAGATCGAAGGCCGGGTCGCCCATGCACGCGCATTCCGCGTCCAGGAACACCGGGCCCTTCGGGCCGATTAGGATGTTCTTGGGGCTGACATCGCCATGGATCATCACGGTTCGGATCGCCGCCGTCCGTCGGCTCAAAGCAACAAGCTCGGCGCCGAGATCCGGGTGTTTGGCCGCCGTGGCCTCCAGATACGGCTCCAGGCGGATGGCCTGGAAGATGTCGGTTCGGGGGAACTGCTCGACGATGTTGGTCACACCGGCCGTTCGGGCGTGGATGCGGGAAAGCCGCTGTCCGACGTCTGCGGCCTGTGCAGGGTCAGCCCGTCCGGCTCTGAGTGCGGTCTTCCATAGCTCATGATCAACCGGAGCGAGGAACTCCATGGCGAACAGCATGGCCGCGTCGTCATGGAACAGGACGCGAGGGGCCGAGCCCGGCGCTATGCCGTCGGCGATCCGGTACCACGCGACCTCGAATCGGCTACGCTCGACGGGCGCGAACCAATCGGCCCGGACCTTGAGCTTGGGGAGCGCCCGCTTGACGCAGAAGACACGACTGCCGGTCTCGACTTTCCAGATATCGGAGGAAACGCCACCCGCCAGCGGCACCAGCGACGTACTTTGCCCACTCTCGATCAGCCCGGCCCTTTCCAGGACCTCGATCATCTCCGCGTCCGGCCCATCGGTGGGCGCCATTGGCGATTGCATTCGCGTTTCCACGGGGCAGGCTCTCCGTCACGGGCGGGTCCGACAGTGTGCCGCGATGTGGGCCAAGTCGCTCGCGGAATCGCTGCCGCGAGACTACTGATCTCCAGAGAACCGGCGGGAGGCTGCTTTGACTAAAGGCGCGAACGACGACGCAAAGGCAGCACTTCTCATGACCGCAGGCATGCTGTGCATTCCGATCGGCGACACCTTTGCGAAACTTGCGGCGGAGACGACGTCGCATTCCGGCATCACGCTTGCTTGGGCGCGGTTTGTGCTCGGCGCCGTCTTGATTGCGCCGCTGACCCTGTGGCTCACAAGGGTGCCGGCCTTGTCGAGCCGCTTCCTGGGCGCTCAAGTGCTTCGGGGTCTACTGCTTTCGGCGGTGATCGTCTGCATCATCACCGCGGTCAGCCTGGTGCCTCTCGCCGACACGTTCGGCGCCTTCTTCGTCGGGCCCGCGGTTGCGACTGTCTTGGCGAGAACCCTGCTCGCAGAACATGTACGCCGGATCGAATGGTTCGCCGTCATTGCGGGCTTCGCCGGCGTTCTGCTGATTGTCAAACCGCAAGGGGCCGTCGCACCGGGACTGATCTGGGCGCTCGCTGCTGGCTGCTTCTACGGCGGATACCTGACGGCCGTGCGATGGACTGCCCCTGTAGGTCCGCCTCTAGTGCAACTGGCTGGGCAACTCTGCGTTGGTGCAGTTGCACTTACGCCGCTGGCGGTCTGGGTGGCACCGTCGCTGTCGCTGGAGGCGCCGGCGTTACTGCTCGGCTCCGGCATCTCATCGGCCGTGGCAAACCTCTTCGCGATCGTGGCGCTCGGCTTTGCCAGGGCCGCCGTGCTGACACCCCTGGTCTATTGCCAGCTCGTAGGTGCCACGGCGCTGGGCTGGCTGGTGTTCGGCGATCTTCCCGACCTTTGGTCGGCGGCCGGGCTCCTGATCATCGCCGTCGCCGGCTTCAGCCCTTTGGTGATCGCCGAGCGGAAGCCGGCTGATGCGAAGTGAGGGTCCCACACTCGGAAGTCTATCAAGATCCAGGTGGCCGGATCTCAACTTCGCACTGCCTGTCGCAACGCTGCCAGCGCTAGCAGCCGAGTGGAATCGAGGGTCGGCAGCGGCGAGTTGTCGTCACTCAGGATCAGCGGAATTTCGGTACAGCCAAGGATAACGGCGTCGCAGCCTTCGCATTGCAGCCGGGCGATGACTTGTCGGAGGCGGGCCACCGCTTCAGGCTTGAAGGTGCCATACACAAGCTCATCCATAATGATGCGGTTGATTTCGTCACGCTCATCCGGCGTGGGGCGCACGACCTCAAGGCCCCGAGGTGTAAGCTTCTCCGGATAGATTTCGCTGTCGACCAGCCAGCGAGTGCCCGTAAGAGCCAGGCTGCGGAAGCCGCCTTCGACCGCTGCTTCGGCGACAACGTCTACGATGTGCAGCCAGGGCAGCGGGGATCGCGGTTCGACATACGCCATCGCCCCATGGATCGTGTTGTCGGGGCAGATCAGGAATTCGGCGCCCATCGCGGCCAGCTTGTGGGCCGACGCCAGCATCAGCTCACCCACGTCCCGCCAGTCGCCACGCTCCAGGCAGGCGACGTAATCGGCCAGCGACGGCGTGTGCATCGAGATCTCGGGATGGGCGTGAGGGCCCAACAGCCGCGCGCCCTCCGTGCAGATGGTACGATAGCAGAGCGCCGCCCCTTCAGCGGAGCAGCAGACCATGCCGATGTGCCCGGGCATGCGGGTCTCAGCCGAAATGCGCGGCGAGGCGCTCCAGTGCGCCGTCCAACACGGTGTCGGCCTTGGCGAAGCAGAAGCGGGCGACGGTTGACAGGGCGTCTTCGTGATAGAAGGCACTCACGGGGATGGCCGCGACGCCGGCGTCTTCCGTGATGTGGCGGCAGAAGGCGACATCGTCGCCAGCGAAGCCGATGCTGCGGACGTCGATGTTGACGAAATAGGTGCCGCCGCAGGGCAGCACGTCGAAGCCGATCCGGGCCAAGCCGTCGGCGAAGCGGTCGCGCTTGGCCTGCATTTCGGCGATCAGGTCGGCGAAGTAGGCGCCGTCCTTGCCCAGGCCGTAGGCGACGGCGCTCTGCAGGTTCGGCGGTGTGGTGAACACCAGGAACTGGTGGGCCTTCGACACCGGCGCCAACAGCGCGGGGGCGGCGGTGACATAGCCCACCTTCCAGCCGGTGAGTGAGAAGGTCTTGCCGGCGGAGCCGATCTTCAGGCAGCGATCGCGCATGCCGGGCAGCGTGATCAGCGGTATGTGCGCGTTCCCGTCGAACACCAGATGCTCGTAGACCTCATCGCAGATCACGACGGCATCGGCGGCCCGCGCCGCCTCGGCGATCAGCGCCAGCTCTTCGGCCGAGAACATCTTGGCGGCCGGGTTCAGCGGGTTGTTGAACAGGAAGACGCGCGTTTTGGGGCTAATGGCGGCCTGCAGCGCTTCGGCCGTCAGTCGCCAGTCCGGCGGGGCCAGGGTGACGAACCGGGGAACACCGCCGGCCCGGCGCACCATGGGCACATAGGCGTCATAGAGCGGCTGGAACAGCACGACCTCGTCGCCCGGCGTGATCAGACCCAAGAGTGCGGAGGCGAGTGCTTCCGTAGCGCCGGACGTCACCATCACCTCGCTCTGCCAGTCCACCTCCAGCCCATAGAAGCGGCGGTCGTGGGCGGCCACGGCCTGGCGCAGCTCCGGCAGGCCCAGCATGGGCGGGTACTGGTTCCAGCCGTCGATGGCCGCGTTTGCCGCCGCTTCCAGCACGTCGCGGGGGCCGGTGCCGTCGGGGAAGCCCTGGCCAAGATTGATGGCCCCGTGCTCGCGCGCCAGGCGCGACATCACCTCGAACACGGTCGTCGGCATGTTGCCGAAGATGGGATTGGCGGTGGCGGTCATGGGTCCAGCCGTTGTCTTGCGTGCCGGCATCATGCCGGACTTGCGTTGACCGCGGCAATCGACGACATCCGAAGAGTACTCAAACGGAGGCGGCGGATGGATTACGAGACAGCGTTCCGGCCGGGTTTCATGGTGGCCGGCGTGTCGGCGCGCGTGCGCAACGACCGGCCCGAGGGCTTCGCCGAGCTGTGGCAGGAGTTCAAGGAGGCCGAAATCCAGGCCGACCTGCCGCAGCGGCAGAGCGACGAGGTCTACAGCCTCTATACCGACTATGAGAGCGACCATACCGGCGAGTTCACGCTGCTGATCGGCTATGCGGTGGCCGACGGTGTGCCGGTTTCGGAAGACCTGGATGCGTACGATGTGCCGGCCGCCCATTACGCCGTGATCCGGGCCGAGGGGCCGATGCCGCAGGCGGTGATAGAGGCCTGGCAGGCCATCTGGGCGTCCGATCTGCAGCGCACTTATACCGGCGATTTTGATATCTACCGCCAGGGGACCGACGGCGCGCCCGGCCCGGTCGACATTCATGTCGCCATCAATCCCGACGATGAGAACGACGATGCCTGAGAGATTGATCGGCCGTAGCGGGGCGGAGATGGCTGCCAGCCTGCGCTACAACGACGACGGGCTGATACCCGCCATTGCCCAGCAGCATGACACGGGCGAGGTGTTGATGCTGGCCTGGATGAACCGCACGGCCGTGGAAGAAACGCTGACCACGGGCCGCGTCTGCTATTGGTCCCGCTCGCGCGGCACGCTATGGCGCAAGGGCGAGACGTCGGGGCATACGCAGCGGCTGGTTGAGCTGCGCTTCGACTGCGATGCGGACACGATCCTGTTGCTGATCGATCAGACCGGCCCCGCCTGCCACACCAATCGGCGGAACTGCTTCTACCTGGCAGTCCGCGACGGCGCCGTGCGGATGATCAGCGAGCCTGTGAAGGATACTGTCGCGTGAGCGGTGGTGGCGATATCGAGATCCGCCCGGCCACGCGGGACGATCTGCCGGCGGTCGTGCGGATGCTGGCCGACGACCCGATGGGAGCCGGACGGGAACGGTGGGCCGATCCCCTGCCCGACGCTTATGTCACGGCTTACGACGAGATATCAGCCGATCCCAACAATCACCTGATCGTTGCCGTGCGAGGGGGCGGCGTTATCGGGTGCATACAGCTTACGTACATCCGTACGCTCTCACGCTTCGGCAGCCTGCGTGCTCAGATCGAAGGCGTACGCGTAGCCCGTCACGCGCGCGGCCTGGGTCTCGGGCGCGTGCTGATGGAGTGGGCGATCGCCGACTCTGTGCGGTGTGGCTGCGCGCTGGTGCAGCTCACCACCGACAAGAGCCGCCCCGATGCCCATCGCTTTTACGAGTCCCTCGGCTTCGTCGCCAGCCACGAGGGAATGAAGCTGGCGCTTTAGATCTTTCAGCTGTTTTCCGTCATGCCCACGAAGATGGGCATCTCCTGCAGCTCGAGGAGATCTTCGCCTCCGCGAAGATGACGGAGAATACACGCGCGTTTCCTGCAGCCGCTGGCGTCAGTGCCCGACCATCCACCGCTTGGACGATCTCTTCAGCCCTGATTCCAGGCCACGTGCCAGCGGAGCACTCTCACCATGGCTATGCGCATGGCAATGGCCGTGGCCGAGATGACCGCCATGGGCATTCAATTCCGGCCGGCTCATCACCCTCGGCTCGTGCGCGCTCTTTTCATTGCGGGCATGGGCAATGCGGGTGTGGGCCGGAAGGGCGGCGATGAACGGCATGGCAACCTGGCGGTCTGCGGAGTTGCCGCAAGTGGGACAGTCCGCAGAGTCCTGCGAGCGGTCCATCGTCTGCCAGTCGCGGAAAGCACCGCAGGTGTCGCAGCGATAGTCGTAGAGGGGCATGGGTTGTCTCCAGCGGCCGCGTAAGGCCGCCCGTTCACGGGTTGATGGCAGGTCAGGCCACCGGCGGCGGTACCACGCCCGGCATGGTGCCGGACAAAAGCAGATAGCCAGGGATCCAGCCCGTGTAGATGCCTTGCAGGCTGCACAGATAGCCCGTGCGCTTGGTCAGCTCTCCCTTGCCCAAGGCGAGGATCAGGAAGAACAGGAACCACAGCACGCCCCACGACGCCCAGGAGATGCCGAACCAGACATCC
>JANQQD010000232.1 GCA_028285185.1 Anaerolineae bacterium | reverse complement strand
GGCCGGGCAGGGTCAGCGGCGCAACAGCGCAGTCTCACGACCGTCGCCGGTTCAGCGCCGGCGGCTCCACCAGTCGATGGTCCGCATGGCTCTGCCGAGACCGCCCGTCACCATCCGCCGGGGCGGCAGGAACGGTTCGACCGCCAGTCGGCCGACAAGGCCGGTCGCCAGGGTACGGCGCCGGCCGAGCGCGGCCAGCGCCGCCCGCGCTACCTCCGCCGGCTTAGATGCGCCGGGGATGCGGTCCGCCGATACCGGGCCCGCTTCCGATCCGAACCGCGTCTGCGTGGGCCCGGGGCACAGCGCCAAAACATCAACGGGCTCGGCCGACAGCTCTTCCGCCAGGCCTTCGGCGTAAAACAGACCGAAAGCCTTGCTGGCGGCGTAGGTGGTGAGATAGGGCAGCGGCGAAAACGCCGTTCCACTCGACACGATGATCAGGCCGCACCGCCGCCCATCATGCTTGGCGCGGGCCAGCATGCCTGGCAGAAGCGCACGCGTCAGCTCTGCGACCGCGACGACATTGACCGTCATCGTCTCGGCCTCGACCTCCGGCGGCTGGTCCAGCACCGCACCGAGGCGGCCAGTGCCGGCATTGTTCACGAACAGATCGATGCTGCGGGCGTCCGCCCGCTCCGCCAACCGCTGGCGATCCTCAGCCACCGCTAGATCGGCAACCAGTGCCTCCACATCCCGGCCATCGACCGCCAGCGCCTGTTGCAGTTCCGCCAGCGCTTCCGGATTGCGGCCGGTCAGCAGCAGACGCGTGGACGCCGGCAGAGCCCGGGCAAAGGCACCGCCGATCCCGCCGGTCGCCCCGGTGACGAGCGCCGACTGATAGTTGCCGGCCGGGCGTTTGGGCCTGTTGACGCGAATAGCCATGGCAGCCTTGGCACTTAATCAGCGAGTCCTCTCCCCCTGATATAAGCCGCGGCCGGTACAGGCAAGGGCGTGGGCGGCGCAGATGTCGAACCCTCTTGAACCGTCGTCGGCGCCCCCCACATCTATTGCCGTGGTCGCCTATGCAAGGGGCCGCAAGAGGCGTGGAGACGAAAGGGCTTCACGGTCTCTCACAACAGACATCGCTCAAATGGAGGATGGCTATGACAAGCCTCGACTTCTCTCCCTTGTTCCGTTCCACCATTGGCTTCGACCGACTTTCGCGGCTCGCTGAAGCCGCCCTGCGGGCAGATTCGAGCACTTATAGTTACCCGCCCTACAACATCGAGAAGGCGGGTGACGATGATTACCGCGTCACCATGGCCGTCGCCGGCTTCAGCCCTGACGCGCTGCAGATCACGGTGGAAGGCAACACGCTGACCGTGAAGGGCGAGCAGCCCAAGAACGGCAACGGGAATTACCTCTATCGCGGCATCGCGACGCGCTCGTTCGAGCGGCGGTTCCAGCTGGCTGAGCACCTGCAGGTGTCCGGCGCCGATCTGGTCGACGGCATGCTGACGATCGAGCTGCACCGCGAGGTGCCGGACGCGCTGAAGCCGCGCCGCATCGCGATCGGCAACGCCGCTCCGGCCGTGGAGCATGCGAAGGCCGACGCCTGACCGTAGGCTTCGGGAGATCCCAGACCAAGGGCGGACGGCGCGCGACCGAGATTCGCGCACTGCACCCGCATGCCGTCCGACCCTTGGCCGCGGGGCAAGGAGACATACCATGCGTACATCATTGATCCCCTTCGGCCGCGACTGGCTGCCGGGGCGAACCGAAGACCCGTTCGCATCGTTCCGGCGTGAGATGGACCGCGTGTTCGAGGATACCCTCGGGCGCAGCGCGTTCTTCGGCGGTGGCCGCGGCGGCGACCTGACGCCCAGCCTGGACGTCGCAGAGACGGACGAGGCCGTCACCGTCACGGTCGAGCTTCCCGGCGTCGACGAGAAGGATATGGAGCTGACGCTGGAGCGCGGCCTCTTGACCATCAAAGGTGAGAAGAAGGCCGAAACGGACACCGAAGGGTCCGGCCGCCGCGTGGTAGAGCGCAGCTATGGCCGCTTCACCCGCAGCCTGAGCCTGCCGTCCGAGATCGAGCCGGACAGGGCCGAAGCCCGGTTCGACAAGGGCATCCTGACGGTCACCCTTCCGAAGCCGGCAGCCGCGAAGGCCGATCATCGCCGGATCGAGATCAAGACGGCAGCGTAGACCGTCGGCAAGCAGCGAAAAGGGGCGCCGGATCGTCACAGGAACCGGCGCCCTCTATTTTTGTTTCCTCTGCGTCGGTTCTCGGTCGGATGGCACAGCAAACGTGCAAAGATCGTCTCTGACGACGCGGAAGGTCCTGTACAGATCCATATCGAAGGGTCAGAGTGATCTGTCGGCTCATGCCCGTTTTGGACGATCCCAGGCAGAACGCCCCTATGTGATCGACGAACGATGACGCTCACTCCGGCACCCCTGCAGCGGCGTCGCGACGCATCTCGGTCCCCAAGCCCGGCCGAAGTGCAACCTACCCGAGCGTCCGTCGCGGACCCTGCCGGTCGTTCTCTTGGGCCCGCAGCGAGCCGATATCAGCCGACGCCCCAACCGCAGCGCCCGGATAGAGGGGTGCCGCTGATGCGAGCACCCGAAACCAGCTCCCCGGCACCCGAAAGCAGTACGGCGGTGGAGGCCGAGGGCCGCACGACGGAGGGGCCTGCCAGTGCAACACTCCGCCCCCTCAGTCACGCCGCAGAGCGTTGGGGTCGTAAACCGGCAGACGCTGCTGCAGAGGTCGCGTCGACACACAGCTTGAGCCGCGCTGTGACGCCGCGCCCCGACAAGACTCCACCCGAGGTCCCCCAGTTGGATGACGAGGTCGGGGGTGACGGTCCGGCTATTGCTCCGCCCATATCCGCGGGCTCCGGTGCGCCGAGGCTCATGCGCATGGCCCACTCCAGCCCCACACCCGATAACGGCATGACACCGATGCCCGCCGGTTCAGCGGGGGAGCCCCTTCGGCCCGAGATCTCGGAGCGGCTGGGTCGAGGCCTCGGCTTTGATGCATCGGTGGTGCGGATCCACCGCGATACGGCGGCTGCTCGCGCTGCCGAGGCCACACGATCGCGCGCTTTCGCGCATGGAGCGTCCATCTATTTCGGCGCGGACGAATTCTCACCCGAGACGGACTCCGGCATGGAGCTTCTCGCGCACGAGACCATGCACGTGAAGCAGTACATGGATGGCCGGCTTCGCGGCACCGCCGCCGATGGTGCGGTGTCCGACCCCGACGATCCTGAGGAGGTCGAGGCCCGGCGCGCTGCTGAGAGCTTCCGGCGGACACCGCAGACACCGGAGGGCGGTAGTGAGGCGGTTCCGTCATCGCCGACCACGCCACCGCCGCCGCGCCGCATCCAGCGATGCCCCATGGACGAAGAGGGAAATCCGCTCTTCCAAACGCAAGTGTTCCTCGGCCAGCTCTGGTACGGAACGGAGATCTGGATCCCATTCCCGATCTCCGCGCGCATCGACGCCGACACCTGCACTTGGCTGGACGCCACGGTCACGGCCGAAGACGAGATCGCCACTGAGCTGTCGGAAATCTTCAATCCGGAAGGCGAGCTGACCCGCGAGCGGTGGTCGTTCATCACCGGCTCTGCGCTGGCCCAGACGCTCGCCCGCGACCTGCGCCATTCGGCCGACCAGGGCGCGGTCTCGCTTTCCGAGACGCGCAGCTTTATCGAACGCCGGCGCGAGATCTATGACGATGTCGACGTCATTCAGGGCATCGAAGACTGGCTCGCCGCCAATTCATCGATACCGACGCCGGTGGACTGGGGTGCGGTGATCGGTGGCCTCCAGGCGTATACCCCGGAGGACGAGTCGACGGCGGTCAACGATGCCCTGCTGCTCCGCTATGACCTGCTGGTCAGCCTGATCCGCGCAGAGATTGAGGGCCGCGACCCGGCGCCCACGGCCAGTGCCCCCGACAGCGAGAGCCTGGGCGCCGTACTCTACCAATACGTCACGGCCACCGATCCGGAGACGTGGGGTGACGCGATCGCGACCCACAGCGAGGCGTTCCTGGACGTCTGGCTGGAGGAAATCGCTGCGCTCACCTACCTGCCCGAAGACTTCGACATCTCGGAATACGCCCCCGACCTCGATGAGGAGAGCATCGAACGGGAACGTAACCGCGTTATCGACCGGTTCCTGACCGAGCCGGCGCCGGATGGCGGGCGCTATGGGCAGGCGACATGGGCCGAAGAGCTGATGGTCGGCTTCGTGCTCGACAGATGGACGATAAGCGGTCTCGACACGGAAGACTTCCTCGCAAACCTGGATCTGACCGAACTGCGGGAGCAGGCCCTGCAGCACATCTCGGAACGGTTCCTGGCGGAAGCTCGGCGCGATCCGGACCTGGTGGCGGCCCTGCGAGACTACGGCATAGAGCGCGCGCGCTGGGACATGCTGCGACTGATCACAACCCGCGCACAGAGCCTGGAGACCTCCAACACCAGCCTGGTCGAACGGCTGCAGACCGAGGAGTCGGCGAACCTCGACCCGGAGGATCTGGCGATCATCTCCAACCCCTACGCGTACTACTCGGTGCAGGCCGATGTGGCCTCGGCGTCGTACGACTTTTTCGAGCGCATGGAGCGCGGCACGTCACTGGAAGAAAACGTCGTGGCGCTCGTGGACGAGACGGCGGCGGCCCTCGACATGGCCATCGACAATCCGGCGATGATCCTCCTGCTCGAGCTGATCATGGCGGCGCGCCATATCCAAGAGGGCTTCGAGGAGCAGGAACGGGCCGCGCTGGATCGGTTCCGCGACGAGCTGGACATCGAATACGACTACATCGCGGACATCATCTACAACCTCACCGATTTCGCCGACGCATGGATCGTCTCGACCTGGATCCCCACCGTCAAAGAAGTGGCGATCGAGATGCTGGAGGCGAACCGCGACGAGCTGCAGGCCCGTCTCGACGACTGGGAAGGTTACTCGTCCCTAGCCATCGCCAGATATCAGATCACCGCGGCCGCGCTGGACCAGTTGGCCAACGATCTTGAGAGCGGCGAGTACGAGACGGTCGAACACAACGGCCACACGATCGACGTAAGCCGTGTCCCGGATCTGCGGGACGCCGCAAACTTGATGCGAGCTCAGGCCGACGCGCTGATCGACCCGGAAAGTGCGGAAGAGCGTCGTGAGATGATCCAGGAGGCGATCGACGGCTTTGATGAGGTCGTCGAAGGCATCCGCGACGAGGACCCTTACAAACCCTGGCAGCTCGGGCCGGAAGTGGCGCGACGGGCCCGGGAACGCCTTGGACTGGCCGGCTATGGCGGCCCGACCACATACGGCATGGCGCTCTCGCGGACGACGGTCGCCGACGAGAACCCGTTCATCATGTACGCCATCTCGCGTTGGGAGTTCCTGGAATCGACCGAGATCAACATCGCGCTGTTCGTCGCCTTGGGCGTCCTCACCATCGCGGCGATAGTGGTTCCGGGCACGGTCGGCCTGGTGCTGGCGGCAGCGGATCTGGCCGTCGGGGTCGCCATGGGAGCGTACGCTGCGGTCGACACGATCTCCGATGCCTATGCGCTGCGGCGCATGGCGCGGCTGGACATCAACCTCAGCGTCTATGGCCTGACCGAGGAGCGGGCGGACGAGCTCGTCCGATCGGCTTGGCTCCAGTCGATCGGCACCGCCCTCTTGACGGCCGGACTCGCCGCCATAGGGGGCGCGGGCCTCTTCCTCGCCGGCCGGCGGGCATATCGCGGCTGGCGCTACGCCAATGTCGTCGCCCTGGAAGGCTCGAACCCGCAACTGTTGGCACAACTGACCAACATGACGCGCGACCTGCGCCAGCTGGAGGGCCTGCTGCGCGCGACGGACGATGCGGACCTGCTGCGTAACCTGCTGCTGCACGGTTCCGGCGACGAAATCGGACGGCTGTTGGGACAGGCGTCCGATGCCCGCGCTCTGCTCGATGTTCTGGGTCATGTGCGCAATGCCACCCAAGCAGAGCGCCTGTTGGGCATGATGTCGGATACCCGGACACTGGCGAACCTGCTCGCCGCCCCACGCTCGACCGCCGAGATCCAGGCCGCCCTCCGCGCTGCCCGGATCTCGATGTCGGGGTCGGAGGTGGCGGCTTTGCGGACGGCGATCGCGGACGCCCACGGCCTCTCGCTGCCGACGTCTTCGCAGAGGCTTGAGGCCTATCTCGATACGATCTGGGCAGAGCGGTCGACCGTGCTCAGCACGCCGGCCAGCCGCAACTGGCCGCACGGCCCCTCGCGCGGCGCCTACCGGGTCTACAACCGGGCAACGGAAGCCAATCCGCTTGGCATCCCCGAGGCGGATTATCTCACGTCTGTCGCCGACCTCAGAACAGGCCGGCCGGCGGGGGCGGTCTCCAACGTTCAGGGCAACCCCATGACGGGTTTCCACCGCTTCGAGCGGGAGGCCGCGGATCTGTCTCTGGTTCAGGAGCGCGTATACCTGAACGTGCGGGCGGACGCCGCGCCCGATGTCATGCGCCACGTCGTGCGCGAGATCGTCGACAACCCGCAACAGTTCCCGGGCGTGCAGATGGCGAAGCTGACCGGTCCACGGGGGGTTCCGGGGCGGGCGGATGCGATCGTCATCTATGTTGACGACACCGCCTCGGCCGGCCGCGTGCTCGACAGCGTTCGGGGCTATCAGCAGAGGAATCCCGGGCAGTTCATGACCTCGACCCCGCCGGTCACCGAGCCGGTGGCTCCCGGCATCAGTGTCGGTTCGGAGCCCCTGGAAACCGGCGCCAGCTTCGGCAGCATACGGGCGGAATCCGCCGCACAGGCCTTGGAGGAGACCGTCCGGGCCGGCGGGACGAGGGAGGACTTCATCGAGCTGGCTCGCGATTACCTGCGAGGCAGGGGCGTCGACGTGGATCTGCCGCATACGAACCTGCCTGGGGGAGCACCGTGATCGGCCCCGACCTACGCCTGGAGCCAGCGCGCCAAGTGGTGGAGCGCGTGCTGGCCGGGGACCTGACGGACGACGACTCAGCGTTGTTTCAGGACGACGTGGTGCTGATCTGTGTCCGGATCGTCGAGAAACATGATCCCAAGTGGCTGATGGCGAAGCTGGCGGACAGCACGCTTCCGCTTGCCGGGCGTCTGCAGGTGGTTCGAGACCTGAGCCGTTGCTTCTCCGAGGGGCTGGCCCTGCTGCGGTCCGAACAGCCGAGCCTGGCGCCCGACCTCGGCGGCAAACGGTTTACCTCATAGAGATTGACGCCAGGGGCTGAGATGGCGTGCGTCTGTACCTTTCGCCCGGACAGCGCGTATCGGACGTTTCGCTCATGCTCAAGGGACCGATGAAGATGGTACGCCGCCCAGGTGCAGCGTGATCAAGCCAGATATTAGAATAGCTGACCCACGCAGACCTTCTTGATCGAATAGGCCCGTCAAGGATCCAATTTCAGCGCAGAAAATATTCCGCGGATTTTTCTAAATTTTACTCAATATATTTGATGAAATGATGATCTCGACAACGTGCCGTGCCTTTTACTCTTTTGTTCATCTACTGTTCATCGAATTCAAATCTCCCATTCATGCGCCAGACAGGCTCCGTTTGGGAAATATCTCTATCCTACACAGTGGAAAGCGCAGACTTCGGCCCATTGGCGTCTGACGATTGCCGTCGGCATCAGCCCGTCGATCAGGTGTTCCAATGATGGGCTTGAAGATCCAAGAGCCCGATCCGCATCACCGGATTGAAGCGAGACAAGGCTGGGCCATGAAGATCGTCAACCTCGTCAACCTTTTCGCCATCACCATGCTGGTGTTTTCGCTCGGCGGAGCGGCGATTGCGATCTGGACGGCCGGTCGGGCCGAATTCTTCAATCAACGGATCACACTCGCGCACAATTCCTATGAGCGGCATCTTCAGCTGGCCTCCAACACCTATCAGCTCTTCAAGCAGTACGGCGATGCCATGATGATCGGCGATCGCGACCTGGGCAGCGGCGAGGCGGAGCTGATCGGCCGCATCCGCGGCAACATCTCCGATATCCGCGGCATCATCGGCGAGGAAATCGATCTTGTGGGGGAAGAGGAGATCGAGGAGCTCGAGTTTCTCTCCCGCATCGAGATCAGGATCGAAGAGCTGATCGTCAAGTTCGAGGCGATCATCGCGGGCCAGTCCCTGGACACCCCCAGCCGGACCTGGGCGATGCTCTCGACCGTTCTGGATGACGAGATAGACCGAGACTTCCGCACCATGATCGACGACGCGCTGGAGGAGGAACTGGAGGAGGTCAGCGAGACGCGCCAGGACGCGATGGCCCATACGGTCTTCGCCAACCGCATCGCCTACGGATTTGCCATCCTCGCGATCTCGGTCACGCTCTGCGCACTGTGGTCGTATCGCTGGCAGATCACGGGGCCGCTCAGCCATCTCATGTCCGGCGTGCGCAGTTTCGCCGCGGGCCGGTTCGACACGCCGATTGAGGTTGCCGTGCGCAACGAGATTGCCGAAGTCGGCCAGGTGCTGGACGACATGGCAACGCAGGTTGAGGCGCGCACACGGACGCTCACGGATCACAATATCGAGCTTGAACGGGCGGTGCGGGATCGCACAGACGAACTGCAACGGTTGCTGGTGAAGGCACAGACCTCCGAAGCCAACCGCAGGCAGCTTCTGGCGGATGTGAGCCACGAGCTGCGCACGCCGCTGACGATCATCCAGGGGGAAAGCGACATTGCGCTCAGGGGCGGGGACAAGACGCCCCAGGAATACCGCGACGCCTTGAGCCGGGCACGCGATGCGGCGGCCCACACCGCGCGCCTTGTCGACGACCTGCTGTTCATCTCACGCAAGGAAGCCGGCGGGGCGCGCCTGGCCTTGCAGCATCTGGATCTGGAGGTGCTGCTGGCCGATACCGTCGCGATGATGCACGCCGATGTCCCCATCTTGTCCGATGTCGACACGGCACCGACCATCGGGGACCCCCTGCGCCTGCGCCAATGCATCATCGCCCTTTTGCAGAACGCGCGGCATCACGGCGGAACGGAGATTATCGTCCGGCTCGACCACACGCCTGCGGGGTACCGCATCGCGGTGGAGGATGACGGTCCCGGCATGTCGGATGCAGAGAAGGAAAGAGCATTCGAGCGCTTCTTTCGCGGGCCGAACGCCACGGCAAACTATATCGAGGGATCGGGCCTGGGCCTGCCCGTGGTCCGGTCCATTGCCGAGGCCCATGGCGGGGCGGCGTGGCTTGAGAACCGCCCTGGCGGGGGCATGATCGCGGCCATCGCCGTGCCCAAGAGACCGATGCTGAAGGCCGTTTCGTAAAGGCCCCCCCGCACGGACGACCTGAAGGCTGTCCGTGCGGGGGAGACTGTCGGCCTCAGCCGGCGATGAAGTCGGCCATCAGGGACGGCACCGCCGTATCGAAGCCGACCACGTCCAGCATCCCGCCGTCTTGGGGATCGGCGATGGAGAAGCCGTTCGAGACCATGGCGACCACGATCAGCTTGGCGGCGATGCCCGTCCGCTGACGGTACTGCCGCAACGCCTCGACCGGATGGACCTTTCCGGCCCAGGTCTCGCTGTCCGTGTAGATCACGAACGCATCCACCTCCAGCCCCTGCTCCAGCGCATAGAGCATCGGCAACGCGCAGTCCGTTCCGCCGAACGGCAGACCGGCGGTCGCGCCCACTACCTCATCCAGCCGCATGCGCGGCGTGATCGGCAACGGCGAAAGGCCGGTACGGGCCCAGTACGGCGTCCATCGATCGGCACCGGCACAGGTGAAGCCGATGATGCTGTGCTGCGGCTCCACCGCCGCCGTGATCATCGCCATGGCGGCCGCAGCCTCCCGCGGCGTCAGCGCCGTGCCGGCCACCCGGCCCATGCCCATCGAGCCGGAGACGTCCAGCGCCAGCATCAGCCGCCTGCCGGTCGGGGCCACATTGGCGAAGCTGGCGTAGAACGCTCCGTCCAGCGCGTGCAGCACGGCCGGATCGGGCGTCCAGGTCAGCTTGCCGCGGTCGCCCCGGCCCTGCTGGTACGTGCGCAAGGCCAGCAGAAAGGCCAGCGGATGCACACGGGCCCGGCGCAGCGCCTCAGCATCACTCAGGCGATGTACCACCTGCCGCGACGCTTCGGACCCGGCATGCAAGAGGCCGACACTGCCCAGCTTGCCGAGGTTCCGGATCGTCGCCGTCATCGGCATGTCCTCCAACAGCGCCTGCCAGACCTCACGGCTGATCAACAGCTCCGTCGGCACCGTCTCCCGCGGCAGCCGGTGCTCCCGGATCAGACGGGCCGCCGTTTCCGGGCCGTCCGCCTGGGCCAGGGCCATGACGCCGTGGATCTGTTCCGGCAGGGCGTTGTGCAGCCGTCCGCGGCACGCCCAGTCGAACACCGCCCGCCGTGCCGTGTCGTCGACATCGGCGACCGGGTGCGCGAGACGCAGCAGGTCGCGGTGCGACCAGCCGTCCCGCTGCCGGTACTTGATGACCTGCAGCGTCAGCCGCTCGATGTCCGCCTCGGTGTACCACCGGGCAACGGCCCGCCTCAGCCCCCGGCCCCAGCCGCGGAACGCTTCCACATACTCCGCGAAGTGGAACAGATGCGTGCCGGTACGGGCCACCCGGCTCAGCGCCGCCAGACCAGCCGCGCGAGTGGCGTCGTCGCCCAGCCCGACGGCCATGGCGAGCGCGAACAGGGCCGGCTCGTTCTTCGGCGCCCGGCCGGCTGCGCTCACCTCTACGATGCGCCGGACGGCCCGCCGGCCGTCTTCGGCCAGGCAGCGCTCCACGCTCGCCGCAGCCTCGCGCGTGAGCGCGCGGGCTGACGCGTAGTAGGTCGCGCTTTCCGTGCCCAGCAACAGGAACCGGTCCAGCCGGGTCCAGTCGTCAACCGGAAAGGCATACCCGCCCGCCGAGTTACGCACTGTCCCAGGCAGGGGCTCACTCTGGCGGGCCGGTCCGCGCCGGACCGCCTCGATCAGGCGCCGATAAACCATGGTTCATCCTCCACACGCTCAGACGTCTTGGCGACGCCGGACCGGCGAAAGTCTCGCACCCTGGCTCCGCACGCACTGTGACGGCGGACGGAGTCCCGATGCGAACCCGCTTGCCCTGAAAGCCAAGTTGAATGTCCGCCGGTCGCTCCGGCGCCGTCATGTGGGATGGCAATTGGAGAACCGGGGGCCGCCTGCCCCCGGATAAACGGGAGCACTCAGCTATTGGCGTCGACGTGAGGTCTCGATTTCATACGGCTCTCGTCTCTCGTACCTTCGCTTTGCACTTGGGCCCCATCCTCTGCGGAAGGGGTGCCGGGCATGGTGATGTCTGAGGAAGGGTCGTTGGAAAGACGATAACCCTCAGACTCCGGCCCGGCGTCCCGTTCATAAGGCTCCGTGGGCGTGGCGCAGTGATCGGCGTGGAGGCGGTCGCTGCCGTTGCCGGCAGATCCCGCACTCAGGTTTTCAGCCCGATAACCGACCACATCCGGCCCGCGGAGCGCAGCGTGTTACCGGAACGTCGCCGGAACTTCAACCGAAATCTCTTACCGTCTTAAGCTTTCGGCAAGCCGAGACGGGCGGGCCCGGCAGCGGCGGATCGCGCTGCCGGGACACCGCGTCCCTTAGGATGCGGGCTGCAGCAGATCGGCGAGGTCTGCATCGCTGATGACGAAGCCGGAGACGCCCAGGCTGTCGCCGCAGCCGCTGCCGTAGACGACGCAGAGGTCGTACAGCTCTTCGACCAGATATTCGTAGCTCTGGGCGTTGTCCAAGGCGATCTTGGGGTTGTCGCGGGCATAGCCTTCCATCTCGGGGATGGAATAGCTGTGATCGTCGGCCGCCACTTCCGGCACCATATGGGCCAGTTCATGGATGATCGTGCCCATGCCGGAGTCGAACCCGCCAACCAGGGCGGCATCGAAGAACGGCCGGCCGAAGCCCAGATAGCCGACGCCATCCATGGCCATATAAGTCCACGCGAAGGTGTACTGGTCGCTGTAATCGCATTCCACCACGATGGCCTCGGCGTCTGAGTCCAGGCGCTCGGCCATGTGCTGAAGCTCCTCGGCGACCCTCTCGCCCTCGGTGCGCACGCCGAACCAGCGGTCCAGCGTAGCGTCGGCCTGCACGCTCAGCTTCGGGCGGCTCAGCCGCGCGATCACATCGTCCAGGGCAACGGATGCCAATGTGATGGCCTTGCTGATCTGCGCCTGTTCCGCGATCGAGCAATTGTCGTACTTCAGCAGCACGTGATCTTCGTTGGCCTGGGCCGGGTTTGCCGTCAGCGTCACGACGACGGCAAAGGAGGCGGCGATCCCTGTCAGCTTCGCGTTCATGTGTCTCGTCCTCGTCTTCCAGTTTCGTTCGAAGCCCTGCGCTTCGTTGTCTGGAAC
>JANQQD010000218.1 GCA_028285185.1 Anaerolineae bacterium | reverse complement strand
GTCTGCGGGCCAAGCGCCAGTCCCGATTGACGATCCCCGAACCCTCAGGCCGATGGAGACCTCAAGTACATGCCCGTTTCCGCACTTCGTCGTTCCGGCAGCATTGCCCGCCTCGCCGCAGCCGCCCTGTTCGGCCTGGGTCTCGCCGCTTGCGTTCCGGCGGGCAATCCCGCCCCGGCTCCGGGGCCAGCGCCCGGCCCCGTCATCCCGCCGGGGGCCGTCGCCGGGCCATCGGCCGGCAATGTTTGGAACACGCCCCCCAGCCTCTATCAGACGAGCGCCATGAGAACGCTGGCCACCAATTTCGGCAACATGACCATGGTCATCATGCCGGGCACGAACATGGCGATCGGCGTCTACACCGACAATACCGGTTTGACCTGGGGTCAGATCGACACCGTCAGCGGCCGGTGGCAGGGCTATTGGGTGCGCACCAGCGGTGTTGCATGCCCCCTGCCACTGCCGGCGCCGAACGAGCTGATCGCCGCCGGCTTCCAGTTCAATCAGCCTTTGGTGACGTGGGGAACCTTCGATGCTCAGGTGATCGGAGAGCCCTTCGGCGTGAACGGCACCTGGGGCGGATGCGGTCTTCCTGTCGGCGGTCCGTGGACCGGATCGGCCATCTGACCCGTCTTCCCGGACCGAAAACGGATCCGAGACGGCGTCTTGAATTCCAGCAGTGATCGGACTGGGGAATTCAAAGCGCGCACCCTCGTCTCCCCATCGGGTCATCGGTCGCGCTCTGGCGATCGACAGCTGCAGGGGAACACGGAGCGCCATCGGCAATGCGATGGCGCTCACGCTTCTAATTTCGCATAGTGATCACTGGACGAATGCCCCAATGGCAAGATCTCGCAGGCGAGCGCTTGCCATAAGGTTGTCCCGCTGAGATCATCGAGCCGCAGCCAACTGAAACGTGTAAATCTGATGGTCTGCACTACCCAGACTGCAGTCATGCCAGCAAGCGGGAGGCGATGGGATGCGCAAGCGCAGCAACACGATCTCTGGGCCGACAAGCCCGCTCAGCGGCATCGAGGCGATCGGTGCGCGGTTGAAGGTGATCAATCCCTATGCCGGCACCAATCCGCGCGGCCGGTGTTACCAGAGCGCGATCGAGACGGCCGAGGTTCTCACGACCAACGGCCGCAATCCGCAAAAGGTCAATGACGGCAACCCCGACGACCCCACGGTAAAGCAGCCGCAGGCCCATGACCGGTCCTTTGCCTACGACAACGGCCGACGCACCACCGAAGTCTGGGCCTGGCTGAAATCGGGAGGAGTGCCTAGGGGTGCGGTCTTCGTTGTCGAAGAAGACGGCATGATCGACGGCGACGACTCGTTCCATTGCTGGAACTTCGTGAAAGGCCCTGACATCATCCCGTCGATCTACCTGATCGACAGCAGCACACATGTCTTCAAAGAGGTGGTCGACCCCAGCGATTTTTCCGAATGGATGACCGAGTACTTCACAGAGCCCATGGAATTCTTCAACTACGCAAGCCCGAACGGCATGGTGAATGACGACCTCGAAGTCTATTACTGGGGCCAGCTTGTGCAACCTTGGACAGGCATGCTCCAGCGCGCGGCCCCGACAAAGGCGAAGGAGGCTCCATTCTGAGCCGTCCACCCGCCTCAGATCGCGTGTCGGGTCCGCGCCGCGTCGATGGGTCGCAACTTTCCGTGTCTATATAATCGGGAGTCTGGAACGCTTACTATGTGAGCGTCAGGATCCATGCGGGCCAGTGCGACTGCAACGCATCGGCATTCGTTTGCCTGTCAGTTCCCTCCGGTGGCGCAGCCGCGTCACCGCCATCATCAATACAACCCAGCGGTGATGCACCAATCTTTCATCAACCGCGACGAACGGGAGACGATCACGTAAAAATGCCCGAAAGGCCTTCCGGCATCATCAGTACGTCCCGACGCCTCGGCGTTATGGCGGCGCTTATCGCCTTCGCGGTCGCAGGGTGCATTGTCCCCCAGCCGGGTGGCGGCGGTGGCGGCGGTGCACCAGGCCCGCAGATCGTCCCCGCGCAGTTCTCCAAGATGGAAAGCTGCAGCGCCCGCGTCGGCGGCAACGGCGGACGCGGCTTCTGGGATCCCACGCAAGGCTGCTGGTCATGCCCCTCCGGTTCGGCGCGCACGATCTTCGCCGTGAACGGATCGGACGCCTGCCAGGTCGGCGGGGTGTTCGGCAACATGATTTCGGCGGAATATCTCGGCGGCTCCACCTGCGAGCCCTATGAAATGAGGGTCGGCAATGAGTGCTACATCTGCCCCCAGGGGCGCGGCGAAGTACGCAACGGCCAACCGGTCTGTGTGCTCTGACCGTATGACCGGCTTGCCCTAAGGGCAGCAGACATCATAGCCGGGGCAACCCGGCGATCCTGTTCCGACCTCAAGATACCCCCTGCCCGACGCCGCTGGAGTGCCATCGCCGCGGCGAACCGGGTGGGGGCTGTCGATATGCATATCCGTCTCGCCAGCAGTGTTTGATGGGGTGGCACCATGGACGAGGCCAAGATCGCGGCAGCGTACCGACAGCGTATCGGCCCCAAGGCCGCAGAGCTTGAGGCCCTGCGCGGTCGGCTTCGGCAGCGGGTCAGGTTGATTTCGGCAGGCGTGGCGGTGGCGACCGCCGCCATCGCCGTCGTCCTGATCGCGTACGGCGCGAATCTCTACAGCGTCGGCATCTCGGCACCTGTGTTCGGCTTTGTGGCCTATTGCGTGGTCTATCAGCTGATTGCCAGCCGGTTCGCTGAACAGGCAAAGGTCGTCGTGCTGCCGGCGATCGCCGAGGTGTTGGGCGATATCGGCCCGTTGTCCGTGAAGAACGGGCGCACCTGGATGGCGCGGGCCCGGCGCTCCGGCTGCCTTCCGCGGGGGGCGGTCGCGGTCTTTGACGCCTTCGTCGGCCGCCATCGCGGAACCGACTTCGTGATGGTGGAAACCCGGCTTACGGTAGGCGCGGAGAGGAAAACCAGGACCGTGTTCCGTGGCCCCGTGTTCGCCATCTCAGTCCCGGTGCCAGTCTCCGGCCGGACCGTCGTGAGTGCCAGGTTCGGTGGCGTCGGCAACTCGCTCACCAAATACGACATTGACCCCGAAGACATCCATGCGGTCCCGTTTCCCGACACTCCGGCTTTCGCAGAGCTGTTCGAGGTGAACGCCGAGAGCGAGGCGGAGGCGCGCGGCCTGCTGAGCCCCGACCTGCGGGCCACGTTGACGGGCTTCATGGACCAGTTCGGCAAGGGCAAGGTCCGGGCGGCCTTCCACGACGACGCGTTCTTCCTGGCCATCGACGACCGGGTGGAGCGGTTCGAGCCGGTTAAATTCAGCAAACCTGTGGGCGACCTTCAGGCCAGCACACAGCGCCTCGCGACGGAGATGGGGCTCGCCTTCCGGATCATCGACGACCTGCATGACGGCCCTTCGGCCGCGCGCTGACGCGCGCCGCCGGACACGACGTCTTGCCTTCCGCCTTAGATGACGTGGCGGCCCAGGTTGCGCTCCAGGTCGTGCACGATCGTATGGTGGTGCAGCGGCTGGTTTCTGAGGGTCGCGAACTCGATCAGAAACGTGTCGCCGTGGATGCGATAGTAGATGGAGTTGCCGTCCAAGTCGGCACCCGCCCAGCCGAAGCGCGCGGCTGGGAGGTCGTTCTCCGCCAGCCGAGCCTGCTGGGGCCCGGCAAGGTCTCCGGTGAGATGGTCATTCGTGTAGACGTCGATCAGGCGGCGCACTATATCCGCCTGGCCCTGAGGCAGGTCGCCGAGCGCAACGCCCTGGCGCGCCGTGATCCGGTCTTCCCGCCCGGCCATCGTCTGGACGTTGCCGAACGATGCCTCCTGCAAAAGCGCGTCGCGCCGGTGGGCGGGGCTCAGGTCGGCGAACAGCGCCCGGCCCAGGCTCTCGTTCTCCGGCAGCACGACCAGCCCCTCATAGGGACCCGACGGCACGGTGTTCGGCTCCGACGAGAAGGCCTTGGGCGTGTGTGCAACCACCTGGTCGCCCATCAGCGTGAAGGTGATCGTAAGATGGTGGCCTTCCCAGCGCCATCCCCAGGGGTCAGTCGCGGACGGCGTGCCGAAGATCATCAGCGAGAAGCGCTCGCGATTACGATCGGGGCTGCCCTTGCCCCATTCGTCGCGCAGGATGTCCTGCTGCAGCATGATGTTCATTGCCGTGGTCAGCCCACCGTCGCTCAAGGCGGTCGCGAGCAGGTCCAACGCGGCGTCCTTCTGCTCGGCCGTCATGCGCTCCAGCGCCAAGCCGGGGGCAAAGCTGGAGCCGAGCATGTAGTTCCAGTTCCGCCAGGTGCGGCCGCCGAGGTCCATGACCGCGGCTGCGTGCTGTTCGGCGGTCAGCAGGCCAAGCCAGCCGTTGGCGCGGTCCACCATCGCCGCCCCGACCGTCGCAGGCTGGGCAGAGGCCGGGCGGGACGCCGCAGGCAGGCCTACCGCCGACAGCGCAACCCCTGACGCCGCCGCTGCCAGAGCCTGGCGACGGGACAGCGGAATGGAACGGTCTTTCCGAACGACTTGCCGTGTCGTCTCCATAACGGCCTCCCCTCGGTTCAGTGCTAGCCCCGGCCAAGGGTGGGGCTATCGCCCGCCTCCGCGCCTCCATGTGTGGCTACGTTGGCAGAGAAGAAAGCGCGACAAAAGGTACTGCGAGTTTTCAGCGAGTGCACACGACCGCGCCGATAGGGTTCCTATTTGATCAATTTTTGGTGGTATCTTACGCGAAACGCCGCGAAATTCCGCTGCCCCGCAAAGACCGGGCCGCACAGTGCTGAGGATTTCCAATGACCGCGAGATGGGCATTACGGTTTGGACGAACGTTCTTTGCTGTAATGGCATCCATCGCGATCGGGTTCTGGAACATCCCCCAGGGCATGACACCGAGTTTCGCTGTGTTTAGAGAGTTCGTGTACTTTATTTTCTTCGACCATCAGAGTGATGCACTGGATGAGGACGCACTGGCTGCGATAGCTGAGGTCATGGACGAGTACCATGGTGCAGAAGACCCAGTTATCTACATCAGAGGTTATGACGACAGGTATGGGACAGCAGAGGAGAGCATGGAGATCTCGATCCGCCGAGCCGAAGCGGTCTCAGCCGAACTGATCAGCAGAGGGGTCCCGCCGGAAAGAATCCACACGCTAGGCGTCGGAGAGAATGACCCTTTGGTGGCGACGCCCGATGGCGTGCTGGAGCCGTCAAATCGCCGAGTGCAAATAAGTCTTCATTAAGGAGAAATCGGAGCAGCGTCCTGAGTTGTCACAAGCTGGTTAGGTCTTGGCGACACCAGACGCCTCCCATCCTCAGCCCCCTTTTGTCCTTTGCGCCACCAAGTCTGTTTCGCATTGCGCCGTGCGCGTGCACGATCGATCTGTCTCGGTGTCTCCGGTGGGACGCTTACGGGTCGCGGACGGTCGAAGCGAAGGGGTTGTGAGATGGCAACGGCGGCAGCGCCACGCTCGAAGCGGTTCGAGCGACTGGCACAGCGAAGCGTGAACAAAGAGGTGTTCATCACCGAGCTTCACGAACTCGGTCTGGTCGTCATGCAGAGCCCGAACGATCCGAAACCGTCGCTTGCGATCGAGAGCGGGCGGGTCGTGGAGATGGACGGGCGCACGGCAGAAGAGTTCGACGCGATCGACCGGTTCATCGCGCGCTATTCGATCGATCTGGAAGCCGCCGAGACCTCCATGGCGATGGGCTCCACCGAAATCGCGCGCCTGTTCGTGGACATCAATGTGCCCCAGAAGCGCGTGATGGAGGTCATGTCGGGCTGCACGCCCGCGAAGATCGCGGAGGTGATGGGCGAACTGAACGTCGTCGAAATGATGATGGCGATGCAGAAGATGCGCCAGCGCCGCAAGCCCGCCGACCAGGCCCACGTGACCAACTGGAAAGAGAACCCCGCCCTGCTGGCCGCCGACGCGGCCGAGGCGGGCTTGCGCGGCTTTGCGGAGGCCGAGACGACCGTGCGGGTCGCCCGCAGCGCCCCGTTCAGCGCGCTGGCGCTGCTGGTCGGCTCCCAGGTGGGCAGGCCGGGCCTGATGACCCAGATCTCGGTTGAGGAAGCGCTGAACCTGCGCCTGGCCATGAAGGGGCTCTCGACCTATGCGGAAACGCTGTCGGTCTACGGCACGATCCCATCCTTTCTCGATGGCGACGACACGCCGTGGTCGAAGGGAATCCTGGCGTCGGCCTACGCCTCAAGGGGGATCAAATCCCGCTTCACCTCCGGCTCCGGATCGGAAGCCTTAATGGGCTACGGCCTCGGCTGGTCGATGCTGTTCCTGGAAATCCGCTGCATCCTGATGGTGAAGGGAGCTGGCAGCCAGGGTATCCAGAACGGCTCGATCTCCTGCATCGCCTTGCCGGAGTCCCTGCCGAACGGCGTCCGGGGCGTGCTGGCGGAGAATTTGGTCGCCGCCTCGTTGGGGCTGGAGGTAGCCTCGGGGAACGATGCGATGGCCTCGCATTCGGAAATGCGCAAGACCGCCAAGCTGATGCTGCAGTTCCTGCCGGGCACCGATTTCGTGACCTCCGGCCACAGCGTCATGCCGCGCAAGGACAACCTGTTCGGCGGCGGCAATTTCGACGCCGACGACATGGACGACTGGCTTGTGATCCAGCGCGACATGCAGGTGGACGCCGGCCTGGTGCCCGTGCGCGAGAACGACGTGCTGGAGACCAGAGCAAAGGCCGCGCGGGCCATCCAGGCGGTCTATCGCGAGATGGGGTTTCCCGAGATCACGGACGCGGAGGTCGCGGCTGCCACCACGGCCTATAACAGCGACGACATGCCCGAGCGCGACAGCGTGCGCGATCTGGCAGCAGCGGACGCGTTTCTGGAAAGCAACCGGACCGCGTTGGATGTCGTGGCAGCGCTGGCGCGCGCGGGCTTCGACGACGTGGCGGAACGCGTACTGGAGATGCAGCGCCAGCGCGTGCTGGGCGACTATCTGCACACATCGGCGATCTTCGACGATGAGTTCCATGTGCTGAGTGCCGTCAACACGCCGAACGACTATATGGGCCCAGGCACCGGATACCGCGTGTCAGGTGAGTTATGGGACCGTATTCGGGCACTGCCGCAGGCGCTGGACCCGCGCGACCTATTGGCAGAGGAGGCGCCCGATCCAGGCTTGACGTTGACCCCGATGGGCACGGCGATGGCCAAAGCGGGCTCAGAGGTGGTCGTGGCCGTCGGCCCCGCCTTCGCCACGGCAATGAACGAGACCCTGGCGGGATGGAGTCATGCCGACGTTCTGAAAGCGATCTTGGACGGCATTGAAAGCGAGGGCGTGCCCTGGCGCCTGGTGAAGGTGCATCACGGCGCCGATCTGGCGGATATCGGCATCTCCGGCGCGCGGCTGAGCGGGTCCGGGATCGCCATCGGCCTCCAATCTAAGGGCACGGCGCTGATCCACCGCAAGGATCTGGCCCCGCTGAACAACCTTGAGCTGCTGAGCCAGGCCCCGAACCTGACGCTTGCCTCCTACCGCGCCCTCGGGCGGAACGCCGCCTGCTATGCCATTGGCAAGGCCCCCCACCCGGTGCCGGTCAAGATCGACAACGAGGCGCGCCTGCGGCTGATCGTTCACACGACGCTGCTGCATCACCGTGAGGTCAACCAGATCGACGCGGACAAAGGCGTCGTTGAGATGGAAGTCTCATTCCAATGAGCGACGATACGCCCGACCGGCTGATGACGTTCCCGCTCGGCGAGCACCATCGGGAGGACGTCACAACCGGATCAGGGCGCCGTCTCAGCGACCTGACCCTGGAGCGCGTGCTATCGAAGGATGTCGCGCCGCAGGACGTGGCCGCGAGTGCGGAGACGTTGCTGCAGCAAGCCGCGTTTGCGCGTGCGGCCGGGTATGACCAAGTGGCGGACAACCTGTCCCGCGCCGCGGAGATGACGCGGATACCCAACCGCGAGCTTTTGGAGATCTACGAGGCACTGCGCCCCGGGCGGTCGACCTATTACCAGCTTCTGTCACTGAGCCAGCAGATCACCAGCCTCTACGGTGCAGAGCTGACCGGCACCTACATCCGCGAAGCCGCCGACGCCTATCGCGACACCGGCCTGCTGAAGACGGAGGAGTGATTGCCGTCAATCCGCAGACAGACGGATGGCCTCGCCGAGCGGTGCGCGACTACACCTCGAAACTGGTCATCCGCAGGAAATAGTTGACTTCGTGCAGCTGGCCTTTGTTGCTCTTCGTCACGACGACTGACGCACCCGTGGTCGCTGGCAGGTGACCAAAGGGAACCACTTGCCCCAAATGCTGGCTGTACTTATGGACGTTTGCGGGCGCATTGCCGCTCGTATAGGTCATCTTTTCATTTCGCTTGTAGAAAACCTTACATTTATCTTGTTGATATTCCGGATGATACTCGACGTAGGTGCCATCCTTCGGCGTAATGATTGACGTACAGAACCCATAGACATTGCCGGTGTATTGGAGCGTGTTGGCATAGCCCGTCATCTCCGCCTTCCAGGCGGCCTTCTTGTCGTTCGCGCCATGGAACCGGGCAACGCGGTTGCAGCAGCCATAGAGCGCCTTCATGTCGTCGGCGACGTTGTTGTTGTTGATCAGAGTACGGAGCTGAGTGATCACGTTGTCCGACGGCGTGCCCGGCCAGCCGAGATGCGCGCCGTAAAGGTCGTTGCTGGTCATCACCACCACGCCCATGCACAGCAGGATATGGGGAAAGCCGACCAGGGCCGTATCGTTGCCGAACTGGTCTTCGTCAAGATAGATCGCCATAAGCACGTCCCCCCTCAACCAGATCGCAAACCTGATGATCTGCACACGTCGGCATGCTGCCGTCTCAGAATGGCTCAGAGACGTCCGTCAATCCAGTTGCGAAGCCGTGACAAGACGCAAGTCCGGCGAGACCGACGCCCGGCCTGTCACGCGGGTGCAACAGAGTTCTGGTACTCAGGGGCCCCATTGAGTCTGCGATCTCGCCCTGCCCAGCGGCCACACCCTGCGCGGGCCGACGGAACGAAAACCATGAGCCTCGATGCCTTCCGGATGCCCGGTACCTTCTACCGCGGCAATCTGCACACGCATTCCAACCGCTCCGACGGCCGATTGGAGCCGGAGGAGGTGTGCCGGCGGTATAGCGAACGGGGGTACGACTTCCTCTGCCTGAGCGACCACTTCATGGCGAAGTACGGGTTCCCCATCACCGACACGCGGCCCTGGCGCACCAACAGCTTCACGACGCTGTTGGGCGCGGAAGTGCATGCGCCGGCCATCCAGAACGGCGAACCATGGCACATCCTGGCCGTCGGCCTGCCGGAAGACTTTGCGCCCACTGCCGCGGACGAAACAGGGCCAGCGCTCGCCCGCCGGGCCGCTGCCACAGGGGCCTTCGTCGCCATCGCGCACCCCGAATGGTACGGCCTGACTATGGATGATGCCCGCACCCTGGACGACGTTCCGCACGCGGTCGAGGTCTACAACCACACCTCCGAGGTCCATGAAGACCGCGCCGGCGGCGCCTATCTCTTGGATGCGCTGTTGAGCGAGGGCCGCCGCCTGACCACGATTGCAGTGGACGACGCCCACTTCAAAGTCACCGACACGCCGGACTCCGATGCTTTCGGCGGCTGGGTGATGGTCAAGGCCACGGCGAACGGGCCCGAGGCGTTGCTGGCCGCGCTCAAGGCCGGGCATTTCTACGCCACCCAGGGGCCCGAGTTCCGGGACCTGTCGATCGAAGGCGGCGCGCTGCACGTCGCCTGCACGCCGGTCCAACGGGTCATGGCCGTCGGTCGCCCGCCAAAGTCGGAGCGGGTCGCCGGCGCCGCACTGACCCGCGCCACCCTGCCGCTGGAGAAATTCAAGGGCTCCTGGGTCCGGATCGTCATCGTCGACGCCGCGGGCAAGCGGGCCTGGAGCAACCCGATCCACCTGGATTAGACGGCTACCCGAACCGCAGCCTGAGAGGTCAGCAACCGGCAGCACTGAGACAAGATGCCGAAGGTGGAGCATCTCGCCGTTGACGAGATGTCAAACAATTTTAGGTTGTTCTTTCTGATCGCCGCCGCATCTCTAACAGCTGCGGCGGTCGGCAAGAGCGAGACTGGAAATGGCTTCGAACGGAGCCGCCGCAGATAGCAATGAAGCCCCGATCGGTGAAGCGGCCACGGCTCAGCCAATTTCGTTCCGGCGATGGGCTTCGCCGGTCTTGGCTGCGTGGTTCATTGTGTCGCTCGGGTTCGTTGCCACGCACGACTTCGGACAGCCGGTATTCTTCTCGCTCCCGATGCTGTTTCCGCTTTATGCCGCGCTCTATCTCGCACGCACCAACATCCTGCTGCGGCGTGGATCGATCAGCGAGAAGGGCGCCACCTGCGCATTGCTGCTGCTGATCTGTGTGCCGGCCTCCTATCTCATCTCTCCCATGATCTGGGGGCTGGCGGGCTTCCTCGGCTTTTTGATCGCAGCCATTCCGCTCATGGTCCTGTCGGCGCTGGATCTCCCGCAGGCCGTAGTGATCGTCCCGACGTTTCCCATTGTTGTCGGGATTACATTTGGCCTTACGCTCATGGTGTCGGAGCGTCTTACCATCGTGTCGACCTTCGGCGCGGCTCACATCCTCGGGCTGATGGCGACAGGCGTTCTAGCATTCGCGGTGATCATCTGCGTTCCAGCCTTGTGGGCGATGACCCTGCTCTCATTGGCCGTTCTAGCAGTGTTGCCGATCCCGCACCTGTTTGTCGTTTGGCGCCGTTTGATACGCTACGGGGAACCCGGCCGCTCGCACTTCTCAATCCGTCGCGCGGCCGTCGTGGCGGCCGTTGTCTATGGCCTGGTCTATGGTGTCGGCGTCATGCGGTTCGCGCCCGACTATGGCATGGGGGGCCTCCTTTGGCCTCAGACCGCCCTCGCCCGGCCGTTGAGTTCTTCGTCCGAGGCGAGTTTCACAATTCCGGGCTGGCAATACGTCGACCGATTGATGTCCGCGGCTCTTGGCTGGGAATGGGTGTCAAGCCGCCGGTACCACGTCTATATGCCGAGCCGATGCTATCGACGGCTTGGCTCGCAACAAGAAGGCCGCTGACGCAGACCGGCTTGGATCGGCGTCCCCGGCTGCCTGATTATGCAAAGCTATGCACGATCGCAGTGATGCGGTTAGCCCCAATCCCCGAAACGGTCCCCCTGGCGCGGCAGGCGGCCACGGCCGAGGCAGCGCTGTGTCGGACATCGCTTCGTTCGATCCGATCGCTCCGCGCGGGGAGAGTGAGAGCCCTGCTCTCACCCTCACGACAGCCTCGTGCCCGGCATATCGACTCGCCATTACCGGGGTGTCGGCTACCATGGCCGCGCTCGGAATCGCCGGCGGGAGCCATCCGCCGACTGATCGCGGGCGCACCAGTGTCGAAAATCGGGGGCTTCGCACATGGGTATCATCTCTTGGATCGTTCTTGGTCTTGTCGCCGGTCTGTTGGCCAAGCTGCTGGTGCCGGGGCGCGACCCAGGCGGCTTGATCGTCACGATTCTCATCGGCGTGGTCGGTGCCGTCGTCGGCGGCTTCATTGCCAGCCTGATCGGGTTGGGGAGCGTGACCGGTTTCAACCTCTACAGCATCCTGGTCGCCGTCGGCGGCGCAGTCCTGCTGCTGGTGGGCTATCGCTTCGTCAAGAGCCGCTGATATGTGAGACCGCGGGACTGCCGACGGCGGGCGCGGTCACGGCCCTGGCGGCCGCAACACCGCCGCTGTCCAGTCCAAGGCTCTCAGTCCCGACTGCCTGCCCCGCGCCCCCAGGTCGTCTCGGCCTCATATGCCGCATCCGTACTGGTAGTATTCCTGAGGCCCATCATACGCGGTGATCTCAGCAACGATCTGATCGCGGGAATTTATCAGCAACAACGTGTCGTCCAGGCTCCATTCCGCCAGATTGCAGCCGAAATGCGCGCTTCCCGAAAACCAGGTGCCATTGATGCAGAGCCGACTGCCCCGGACCGACCAACCGCCGACAAAGTCATCTTCCTCACCACTCCAATCAACCCAAAAAGATTCGTAAGATCCGTTCGCGTCGAAATATCCACATTCGAAAGACCCATCCCATTGGGTACCCTCAAAATACTCGATCAACGCACTGCCGTTGCTCAGATACTGGTTAATCTCTCGAGCGTTCGCCACGGGTGACTGGCTGGCAGGGCCAACACCGCCCCCGCCGCCGGGCCCCGGACCGGTCTGGACACCACCGCCAGCCGGCACGCAGGCGCCCAAGGCTACGGTCACAACAGCAACTGCAGCGGATCTACATTTCGTCATCGCCTACGCCCTCCCCATCTATTTCGTCGAATACTAGCATTGTCTTGACGATCCGCCAATTCATCGCGGCGCGCGGCGCAGCAGGCACCGTTGGTGCCATCCGCCCTGTGGCAGCCTCCAGCCGAAAGGACTAGGGTCCCAGCATTACCGGCCTGCACCGGGCCCAAACCACACGGGAGACGGCCATGTCGCTAAGCGTCTACCTGAACTTCGCCGGCAACTGCCGTGAAGCCTTCGAGTTCTACCGGGCTGCCTTCGGTGGCGAGTTCTCGCGCTTCTCGACCTACGCCGACGGGCCGCCCGACATGACCGTGCCCGATGCTGAACGGGACTGGGTCATGCATGTCTCGCTGCCCGTGGGCGAGACCGTGCTGATGGGCAGCGACGTAAGCTCAGCATTCGGGCCGCCGCCCACGCTCGGCAGCAATGTCTCCATCTCCATTGTCGGCGAGAGCCGGGAGCATTGCGATACGATGTTCGCCAGGCTCTCTGACGGCGGGACGCCCAAGATGGCGCCGCAGGAGATGTTCTGGGGCGCCTATTTTGGCATGTGGACCGACAAGTTCGGCATCCACTGGATGATCAACTACGAGCTGCCGCAAGCCTGACGCCGACATAGACGCGCAACCTACTCAAAGGGCGGGCGTCGCTGGTCCCCCTGCTCCCGCCGATGTTCGAAGCGCGGCCCGCGCCGTATCCGCGCAGGGTCCGTTGGGACACCGGAACGTGCTGGGCTTTCGGTCCATGCCGCCCATATGCCTTTTCGGCGACGGCCGATACGCACGTCACAACAAGAGGATATGGATGCGCGCGAGACACGTTCCCTATTACGTCGGTGGCTTCATGCTGCTGCCTTACGCCATCTGGCTGGTTCTTTGGGCAACGGTCATACCGGGCCCCAAGCATGGCTTCTATCAGCCCATGTCGATGGCGATGTTCGCGGTATCCATTCCGCTGGTCGCGTGGTTCTTCCTCTCGAACCTGGGTTTCCTGTCGAACAGCATCGCCGGCGGCAACGCTTTCCGTCCTCCGCAAGGCCGATGGGTGCGCTGGACGCTGGAGGCGCTTCCAGCTTCGGCGATTCTGATCGGGTGTGCCTGCGTGCCCTACCTGTTGGCCGCGGGCGAGCCTCTTGCTCTTGCACCGCTGCCAGCGCTGATGGGGCTTGGCATCGCCTGGGCCATTCGCCGTGGTGAAGCCGCCCGAGAGCATGACGGTAGCCCGCCCGATGCGGACGGCAGCACCCGGACCTTGACGGCGCAGGCAGTCGGACCAGGGCTAGGCCGCGTGGCCATGGACGCGGTCTTCCTGCTGCCCGTTGTCGGATGGATGCTGCGAGAGGCGATCCGGGGCAGTGACGACGACCGGAAGTTCTTTGCCCTCAACCTCTCGCTCGGGGCAGTCCTCGTAGCCCTGTTGTTTGGCGTCCAGGGCCTGTTTGTCGTGGCTCTCGCACTGACGCCGGTTGCGCTGCTACTGATCGTGCTGATCACGCGCGGATAGCAGGCCGGACTATGGCCAAGGCCGCCCCCGTCTGGTGAAGACGGCGGGAGCGGCCTCGGCCAACTGGGATACGGCGGCGCCCCCTAAGTCGGCCAGCCGCTGATCGCCTTGACCTCCAGGAACTCCTCGATGCCCCAATGGCCACCTTCCCGGCCGTTGCCGGATTGCTTGTAGCCCCCGAAGGGAAGCCCCGAAGCCCTGGATTTGCGGTTCATCTGGACCATGCCGGTGCGCAGCCGGCGGGCAACGCGCCGCGCCCGCTCAGGATCGCCGGTCTGTACGTAAGAGGTCAGGCCATAGTCCGTATCGTTGGCCATCTCAATCGCCTCGTCCTCCCCGTCGAAGGGCGTCATGGCGAGGACGGGGCCGAAAATCTCCTCCCGCCAGATGGTCATCTCCGGCGTCACATCGGCGAACACTGTCGGCCGGACGAACCAGCCGCGATTGACCCCGTCGGGACGCCCCGGCCCACCGGCGACCAGCCGCGCACCTTCGGCCATGCCCTTCTCGATCAGGCCCTGCACCTTGGCGAACTGCTGCTCCGACACCAGCGGGCCGATGTGGTTGCCGGCACGCATCGGCAGATCCACCCGCGTGGCGCTGGCGGTCTCGGCTGCGATCTCAATGGCCTCGTCATACACGCCGCGTTCCACCAGCATGCGCGACGGGGCGTTGCAGGATTGGCCGGTGTTGTTGAAGCACAGGGCCGCGCCGTAACGGACGGACTTAGCCAGGTCACAATCCGCGAACACCAGATTGGGCGACTTGCCGCCAAGCTCAAGCGACACACGCTTCACGGTGTCCGCGGCGACTTTCGAGATGGCGATGCCGGCCCGTGTGGAGCCGGTGAACGACACCACGTCCACATCCTTGTGCGTGGTCAGCGCCGTCCCCGCCCCGGCACCGTCGCCATGGATCAGGTTGAAGACGCCGGCGGGCAGGCCCGCCTCGTCCACGAACTCCGCAAACAGCACGGCGGACATCGGCGCGATCTCGGACGGCTTCAGCACCATGGTGCAGCCCGCGGCAAGGGCGGCGCCCACCTTCAGGCTGATCTGGTTCATCGGCCAGTTCCACGGCGTGATCAGTGCTGCCACACCGACCGGCTCCAGCGCGATATGGTGTTCCGGCATGTCGGGGCGGAAGGCGTGCTCCAGCGACATACCGTCCAGCGAGTCTGCGAACGCCCGCAGGTGATCCACGCCGGCTGCCGCCTGGGCGTGCAGCGCCAGGTCCATGGGCGCGCCCATATCCTGCGAGATGACGGCCGCCATGTCGTCGATGCGCCGGTCATAGACGGAGATCACGCGGCGCAGCGCATCCAGGCGCTCGTCCTTGGTGGTGTTCGCCCAGGCGGCGAAGGCGCGGCGCGCGGCGCCGACGGCCGCGTTCACCTCTACCTCCGTCGCCCAGGCGATGTTGGTGAACGCCTCTTCCGTCGATGGATTGAAGACCGGATGCGGCGTCGGCGCCATCGGCTGGCGCCATGCCCCATCGATGTAGAACTGCATACCTTTCATGATCGTCCCCTGTTGACGACGCCCGGCCGCTCCCGGCCGCCCGGCGTGCATTCCGGTCTTGCCCTGCCGAAACGGCACGGACCTGATCGATCCCTCGCAGGCTGCCCGGCCCCTGTCCAAGAGACAGGGCCCGGCAACCCGCCTTCTCACCTCGCCTAAGGCAGGGCGCCGATGGCCGTCAATGCCGCCCGCGCCGTGCCGCCTCGTCTTCTCAGGTCGTGTTCGGGATCCGCCATGTCCATGTTGAAAGCGAAGACATAGGTCTCCGCCTCACCCCGAACCGTCGTTTCCAGCCAGCCGACATACCAGCCGATATCCATGCGCTCGCCGTCGCCGCGCCATCCGGTCTTGGCATAGAGCGTCCAGCCGTCCCCGCCATCGGCCCGCATGATCTGCGCTGCGGCGCCATATGTCTGTTCCGACAGCGGCAAATCCTGCTGCGCCAGCCGTGCCAGAAAATCCGTCTGCTCTCGTACGGAGATGGCAAGCGGCCCCGCCAGCCAGTAGGTCGTGAGATCCGCCGCGCCACCGACATCGTGGTTGCCGTAGTCGAACCGCTCCAGCCACTCGGCCATGGTCGCGCGTCCGAGGCTGGAGGTGATCTGCTGATACACCCACACGGCGGAACGGGCATAGGCCGTGGCCATGGTCTGGTCCTGGTTCCAGGCTGCGATGCTGCGTTCCACACCGTCCCAGGCAAACGATGTCTCGGGGCCGTCGACAAGGCCCGTTTCCAGAGCGATCAGCGTATGCGGAATCTTCGAGGTCGACGCAGGCTCAAAGCGCTGGTCGACACGTGCGCCGCCCGAAGCCCACTCGGCGCCATCCTCCAGCCGCACCACCAGCAACGCCGACCGGGCGGGATCCACGCCCTCTGCCATCACGATGGCCGAAAGGTCGGTCGCCGCCTGTTGCGCCGGTGCCTCGGCGGTCATGGCTACGGCTGTAAATGTGCCTGCCGCCGTCAGCACGACGCCCCTCACCGTCCTGTGCAACCGGGACCCGATCCCGGACCTGCGAAAGCCGATCACGAACACGCTCCATTGTTTTCGGAAGCCGAAACGATACGGGCGCCGGTCTGCGCGCCGATTGCGGCCCGATAGCGGCCCGATCGTGTCGAGAGTCTGCGGTTGACGCCTCAGGCGGCGATCAGCTCGAACCGGTCGACGTCGACCAGGCCGCGGTCGGTGATCTTCAGGTGCGGGATCACCGGCAGGGCCAGGAAGGCCAGGGCTATAAAGGGCTCGCCCAGGTGGCAGCCCAGGGCCGCGCTGGCATCGTGCAGGCGTACCAGCGCCCGGCAGACCTCCTCCACAGGGCGGTCGCTCATCAGCCCGGCGATCGGCAAGGCGAGTTCGGCCACCGCTTGTCCGCCGCGGGCGACGACGAACCCGCCCTCCAACTCGATCAGCCGGTTCACGGCGACGGCCATGTCGGCATCGTTGTCGCCGACGACTACGACGTTGTGGCTGTCATGCCCGACGCTGGAGGCAAGGGCCCCACCGCGCAGGCCGAACCCGTGCACGAACCCGCGGCCGATGCCGCCATTGATGCCGTGACGCTCCAGCACGCAGACCTTCAGCACGTCTCGTTCGGGATCCGCCAGCCAGAGGCCATCGCGTACGGACGGCGACATCGCCAGCCGATCCGTCACCAATGACCCCGGATTGAGGCCGATCACCGGTGCGGTCGACCCACGGGCCGGGACGGCGAACACTTCCGGCGTCACGCGGCCGAGATGGACGGAATGCCGGCCTACCGGTGCAAGCAGACGCCGCCCGGCAAACGTCGCATCGTCCACGGGCCGCCCGCCGGCGATCACCTCACGCACACCGCAAGCCTCCAGGTCTTCCACCAACACGATATCGGCGCGATAGCCGGGTGCGATCAGCCCACGATCGGTCAGGCCGAAGGCGTTGGCGGGCGACCATGAGGCTGCCCGGTAGGCCGCGGCCATCGGCGCACCCGCGGCAATGGCCTTGCGGATGCAGTGGTCGATATGGCCTTCCTCGGCGATATCCAGCGGGCTGCGGTCGTCGGTGCAAAAGGCGGCGAAGGGCGAGGTGAAGTCGGTCAAGAGCGGCGCCAGGGTGTCGGCGTCCTTCGCCACGCTGCCCTCGCGCATGAAGATGCGCAGGCCGCGCTTCAGCTTGTCCGCCGCCTCCTCAGCCGAGGTGCTCTCATGGTCGTTGCAGATGCCGGCCACGGCATAGGCGTTGAGGTCGCGCCCGCGCACCAGCGGGGCATGGCCGTCGATGATCCCGCCGGAAAAGCCGGCGAGCTTCTCCAGCACCTCCGGGTCGCCGTTCAGCACGCCGGGGAAGTCCATCATCTCCGCCAGGCCGATCACCTGCGGGTGGTCCTTCAGCGGCAGCAGATCCTCCGCGGTCAGCCGTGCGCCGGAGGTCTCCAGCGCAGTGGAGGGCACACAGCTCGGCAGCTGCACCCGCAGGTCGAGGGCCAGCCCGGCGGCGCTCTCCAGCACATAGCGCACGCCTTCCAGGCCCAGCACATTGCCGATCTCATGCGGGTCGCAGACGGCTGTCGTCGTGCCGCGGGGCAGGACGCAGCGGTCGTATTCGCCCGGCACCGTCAGGCTGCTTTCGATATGCACATGGGCGTCGACGAAGCCCGGCACGGCGACGAGGCCCCGGGCATCGATCTCGCGTTCGCCGGAATAACTCTCATAGACGCCGACGATCACCCCGTCGGCGATGGCGATGTCGCCCGGTTCCAGGCGGCCACTGGCGACGTCCAGAATGCGGGCGCCCTTGATCACCAGGTCGGCCGGCCGGCGGCCGATCGCCTGATCGATTCGCCTGGCAAGCTGTGCTGCCGTCGCAGATTTCTTAGGGATGGTCACGAGGGCTCGCCTGTTTCTGCGACGCCAGTCATGCGACGCGTGATGGCCCTTTACCATAGCACAGACGACCGCTGGACGGTTGACCGCGACATCGCGCGCCACGACCGATCCGCTGCGCACCGGGGGTGTCGGAGTAGGATGAACGCCGCCCGCACGAAGCGCCCGGCTGACGCCACAGAGGGACCTGCAGACCATGGCCGCACGGGATCTTGCCCATGTCGACTCGCTGCGCGTGGCGCTGATCGTACTGGTGGTGGCCCATCATGCCGCGCAGCCCTACGGCCCCACCGGCGGTGCCTGGCCCGTGACCTATCCGGACCAGAGCGCCTGGCTGGGGCCGTTCTTCACGGTCAACTCGTCATTCTTCATGGGCCTGTTCTTCATGATCGCGGGATACTTTTCCGCCACCGGGTGCGCACGCCGCGGGTCGTGGAGGTTCCTGCTGGCCCGTGCGATCCGGCTGGGTCTGCCGGCACTGCTGGTCGGCTTCGTTCTGCTGCCCGTGGCGCTCTACCTCTTGTCAGGGGAACGGCCGGAATTCTGGGCCTTCTATGCCGACGGCTATATCGGGCAATGGCAGGTCGACTTCGCCCATGCCTGGTTTCTGCTGCACCTGCTGGCCTATTCCGCCCTGCTCTGCCTCGCAGCGGCGGTCTGGCCGAGCGTCCTGCGGCCGTTGGCGACGGCAAGCGTGCCCAACGCGATGATCCTGGCGGTGATGGCGGCAATGGCCGTCGCCACCTACCTGATCCGCCTCGACTACCCGGTTGACCGCTGGGTGACATTGGGCTTCGTGCTGCCGGTGGAGCCGGCGCATGTCCCGCAATACGCCATGCTGTTCTTCGGCGGCGTGCTGGCCGGCCGCGCGCGGCTGATCGAACGCATGCCGACCGGTCAGGCCTTTGGCTGGCTGCGGATGGGCCTGGCTCTCGCGGCGCTGCCCTATGCCATCCACGCCCTGGGGACTTTCGGCGTCGACGTGCCGCGCCTGATGGCCAGCGGTGGTGAGAGCTGGCAGGCCGCCGTCCGCGCCGTTTGGGAGGCTGTGCTGTCCGTCAGCCTCGCCATCGGCCTGCCAGTGCTCTTCCGGCAGTGGCTGGCAGCCCCTTCCCCGCTCAGCCGCTTGGCGCCGATGACGATGACGGTCTACGTCGTCCATGTCTTCGTGGTCGTTGTGGTGCAGGTGTTGCTGGCGCCCGCCGGCCTGCCGGCGCTGGCCATGTTCGCGCTCGTCACCGCGCTGGGCACAGCCGCCAGCTTCGCCATCGCGTTCGGCTGGCATCGGGTCTGCGCCACTGTCCTGCCCCCGCGACGATCGCGCGCGGACCGAACCGCATGACCAATTATGTCGGAGGTGTTACTTGCAGGCTGCATTGCAAAGACTGCAAGCTATCAGCGGCCAGAAAGACCTATCTAACGATCACAACGGCCATGATCGCCCCCCACCAGGACCAACGATGACTGACCTCTTGGACAAAGCGGGTTCCCAGACGCACGAGACGTCCGCCAACGACCGCATGGTCGTGCGCTTCGCCGGCGACAGCGGCGACGGCATTCAGCTGTTGGGATCCGAAACGGCCAAGGCGACCGCGCTTTCCGGCCATGACCTGATCACGCTGCCCGACTTTCCGGCGGAGATCCGGGCGCCCGTGGGCACGACCTATGGCGTGTCGGCCTATCAGATCCAGTTCGGCGGGCCGGAGATCCTGACCTCGGGCGATGCGGCCGACGTGCTGGTGGCCTTCAACCCGGCGGCGCTGAAGACCAACCTGAACACCGTGCGCCGCGGCGGCCTGTTGATCGTCGACAAGGGCAGCCTGACCAAGCGCGGGCTGGAAAAGGCCGGGTACGACGCCGACCCCACGGAAGACGGCAGCTTGGCCGGCTACCGCGTGATGCTGATCGACGTGACCGGCTTGACGGCCATCGCTGTCGCCGCCACCGGCGTCGGCAAGAAGCAGGCAGGCCGGGCCAAGAACTTCTGGGCGCTGGGCCTTGTGTTCTGGATGTTCGGGCATGACCGCACGACCACGCGCAACTGGATCGAGGCGCGCTTCAAGGCCACGCCGGACATTGCTGCAGCCAACATCGCAGCCCTCGACGCCGGCCACGCCTATGGCGAGACGGCGGAGATCGGGGCGGACATCGCCTTCCGCGCCGCCCCGGCCGTGCGCCCGCCCGGCCTTTACCGCACCGTCACGGGCACCGATGCCATGGCGATCGGCCTTTCGGCCGTCGCCGCCTGTTCCGGCCTGAAGGTCACATACTGCACCTATCCGATCACCCCGGCCTCTGCCCTCTTGCACGCCCTCGCCAAGCTGCGTGGGCATGGCGTCGTCACCTTCCAGGCGGAGGATGAGATTGCGGCCGTCTGCGCCGCCGTCGGCGCGTCCTATGCCGGCGGCCTGGGCGTCACCGCCTCGTCCGGCCCCGGCATCGCGCTGAAGGCCGAGGCTCTGGGCCTGGCCGTGGCGGCGGAGCTGCCGCTGATCGCCGTGGACGTGCAGCGGGCCGGCCCCTCAACCGGCATGCCAACCAAGGCCGAACAGGGCGACCTGACCATGGCCGTGCATGGCCGCCATGGCGAGGCGCCGGCCTGCGTGATGGCGCCGGCCACGCCGTCGGACTGCTTCGACACGGTGATCGAGGCCGCGCGCATCGCGACGACGCACATGACCCCGGTGATCATCCTGTCCGACGCCTATATCGCCAACGCCGCGGAGCCCTGGCGGGTGCCGGACGCCGATGCACTGCCCGACATCACCCCGGCCTTCCGGACCGATCCGGAGAACTTCCAGCCCTTCCTGCGCGACCCCGACACGCTGTCGCGTCCCTGGGTCCGCCCCGGCACGGAGGACATGATCCACCGCATCGGCGGGCTGGAACGGTCGTCGGACACCGGCCACATCTCTTACGACCCCGCCAACCATCAGCAGATGACCGACCTGCGCCAACGCAAGATCGAGCGCATCGCCGACGCCGTGGCGCCGGCCGCGATCGAGGAAGGGCCGGATGCCGGCGACATCCTGATCGTCGGCTGGGGGTCGACCTATGGCCCGCTGAAATCGGCAGCACGGCGGGTGCGCCAGCACGGCCATGCCGTCGCCCACCTGCATCTGCGCCTGTTGTGGCCGCTGCCGCGCGGGCTTCAGGAGATCTTCGGCCGCTTCCGCCGCATCGTGGTGGCGGAGATGAATTCGGGCCAGCTCTTGGAGCTGATCCGCGCCCAGTTGCTGATCCCGGCGGAGGGCCTGAACCAGGTGACCGGCCAGCCCTTCCGCGCGGGCGATGTGGAAGCCCACCTGCTGCGGCTTCTGGAGGACTGAGATATGGACACCGTCACGCTGACCCCCGCCGACTTCACCACGGACCAGGAAGTCCGCTGGTGCCCCGGCTGCGGCGACTACGCCATCCTGAAGGGCGTGCGCAAGGCGCTGGCTGAGCTGGGCCGGCTGCCGAAAGACGTGGTCTTCGTCTCCGGCATCGGCTGTGCGGCGCGCTTTCCCTATTACATGGACACCTACGGCTTCCACACCATCCACGGCCGGGCGGCCGCAGTGGGGACGGGCGTGAAGCTGGCGAACCCGGATCTGGACGTCTATGTGGTCGGCGGCGACGGCGACTTTCTGTCCATCGGCGGCAACCACCTGCTGCACGTCCTGCGCCGCAATGTGGACGTCAACCTGCTGCTGCTGAACAACGCCATCTACGGCCTGACCAAGGGCCAGGCCTCGCCGACTTCGATCATCGGCACCCGCTCCGCCTCCACGCCCGCCGGCTCCGCCGACCAGCCGGTGAACGCGGCGCTCTTGGCCCTCGGCTCCGGCGCCCGCTTCGTCGCTCGCACGGTCGACACGATGCAGGACCACCTGCCCGAGATGGTCAAGCGCGCGCACGAGCACAAAGGTGCGTCGCTCTTGGAGATCTACCAGAACTGCATCGTCTACAACGACGACGCCTGGGGCGGCCTGCACGAGAAGAAGAGCTCACGCGAGATGACCATCCGCGCGGAACACGGCCAGCCCCTGACCTTCGGCCCGAACGCCGAACACGGCCTGCACTTCCTGGCCGAGACAGGCACCTTCGAGATCGTGAACACGGCCGAGGCCGCCGGCCGCATCACCGTGCACAACGAACGCAACTTCACCCTTGCCACGGCGCTCGCCCGCCTGCCCCACCCGATGGCGCTGGGCGTGCTCTACTGCGACCCGGCGGAGCATTTCACGGCGGCATGGGAACACCGGACGCCGTATCGGCCGATGAACCGCGACGACCTGCAGACGCTGATGACGGGGGAGAATACGTGGGTCGTGGGGTAGCGGTGCAAGGCCGATCGCAGACAGGTGGGATAGATTGCAGCTGAATCCTCTGCTGACGAGCATCCAATATTAGGGCTCAGGGCGGATCGCGATCCATTAAAGACGCCAATCGTCCCGCCCCCACGCCAACACGGCGGAAAGACCTACAGCTGTCGGCCCTGAACGGTCGACTGGCCCCTCTCTCAGGACACTGGCAGCTATACCATCAGCAACGGCCAGTCGGCGTTCTGCTGCTCGTGACGCTGAACGGTCATCCGTCGAGCCTATCAATGCCAGATCTGCGCCGACGACGTACCTATTGCATGCTATTCTTCTCGCGAGTAACTCCATCGCCGTCGCGGCATCCCTCGAAGGTCGAACGCCGTCAGGCGCCAATAGTCCACGTTCTGTGATGCCCAGCTTTTCAATGAAAAGTCAGGTGAGATTTTCCCGCTTACGCCTTGGATTTCGGGCCTCTTCGAACCGATTGGGCCGAAGTAGACTAGTCGTCTTATGAGTCGATACCGTTTCTGTCTTTCGGCTCTTCAGATTTAACTTGACCTCTTTCTGTTGGTTCCGCGAGCTCACTGACGTATTGAGCAACTTCATCTTCCGCCCTCTTCCTTGCTCTTTTCTCTTTTTCCCTAATGCGCTCATACTCCCGCTCTACTTTGGCAAGCAACGGGCCTTGTATCTCAAACATTTGCCCTGGTCTTGGACCAATCGCCCAGAAATCGGTCTCCGATCCGACACCTGGCGCGATCTCAGCAGCCTTCTTTCCCATGAAAAGAGTAAGAAGAGCCTTGGCATTAGGAGTTTCGAAGCCGTACCGCGCCAACATGAACTGTGATTCCGCATGCCGTGCCCCACTTCCAATGGCAGCAAAGGAAACCCCGTCCGCGCACGAAATATTTCCATCTTGAATCACATATATCGACGGAAGTGGATAATCAAATCTCATATCTACACCGGCAACAATGACATCAAGTTCGGGAACTGGGTAATTTATTAGGTCCTCAGATACCGCACGCGCCAAATCTGCATTCATTGAGTGCTGTAATGCGATGAAGCTGTCTTTGTCGAGGTTGAGTGGATGAAGAATGCTAGACTCAGCTCTTCGCGATTTCGCAATATTTCTATGGCGTAGATACGAAATAGCAACATCTTTTACATTTAACCAAACGTCAGGATTTCTTTCTATCATTGCGGTTACATCGGTTTTCAATTCCTGAAGTATCTCTGAATGGAAGTCGGCATCGCCACTGTACATAATGGCTATAGCTGTGGTGACAAAAACGGTCTTTGATAATCTTGGCTCAAATTGAATGTCACTAGCAGTCAGCATTCTATCCGAAGCCAGTAGCAGTGTTCCTTCACTCCGAAGTGCAATACATACTGTCATATCAAGATTCTCTCTGGTATGCCCTAATTCTCGGAGCAGCTATCAGGATTGATGAAGCCGCCTTGCGTTCGCTTTGGGTTTCTAGGTGATGGGAATTGTTGTCCTCTGCTCAGTATCTTTGCAAAGTTGGTAAGATAGTATCCGCTTTCCTACTGCCCCGCGAGCTATGCTACGTAGATGCACAAGATGCGCCGCTTTCTGGTCGTTCTTCAGCTTGATTGCTTGCACGCAGAGTCTCGCTGGTCACTATCTCCATTGGTAAGTTTGTACTCCGATCCGAGGCGTATGCCCGCGCATTCCGGCTGCCCATGTTTTTGAGATAACATGCTGCATGAATGACTGCATCCTATGTCGACTTCTACAACTCAAAAAAGAGCCAATGCGGCAAGATGACGATCTTCGTCATTTCGACGACTGACCGCTCTTGGCACGAGGCGGTCGGTCCTGCGGAACCGATCGTGACCGACCTGCCCCGTACTGCGGTCGACTTGTCTCAAAAACCTCGCGCGGCGGCTTCCGGAGGCAGACCGGATATGAACCGAACGATGGGATCGACTGCCTCGTGCCAGGAGCTGTCTGCGTCCAACTCCAGCCGTCTTGCGCGCGCCAACACCCACCTTGCGCCACAGCAATCCCAGTCTACTGCCCTCAAGACTTTTCGGAGCCGCGCTCTCATGGTTTCTCGTCAGCTGCTCGATTTCTGTGACTTAGAAAATGTGAGAGGGTATGTTAGAAATACCAAACATGACACGCCGGGCTTCTTGAGATGGTTGAGTTTGCAAGATCGATGATCAATCTCATGTGGATTGACGATTATATTGAACGACACAATGAATTAAGAATGGCTAACCTTGACTCTGTGAGTCAGCTACGAAGGTCCATTGAAGCGTTTCAAAGTAACCAACTGGCAATCGAAGCCTTCGAAGATGCGAATTCCGCTGATAGGCTTTTGAATAGCGTGGAACACCCCATTGCTCTCACAATCGATGTATTGATACAGGATAAAGTACCGCTGACGCGGCCACATATCGCAATCCTGGAAGATGCTGAACGTCAGTCGCAGGTATTTCGCCATATTTCGGAACCTGGTCGCCGATTTGCGCGGATGGTGAAAGAGGCGCTCCAATCACAAGAAGCTGTGAGAAGCTCCATTGGTGCGAGCTATATTTCTGAAATGGATAGCATACTGAGTCGCCAATACCACGACCTCCAGAAGATATTGGGCTCTACTGCACATGAGATTTTCGCGGCTTCAGCGTCGGCCAATCGGGTTGAGATGCTGTTCCCGGAGATGGCGACAGCTTGGAGTTCGTTTATCGATCCCCTGCGGAAGTCACAATTGGATACTGTCGCAGTCAGGCGGAGCGAATTCGATGCATGGGCATCTAAGTTAGATCTACTTGTTCTGCAGTTACAGGCGGCTAGTGATGCGACAAAGGAAACAATAGATTTAAGAGCGCTCCTACAATTCTTTAAAGACTGGATGTATCCCTGGATTGTGACAATTGTTGCTGCATACGCTCTTCTACCGTCAGATGAACAGAATTCTGAACAGTCGGAGCGCACGGAATCGCAGTTTGAAAACCATATCTCGGAAGATCCCGGATCTTATCGGGACCTTCGAAGCATGTTTGAAGATCAAATTGAAATTATGTATACAGTTATTGAAAGATTGCAGGCGGAAGCTGATGATCGCCGAACTGGCGCGATTTATATTGTGATTCGACCTGTGCATTTGTCTCAGTACCGTCGATACCACACTGGCCATATTGCTTTTCTGTTGCCCGGTCAAGAAGTCGAGGTCGTAGAGGAGCGTCAGAAGTGGCTTCGTGTGCGGGCTTACGATTTTGAGACCGGTGAGTTCGCTGTTGGCTGGGTACTTAAGAAGTACCTTCGGCGACTGGTCGGCCCGCCGCCTGCCAATTCCGAGTGACCGGTTTCATTGATCCTTCGGTTTTGTTCCGTGTTCGCCACAGCCGGCCTCTATTCCAGTTTTATGCAGCTGACGTTTTTTCACTAGGTTGAGTATTTCTGTGTCCTCGCGACCGGTTGCGCCCTCAATGAGCAAGCCCGGTCGTCAATTGCATTACCGATTGTCGGGGAATCGTGCTTGCCTCCAAAAACGAGGTTTCTAGGAGCGAAGCGAGCAACTTGGTTGCGAGCGCGCACTTCGCTTCCGGGCAGGAGGCGCCTTCGTCTAAGCTGCGCAGACTGTCGGCAGTGGGTCACGAGCGGCAGAACGCCGATTGACCGCAGCAGAGGGTATAGCGGCTGATGACGGAGGAAGGCGCCCAATCGACGGCTCAAGGCCGAATCCGGACGCCACGGATGATCCAGCATTGGTCTGCGAGTGCGGTTACATCTCAGCGCTACCGCCCCGCCGCCATGCTGGACGGCAGCCAGGTGGCGATGCCCGGTGCCATCATCACCACGGCGAGGCCCGCCAGCATGATCAGCACGTAGGGCCGCACACCGCGGATGATGGCGGCGAGGTGGGCCTGGGTGTTGCCCTTGATGACGTAGAGGTTCATGTCGAAGGGTGGGGTGATCAAGGCGAGTTTTAGATTCATCATCAAGAGGATGCCGTACCAGATCAGGTCGATGTCCAGCGCCATCAGCACGGCCAGGACGATCGGCGTGGCGATCAGGATGATCGAGATCGTCTCAAGGAACCTGCCGAGCACGAAGATCACGGCCATGACCGCCGACAGGAAGCGCCAGTCGGCGAGGTCCAGGGCTGTGATCGCCTCTGATCTGCTCCCCCGGAAGATCCCTTAGCTGATAGGAGAGTCCGGCGGCTCACCCGAGCCGCCGGGTTGCCCCAGGGCCAAAGCCGGTCAAGCGCGCTTCGCGTACGACTTGATGACGAAGTCGTCGCCGAGATACCGGACATAGCGGGACTCCCAGTAGAAGCCGCCGGGCTCGCCGAACCAACGCCGGAAGTCGTCCGATTTCTCGAAGTAGAAGATGCCGTAGTTGGGGTCGAAGAACATGGCGTCGGCGCCGACGAAGGCCGCGACCGCATGCCCGCCGACGGGACCATGGATGCTGATGATCTTGTAGGACCAATAGCCGGCCGAATGACTGCCGACGATGCTGGTGGCCAGCTGCCGACCGAACCAGGTGTTGACCGCCCTGCTGTTGCCCATGAGCTTATGCATGGACGGCGACAGGTTCCGGGTCGGGTGTTTCATGTTCATCTGCCGCACGATCCCGCGCCGGCGCAGGAAATCGTCGGTGAACTGGTCCTTGGCCAGATCGAAATCGGCAGCGCTTGCGGTCGCCGGCACGGCGTCAAGGGCATCGCCATAGGCGAGCTGGTTCAACGCCATGCCGACGCCGGCGAAGTGCCCGGCGAAGCGCCGTCGGCCCGTTCCCGCGGACCGAGCCAACTCGGAGAAACTCCCTGGTTCGTCATTGGCGTGATGGGCGACCCAGTTCATGCACAGGGACTTGCAGATGCCCCGGTTGGCCTCGGGGATCTGCCCCATGATGGCGCCGAGGCCTTCGCCCCAATCGCCCTGCGAGAAGGGTTCGATCAGATGCCCTTTGAAGATGCGTGCCGTACCGCGAACGGTTGCTGTCGTGCCGAACATATTCGTCTCCCTTTCCTGTCCGCCCATCAGGGGCGAAGCGTGATGATGTCGATGATCGTTTGGTGTTTCCGGCGACCCGGACCCCGCCCGGGCGCTAGAGCCTGTTGGCGGAACTGCCGCCACCGGAATTGGCGAAGGCCGGCATGCCGCGGTTGTGGTCGTGAGCAGACGACAGCCTGGTCATGGTGATGCTCCAGTTGATGGTCGGGCTCGGATGCCCGTATCGCCCGTGTTGCCGATTGGTCGTTGGCCGAGCTGGAGCGGTTCAAAAAAAGTTCTGGGGGGTAAAGATCCGGAACGCAGGCTGACCGAAACCACGCCCTGGACCGAACCGGGGATCACGGCGCCAGGCGAATAGCATGTTGGCATTCAGCCCATGCTTGTGCGCCACCGGCGGGACAGTGGCGTCGGCTTCCAGCATCTCGCACGCTACCCGTCGCTCAAATGCCTTCGAGTAGCGCCGCCGCTGCCGCCTGATCTCCTACGCCACGATAGGCGTCCGCTTAATCTAAGCGGACACGATCGCCCGCCATCGACGAAGCACTCCCATGCCGATCACCACGCATTCAAGGTCGGGCAGCCCGGACGCTCACGCAGCAGCGTCCAGGCCGCGCGGCGGATCACGGTCAGTGCCTGACCTTCGGCCCGGACGGGGAACACGGCCTGCACTTCCTGCCCGAAACTGGCACCTTCGAGATCGTGGAGACGGCCGCCGCCGACCGCGTCACCGTCCATAAAGAACGCAACTCCGCCCTGGCCGCGGCGCTGGCCCGCCTGCCCCACCCGATGGCCCTCGGCGTGGTCTACTGCGACCCGGCAGAGGATTTCACGGCGGCGTGGGAGCACAGGACGCCGCATCGGCCGATGAACCGCGACGACCTGCAGACGCTGATGACGGGCAAAATTGCATGGGTGGTGGGGTAGCGGAAAACAGGCCCGGACTTTAGGGATCTGTTGCCGCATGCTGGATGAGTTGTGACGATATCGGCTGGACCCCACCCACTGACTCAATTTGTCTCACATCAAGGAGAGACCTACCCCGTCTGCGCAAACCCAGATGGATCCCAACCAAAGCGACGTTAGCTAATCGATATTGCAAAGACTTTATTGGCGCAAATCCCTTCGTCTTCCTGAAGGACATCTCGTGTTTGAAGTTTGCCATGGCATCAGATGGATTGGTTTTTCAGAGGTTGAGCCGCTCGAAAGTTTCTCTCACGAACTGTACCGAGAGAATCGGAGATGGTTCTTGATACCCAGTCTGTGAATTGAGCATGCGGACAAGGCACGTATGGCTGGCAAGATCTATCGGTTGAGCAAGCCGGCGGGCTCATCGATCTACTGGGGCAAGCCGTGGGACGTGGTGCATTCACCTGGGTAATCCACGCTGACACCAGCCATCGCCGCAACGCAGTCATTGGAATAGGTTGCACCGTCGCAGCCGCAAACCGGATCGTACAGACCGATGCACGCGTCCGGCCGCGGGACGCAGACGCCGGGCTCGTCCATCGACCCGCACGCATTGTTCGTCTCAAACTGGCAGAAGGTCGAGCCGCCGCAATCGGACCCGTCGCCCTCAGCGCAGGTCTGTTCCGCCGCAGCTTGGCTCATCGAAATGGTCAGCAGCAAAACGCACAGGGAAACAGGAACCAGCCGCCACATTGCACTCTCCAAGTTGCTGTTGTCGTGGTGGGCACGGGAATGAAGCCGGCATTCCCGGGATGACACTGAGGTTCGACCTTGACGGTAGCCGAACAGGGTCCCATCGGGGAACCAGGAATGGTATTTCCGGCTGATGGAACTGCCCCAATAATGGTCGTTGCACACAGACGGGGTCAGGTCTTTCTTTGATGCAAGGCAAATCGGGTGAGCGGATGGTGTGGGTCGAAATCGTTACGCTTCTTGCCGCATGTCGCAACAGAACCTCCGGATGGGAGCCGCCTTTCCGGTGCCCCGCTACCCACGTAGTCTCGCCCGTCATCCGCGTCTGCAGTTCATCCCGGCCCATCGGCCGATGCGGCGTCCGATGGGCCCACGCTTCGGTGACGCCCTCCGCCAGGTCGCAGTGGAGGACGCCGAGAGCCATCGGGTGGGGGAGGCGGGAGCGGGTGCCGACGGTCGAGGTGGGTGGGGCCTATCCCTTCGGCGCGCCGTGGCCGAACTCACGAAGCCAGGCCGGCGGTCGCGTCAGTTGAAGGGGGCTGCCCGCTCAAGCAGCTCGGCCAGGTTCGGCTCATCGGGATCGCGCGGCTTGCCGGGGTGGATGATGCTCACCTGGCAGCTTTCTGCCGCCTCGACCAATTGCCGGTAGGTTCCGGCGTCGGGGTCGGCGATGTAGGCCTGCCGGTTGTCGTTGTAGGCGAACATCTTCTTATTGATCTGCACGCACTCGTTGCAGGTCGTGCAGCGCGGGGTCTCGATCCAAGGCGCGTCGCCATCTGCCGTGTCCGGTGCGGTTTTCCCGCCGCCGTCCGACGCCGCGGCCTGCGCGGAGGTCTCTTCCCGCTGCGGCGCTGCCGCGGGCGCCGCCGGCTCCGCGGCACGGGCCACCTCCTCCCGCTCGCGCCGCGCTTGCGCAAGCTGGCGAAGCGCATGGGAGTTGTTGATCCCGGCCAGCTCCTGCAGCCGGCGCCAGGCGTCGTTGCAGCGGCGCGAGGCTTCGGTGATCTTTGCGTCGACCACGACGCGCATCAGCCGGTGCTCGTCATCCACGCCGAGCACGTAGGGATCCTGAACCATCCCGGAGTCGTCCGGCAAGGCGAGCCATTCGGGTACGGGAACCATGCCGCCCCCCCACTCGGTGCGCGCACGCGGATGTGTGAAGCGCGCATAGCGCGTGTCGCAGATGGCGAAGTCGGCGAAGGTGAAGCGAAGGGTCTCGAATTGGCGCTGACCCTCGCGATCCTCGAACTCGATCCGGTGTTCGGGCCAGTCGGCCTCGGGCTGCGGGTTGTGCGAGAGGTCGAAACGCGCGGCCCAGTCCGGCCCCGCCGCGGGGTCGTACGAAAAGCTCGGGAAGGCGCGGGATTCGGTTGCTGCCGCGGCCAGGATGTACGCAGGCACGTCTGGGACCGTCGCCGTCGCACCGGAATAGATGCTGATCAGCGCCGGCCCTTCATAGCGGTTCCCGCGCAGCAGCGCCTCGCGCATCCGGTAGAGGTCGGCGCTGGTGGCCTGGAACACGAAGGCGTTGTTGAGCCCCATGGCCATCGCGGCCAACCGGGCCGTTCCCGCGCCGAAGGAATTGGGCGCCGGCCCGGCTGCGGTGGTGCCGAGGATGTCGTCGGTCTGGATCACAATGGTGATCGGCAGACCGCTTGCCAGCGCCTCGTAGGCGCGCGCGATCTCGGCGATTTCGGTCACGCCGTCGCGCAGGCAGATCAGGGCCGACGGCAGCAGAGCCAGTTGGTCTGCCGTCAGTTCGCTTTCGTCGAAGTGCTCGAAGATCGGGTCGTGCAGCTCAGGCCGGTACTTGTTCTGGACCTCAAGCTCGGCCACGGTCAGCGCCTTGGTGAACTCCAGCACATCCGGCAGGCGATCACGGTGTGCGTCCAGCGCTTCCGAGCAGCTGTCGAACACATAGCTGTAGGGCGCGGCTCTGTCGGGGCTCGATTGCGATGCGCGTCCCGGGCCGAAGAACGATTGGCGTTGAAGCACCTCAAGGGCGCTCTTGATCCGGCGAAGGCGGTCATCCGGGAGCCTGTCTTCGGGCCTGACCCGGTGCAAGACCTCTGACAGCGCCTGAAAATCGATCGTCCCATCGTCGTTCGACGCGATCGATGAGGCCAGTGCCGTCGGCCCATGCGCTTCGTCGGACTTCATATGGTCGGATTTCAGGATGTCGTTGAGCCGCAGGATGAGGCTTTCGACAGTCTTGCGGAACCGGCGCGCCTTGGCGTCGTGCTTCACCCGCCACGCGTGGGTCAGGAGCTTGACCGGGGTCGCCTCGTCGCAGCCGATCACCCGACCATCGACGCGAAGGCTGTGCCGCGCCTTGTCGAGATTGGCATCGACCGGGCCGAAACGGTCTTCGCCGCTTTCGCGGACGAGCTCGGCAGCACAGGTCTGCCATAGCTCGCTGAGCCGGCCTTCCGTTCCAAGGGCGACGCGGCGCCGGATTTTGTCCTCAAGCCCGAGCACCTGCTGCCGGATCGCTTCGCCCGATGCGTCCGGCGGCGCGGCCGCCTTCAGCACGTCGTCGACGATCCGGGTGAGCGGCCGAATGAGCGTGTCTGCGGCCTCCTGCCCTTCGATCAGGACCAACGGATAGTCGTATCGAAGGCTTTCGAGGTGCTGGTAGCGGGCGAAGAGCGCCGAACGCAGAGGCTCGCGGGCGGGAGCCACGGAGGGGACGTCGGTTTCTTTGGGCAGGATGTCGGGTGCGACCTGGGCCTGTGACATGGCGTTACGCCCCGTTGCCGGAGGCGGCCGTCGCCGCGGGCCAGATGCCGACCTTGTCGAACTCCTCGTTCAGCACCGTTTCCACCAAGGCCGGGGTGCTGGGCCGTTCGCCGGCGCGAAGCTCGTCGTAGCAGGGCACCGAGGGGTCGTTGTAGAGGATGCCCACGGGTATCTCGTCTTCCAGCCGCGCCAGCGTCAAGGCTTCGGCCAGGTCGAGCGGATCGTGGGTCTGCTGGTTCTTGTAGACCCGCGAGAGCTCCGGCTTCAGGCGCAGTCCGTTCCCATGGGTGAGGATTCGCGTGCTCGACGGGTCGCGCACGTAGTCATCGAAGCGGTGCTCCATGAAGTTCGGGCAGCGCTGGAGGATCCGGATGAAGGAGAACCCTTTGTGATGATAGGCCTTCGACACGATGTCGTAGAGCAGGTCCGGGATCCAGTCGACCGCCTGGGCGACGAACGAGACGTTGGTGATGCCGAGCGTCACGGTCAGCGGGTTGAGCGCGTTCAGCGTGGCGCCGAAGGGTGTGGTGTTGCTCTTCAAGCCCTTCGGCGAGGTCGGGGAGGCCTGTTTCTTGGTCAGCCCGTAGACCTCGTTGTCGTGCAGAAGCAGCGTCATGTTCATGTTGTAGCGCACGGCATGGATCCAGTGCGCAGCACCAATGCTGCAGCAGTCGCCGTCGCCGGTGGTGACGAAGACTTGCAGGTCCGGGCGCCGGATCTTGATCCCTTCGGCGACCGGCAGCGCGCGGCCGTGAATCCCGTGGAAGCCGTACGCGTTCATGTAGTGGGGCAGCCGCGAGGCGCAGCCGATCCCGGAGACGCAGACGGTCTTCTCGGGCGGCAGCTGTTCGTCGCGGCATAGCCGCTGCATGGCCGCGAGGATCGCGTTGTCCCCGCAGCCCGCGCACCAGCGCGGCGCGATCTCGCTCTGGTAATCGGACATCGTGTAGTCGGTCCGTACCATCTGCAGCAGGCATTGGCTCATAGACGCGGTCATTGGACGTTCCTCATTTCTTGCCTGGCCTCATATCCTGCTTTGGCTTCATGCCTTGCCCAGCTTGGCCAGCGCGGCCGCCTTGATGGCAGCCGGTTTCAGCGGTTGTCCCCGCGCCGTGCCCCAGCAATCCACATCCACCAGCCAGCGGGCACGCAGCATCGTCGCAAGGCTCGAATAGCGGCGGTTGTCCGGGGAGATCAGCGGATCGTCGGGCGGGTCGTTCCAGTTGTTTTCGATCGTCATGACCTTGTCGAAACGGCGCATTACCGTGTCGATTCCGGAGGCCATGGGCTGCAAGTATTTCAGATGCAGCGAGGACACGCGGTGACCATCGGCCCTCAGGCGGGTCACCGCTTCTTCGATGGCGCCCTTCGTGCTGCCCCAGCCGATCAGCAGCAGGTCGCCGTCGTCGTCCCCGAACACCGGTGCCAGCCGCAGCGTGGTCTGCAGCGCCGCGAGCTTCCGGCTGCGGTTCAAGAGACCCTCTTCGTTGATCTCCGGGTCGTAGGCGACGTGGCTGCCACGGTCGTGCGCCAGCCCGGTCAGGCAGTGCATCCCGTTGGGCTGGCCCGGGATGAACCGCGTCATGATCCCCGTGCGTTCATCCCAGTCATAGGGCAAGGCATCTTCCGGCACGGTGCTCTGGTCGACCGGCGGCGCCAGCCAGTCGGCGTTGAACTGGGGCCGCGGATAGGGCTGCTGCGCGGTGGACAGTGCGGCATCGGAGAGGATCACGACGACCATGTTGAAGGTCTCGGCGATCTTGCGCGCCGTGATGACCGAGTAGAAGCAATCCTCAATCGAGGAGGCCGCCATCACCACCTTGGGCGCATCGCCGTGACTGCCGAAAACGGCGGACATCAGGTCACCCTGCTCCACCTTGGTGGGCAGGCCGGTGCTCGGCCCGCCCCGCTGCACGTCGATAACGACAAGCGGTATCTCGGACATCACCGCCAGGCCGATCGCCTCCTGTTTCAGCGCGAGGCCTGGCCCGGAGGTAATCGTCACCGCGCATTTCCCGGCATAGGAGGCGCCGATGGCGAAGGTGCAGGCGGCGATTTCATCTTCCGCCTGATGAACGACGCAGCCGACCTTCTCGAAAACGGCGCTGAGATAGTGCGAGGCGGAGGTCGCCGGCGTGATCGGGTACATCGCGCAGACCTCCATGCCGGACGCGACGACCCCGAGCGCCAACGCCGCGTTGCCGTTCATCACGACCTGCGGTTCGGTCACCGGCGGCGCCGGGATCTTGTAGCGTAGATCGAGATTGGCCTCGGCCCAAGCGCGGCCGGCGTCCAGCAGCTCGATATTGGCGTCGATGATCTTCTGATCCTTCTTGGCGAAGGTGAAGCGCACCTGGTCGCGCGCCAGCGCTGCGTCGAGGCTGTAGATCGCGCAGAGCATGCCCAGCACGAACATGTTCTTGCCGCGCCGGGGGTCGGGCACGAGTTTCTGGCACTCGGCCTCCATCGGCACTTCATAGAGCCGGTATCCGCCCGCCCGTATCTCGGCACGAACCTTCTCATAGGCCCTGGCGATCTCCGGATCGGGATCGTTCGCCCAGCAGTTGTCGATGATAATGGACGCGCCTGGCTTCACTTCGCCCGTCCGCAGGCGGCTCAACAGGACCTGTTCGTTGAAGGCGACCACAAGATCCGCCTCGTCACCAACATTGGTGACGCGGTCCGAGGCCATGCGAACGCGATTGCCGCTGGCGCCGGCGATCGAGCGGGGCGGCGGCTGGATCTCGGCAGGGATGATCTCCACCGTCCAGATCCCGTTTCCCGATCGCGCCGCTATGGCCGCAAGCGACTGGCCGCAGCGTTGTGCGCCCTCTCCGGAATCGCTGACGATCTCGACGATATGTTCCTGGAGAACCTCCGCGGGGCGCGTCCTGGGGCCCGCTTCGCGCGCCTCGCCCGTCTCGCGTCGAAGCTCGAGGGCCTCGCCAAGGGGACTTGTGCTGTCGGACGTCATTGCCGTTGCCCCGCCATTCTACACCAGCCGCACATGGGTGAAGTTCCTTTCGGAGAGGTCAATTCCGAACAGCGTGTTGTCGAAGCCCGCCCTCTCCGGCTCATAGACGACCGCGGTGTCGCGGATGCTCAGATGGCGCCGGATGCTGGCGGCAGCCTTGCGGCCCGCCCCCATGGCGAGGATCACCGTCGCCCCTCCGGTAACGATGTCGCCGCCCGCGTAGACGCCTGCCAGTGACGTGGCGAGGTCCTCGTCGGTTTCGATATAGCCCCATTTGTTGAGCTTGAGCTTCGAGGTCTGGCCGAGAATGGGGTTCGGATCGGTGCCGATCGCATAGACGACGGTGTCGGCGGCGAAATCGAACTCGCTGCCCTCCATGGGCACCGGCCGCCGCCGGCCGGAGCTGTCCGGTTCGCCAAGTTCCATGCGGATGCAGCGGATCTTAGCCACGTTGTTGTTGGCGTCGCCGATCAGTTCGACAGGTGCGGTCAGCCAATGGAACTGGATGCCTTCCTCCTGCGCGTGGTGCAGTTCCTCCACCCGCGCCGGGCATTCGGTATCGGTCCGGCGATAGACGCAATGCACCTCCTCGGCCCCGAGCCTGAGGGAAACGCGCATGGCGTCCATCGCCGTATTGCCGGCCCCGATGACCGCCACCCGCTTGCCGATCCCCAGCGGCGTGTCGTAGTCCGGAAACTCGCCCGCGTGCATCAGGTTGCATCGGGTCAGAAGCTCGTTGGCCGACAGCACGCCGTTGAGGTTCTCGCCGGGGATGTCCATGAACCGCGGCGTGCCGGCGCCGACACCGATGAAGACCGCGTCATACCCCATCTCGCCCAGCATCTGCTCGATGGTGAACAGCCGACCGACCAGCGTGTTGCACTTGATCTCAACCCCAAGCGCTTCGAGGTTGGCGATCTCGGCATCGATGACGCTGTTCGGCAGACGGAACTCCGGAATGCCGTAGCGCAGCACCCCGCCCGGCGCGTGCAGCGCCTCGTAGATGGTGACGCTGCAGCCGGCCTTGGCGAGATCCGCCGCGCAGGCCATGCTCGCGGGGCCGGAGCCGACAATCCCGACGCGGTAGCGGTTCGGCTCGATATAGCTGGACTTCTTCCAGCCCTCGGCAATCGCCTTGTCGCCCAGCCAGCGCTCCAGCCGCCCGATGGCAACCGGCTCCAGCGTGCCGTTGATGGCCACCGCACAGACGCCCTCGCACTGGTCTTCCTGCGGGCAGACCCGGCCGCAGACCGCCGGCAGCATGGTCGCGTCGGTCATCAGGTCATAGGCGCCGCGGTAGTCCTTCCGGACGATCCCCGCGATGAAGCCGGGGATGTCGATCCTCACCGGGCAGCCGATCACACAGGCGGGCTCGGGGCACAAGAGGCAGCGCTCGGATTCCAAGAGCGCATTCGCCTCGTCGAAGCCGAGCGCCACCTCGTCGAAGTTCTGCGCACGCTCCGCCGGGTCCTGCACCGGCATGAAGGCCCGCTCTTGCGGGATATTGCGGATCGTCTTGCGGGCCATATCAGATCGCCTCCTGCCCTGCGGTGCCGGCCGGCTCCATGTCCAGGCGCCGACAGCTCTCCGACCAACGCTCCATCGCTTCCTGCTCCTGCGGCCGGTAGCGCTTCAGCCGCGTCATCAGATCGTCGAAATCCACCGCGTGGCCATCGAAGTCCGGCCCGTCCACGCAGGCGAACTTCACGCGCCCCGCGACCCTGACCCGGCAGCCGCCGCACATGCCGGTACCGTCGACCATGATCGGGTTGAGGCTGACCATCGTCTTGATCCCGTGCGGCCGTGTCGCCTCGGCGCAGGCCTGCATCATCACCGGCGGGCCGATCGCGACGACCTCGTCGATATCCCCGTGCTCGGCGATCTTCGCCTCGACACCGTCGGTCACCAGCCCCCTGATCCCGGCGGAGCCGTCGTCGGTGCAGATCACGAACTCGTCGCAGACGTCGCGGAACTTTTCCTCCCAGAAGACGAGGTTCGCGCTGCGGAAGCCGACCACGCCGATGACATGGGCGCCGGCCTGCTTGAAGGCGCGCGCCTGCGGGTAGATCGGAGCGACGCCTAGCCCCCCGCCGACGCAGATGACCTTGCGCGCGTCGGAGATCTCGCTCGGCATGCCCATCGGCCCGACCATGCCCAAGAGCGTCTCGCCAACGCGGCACCGTGCCTGCATCTCGCGGCTGGACTTGCCGACCGCCTGCACCACCAGCGTCACGGTGCCTCTCTCAACATCGAAGTCGGCGATGGTCAGAGGGATCCGTTCGCCGTGGTCGTCCACCATCACGATGACGAACTGCCCCGGCCGCGCGGCCCGAGCCATCATCGGGTGATGGATGTCCAACAGAAACGTCGTATCCGAGAAATCCGCCCGCGCAAGAATGGGAAACCCGGTGCCCACCAATCCGTCTGCGCTGGTCTGTGGGTTTTGAGACGGACCGGTGGACACCGTCTCACTCTGGTCCCTGGAAGTTGCCATCCGCATGTTCCTCCCGGCGGCGCGATCCGAACGCCTGTGTCTTTGTGGCTTTCTCGGCGTTGAGGAAAGTCAGCGTGAATGTACCAAGAGATAGGTTACGCTTTCATTGACTCGGATCAGTCTAAGGCCGCCGATCGAGGGGAGTTCCGAAGTTGCCGCCGGTCGTTCGATTGCAAGCCGACGCCGGCCTTAATTCACAGGAAGACGATCGCCTGGCTATCGAAATCTCGCAAGCGCACACACACTCCGAATGGCGCTCAAGGTGCGGCGAAAGACCGCTTTGAGCCGAACCGAAACTCCAGAATCGCTTCGACTACTAAACACACATTTGCCGAGAATGGACATCTCGCCGCCAGTCTCGACGACGGGATCATGGGCCCCGCTACAGCACCCACTCTGCCGCCCGCACGGTCGGCATCATGCAGTCGGGCCTTCGGTGTCGCATGGAACCGCGTGGTCATGGTGGCTCGGCGGTACTGAGGATCCAGACATGCACCCCTGCGTCCCGTCCGCGGATCTTCTGGACTCCGGCATCTGAGAGACCCTGTACAAGAGTCTTGCCGTCATCGCTCTCGCGGTCGATGGCCTTGACCAAGCCGTCACTGACCACAAGGGCTGTGCCCAAGCTGCGCGTCAGCCGTTCCAGGCGATTGGCGATGTTCACCGTATCGCCGATGACGCTGTACTCAAGGCGGCGCTCGTTGCCGATATCGCCGGCGATCACCGGTCCATAGTGAAGCCCGATCCCGACCCGCACCGACCCTCTACCCGCCGCGATGCGTTCGACATTCCAGGCGTCGAGTGCCGCAATCATGTCCAGCGCGCAGCGAAGGGCACTCTGTGCGTCGTGTGGGCCCGTCTCCGGCGTGCCGAAGGTCGCCATCAGTCCGTCGCCCAAGTACTTGTCCAGTGTTCCACCATTATCGAAGATGGCCTGCCCGAGACGATCGTGGTAGCTGCGCAGCAAGGCGACCACGCTGTCCGGCGATTCTCTTTCGCACAGCCCCGTGAAGTCCACGATGTCCGCGAACAGGACGGCGACATGCTGCTCTCGCACCGCGCCAAGGGCCTCATGCGCGCCACTTAGCCGGTCAACGACGTTGGGAGAGAAGTAGCGTGCTAGATTGGCCCTAGCACGCTCAGCCAGGGACCGATTCTGTACCAGACGCCGCGATCGAACCACAACGCTGGCGAGGCCGGCGGCGATGATCAGGGTGACGATGACCTCGATTGCCCAGTGCCCGAGGAGGACGAAGTTGGGATCGGAGGCAGCTTCGATCAGGGCCTGCGGTGTCAGCTCGGGCAGGTCGAGATTGGTGGACACGCCCGGACGACCTACGACCCAGAGCAGCATCCCTGTCCGCGCCAGCACGATACAGGCGCCGCACCAGAGCACCAGGCGCGGCCTCAGGCTAAATGCCGATTGCATCAGGAAGATAAAGAAGAAGGAGAACCGGCTGCTGTGCATGGTGAAAGCAGCTGGAACCTCATAGTCCCAAAACGGGTTGCCGAAGAGCAAGACAAGGGCCAGCAATGCGCAGTCTGCAAATACAAATAAATACTTTAGACTGTTCATGTGGAAGCGGGTGCGGGCGCAATAATACTGCATGATGCCGAGAATACCGAACGCGGCGAAGAGCGACAGCTCATAGACATAAGCCAGCCCGCTGAGCGGGTTGTCGACAATCTGCCAAAGTAGAACCACCGCGAGCGCAATCGTCCGCGTCTTGGCGGCAAGCATCAGTCCCTGGCGCTCTTCCTCCGAAAACGCGCTTTCGGTGCGGCTCTCCAGCCGTTCCCGGACCAGCTGCCTAGCGGCCAAGGGAACCACCGTTTCGGATGCTAGGGGCCCCACAGCGCTAATCCTTCCAACTAATGATGGCCTCGGTTTCCCTCTGACGAGCAGAAGAATGGCGAACATAACCTCAGCGGAGAGCTAGAGGAGTAGGCGAGTTCGGCTACTGGCACACTGCCGTTATCCTGCTGGTGGCCTGGAAGGGCCACATGACCTCCGATAGCGGGCCATCGCCAGCGTACCCCAAGAAGGCTTCCCCTCGGTGACCGTCTGGCGAAGGCGCGAAGACGGGTGAAACACCGATCGCGCTCTGATGTTCGCTTGAGAGAAGGACCGCAATGGTCACACAAACCTCAGAATTACAGCTAATACGGATGCTTTCTAGATTTGAGGCTTCTCATTCAGATCATATGGGCGCTGAGGATCGCCCCTGAGCAGCTTGACGAGGTTGACCGCATCCCAGGCATATCGCATTGCCTCATCCGCCGGCACCTCTCCAGCTTCGTTCAGAATCGCGCCATCATTCATCATCATGAAGATGTAGAGGATGGCCTCGTCAAATCGTTCTGCTTTTTGGCGCAGTTCAGCCAAGTCAGCGGCCGAAATCTCGATCGTCTCAGATTGACTGCTACTGTCAGATTTGTCCGCCACGTTATTCCCTCATCCACCGTCCTGACCGAAACCATGACCAGCGCCCCGCTAAACTGCTCTGGGCGGTTGGGCATGGAGCCATCTACTATGCGCTCGTATCGTAGCGCTTGGGTGACGGTCCGGCGAAGGTGCCCTGGTCGAGCGCCGCGTGAGCCGGTTACGCTGCTCAGGTAGCGTAACCGGCCCAGAACGCCTGAGCCCGGAGGGGGCTCGCCGGACGGTCAGCCTTTCACCGCGCGCCCCCCGAAAAGACCCGCGATAGCAGGCGCTGCAGCATGCCCGTAGGGCGCTCCCGCCAAGTCTCTGCCGAGATCCAAGTGCGGTCACCGTTGCGGAATTTGATGAAGATCTCCAAGACCTCATCTGCCAGCATCAGACGACTGCCTTCCTGACGGGTGCCATTTGGGTCGGTAATCGCCAGTGCAAAATCTTTGAAATGGGAACCAGACACTGCTGATAGTACGGTACCGTCGTCGGCGAGCAAGGCATAAACGTTGCCCGGCCAATCGGCGATGTCGTAGGATTCTCGGCTCTCGAATGCTCTGAGTATATCGTCTTCACTTGATGCTTCGACATTGCCGATGGTGTTGCTCTCAAATCGCATCGCTGGCGATCCTTGCAAGTCCTCCTCAAGCGTCAAATCAATAATACGCCAATTACATGCTGAAGCGTGACCGCCTTGTCTGGGTGCCCTGATCGAGTGGGTTGAACACAGATCGTACAGCCCCTAGAGCTTAGCGGACACGTGCTCCACGGCGCGAGGGTACACAGACCGGACGCTTTCCGCTCAACAGCGTTGAGCGTAGCAGGCACCCCCAGCCGTCGGCCAGAGCGCCCGGACCGGACGCTCGCGCTCCGACCAGCCGGCCGTCACCGATCCAGAAATCCCTGCCAGCACGGAGCCGACAGCTGTTGGCGCGAGGCGGTCGGTCCTGCGGAACCGATCGTGACCGGTCTGCCCCGCACTGCGGTCGAATAGTCTCAAAAACTTCGCGAGGCGGCTTCCGGAGGTAGACTGGATATGAACCGAACGATGGAACCGACCGCCTCGTGCCAAGAACGGCCGATCCGTAGGGCGCCAATACCGACATATCGGCACGGGACAGATCAGGTTCCCCGAGGGAACTGGAGGCGGTCCGGTGTCATGCCTGTTCGGGACCGTTTCCGTCCCCCCGATGCCTCGCCTGTTGCATCCCAACGGTCATCGAGTGAGGATCGACGTCGCCCAAGGTCGCCACGTGGGGAATCGCAGGTAAGAGCAGTCGGCAGCGTGTCCGGCAGCGTGGACCGCCAACGTGATGAGTTCTTCCGCACGCTCCTCGTCCTCTCCGCTATCCCACAGTCACATCCGTGCCCGGATCGAGGCGCACGGGCACAGCCTCTACGAGGAGCTGGCCAACACCATCGTCCACGGCATCGCCGCCGTGCTGGCGGGGGCGGCGCTCGCGCTGGTGGTCGTGCTCGCCGCCGACACTGGCGATGCCAAGGCGGTGGTCGCCTGCGCCGTCTATGGCGTGACCCTGTTCCTCGTCTTCTTCTCGTCCAGCCTTTACCACGGCGTTTGGCATGCGCGGACCAAGCGCTTTTTCCTGGCGATGGACCACTGCTCGATCTTCCTGCTCATCGCCGGCACCTACACGCCGGTGGCGCTGGTGGTGTTCCCGGTGACCGACGGCTGGGTGCTGTTCGGCGTGATCTGGGGGATGGCGGTTGCAGGCATCACCGCGAGGCTTTGGGCCGGCGACCTGCACTGGGCTTTGATCCCGGTTTTCCTCGGTATGGGTTGGCTCGCCTTCGCCTGGGGCGGCACGCTCTATGAAAGCATGGATGCGGGCGGCGTCTGGCTGCTGGTCGCCGGCGGGCTCTGCTACACTGGCGGTCTGGTGTTCTACGTCTGGCGGCGGCTCCCGTTCAGCCACGCCATCTGGCACGGCTTCGTGCTCGCTGGCAGTGTGACCCACTTCATCGCAATCGCCGCCTACGCGCTGCCCGCTGCGGCCTGAGGAAGACCGGCCAAATCAACAAAATCTGCCGGATGCGGCCCGAGATGGGCAATCCCGGTCAAGATCGCTCAGGGTCAACTTGAGCCATCCGAACCTGCATCGGCACTGTCTGCAGTCGGAGCCAGTCCTGCCGTAGCTGGCGAGGTGCCGATCCGGCAGAAGTGTGCCGGCCAGGGTTGATGAGAGCTCTACCGGCCCTTTTTGCTCGCAGGATTGGCATCGCCGGCCGAGCTGACAGCGGCGCCAAGATCTGCTGCGGACAACCATGGCGACGAGCACGCCCCGTGGGGCCGTTCACTGACTGAACGTGCATAGTTCAACGATTTGGGGCTACCATCCCTCAATACAGCTTAAGGACGGTCGACGAATATCTAGGACAGTATGGACGGGTTCATCATTGACCTGCCCCAATCCAACTATGATTTCATCGTCTTCATTCTCCCAGATATTCGTCACAAATGTTAAAGTATTATCTCTATCAACCAGGATTTGTTCGTTCTCAATTCCTGAATGATCTCCAAATAATTTTGCAATATACTCGCGCTCCTGGGCAAATGAATGTAGACCACCTTCAATTTCATACTGCACTCTGTAAAGAATATCTCCACACAAAATCGTAGTAATGAGGGCTCCGTGAGTTTCGCTCGTTACGATAATCGACTGCGCATCATCAATTCCGATTGGCCAGTCAGCCGCATCATCGCCGAGACCTGCCAGTATATTACGAGTTTCTTCGATCGAAATACCCGGCATAAGGCCCGTCTCATTCCAAATGCCCTGAGAGTACGCGGGTGTTGAGCAGATGCAGATTGGCAATGCCAGGAAAAAGGTGCGCATCGCTTGTCGCTCCATCATTGTAAATCGGCGATCTTCTGACACAAATGAGCAGCCAGACTCTGCAAGTATGAGTCACGATTTTCAGGCTGCGAAGGTTCCGTTCCCGGGCTGTATGGCGCTTGGAAGCTCGCCGGCGCGCATTTTGCTCAAGTGCAAATTGATGATCGGGTCGGACGCGCTCTCACGCAGTGACGCTCGTCACTATGGCCTGCCGGAGCGGCCGAGGTGGATCATGGTCCGCTACTCAAGGTCAGGCTGCCGCAAACATCTTGAGCTGGAACGGCGGAGTCGGCCCAATTCCTGCCGGTCGTTGCACCCGTCGTCGTGTCCACGAAATCGGACCTCTCATGTCCCAACTGGCCGAGTTCGCCGCTCCGCGTGACCTGTTTGCCGACATCCCTGATCGCATCGACCGGCTCAAACCAAGGCTTGCACCGGGATGAGCCGGCGGCGCGTTAATCCCAGGGCCGCGATGAGGGGTAGAGTGCGCGCGAATTCCTGCAAGGTCGACCGCGCCACGCTGATCTCCGATGAGAAGTCCGTCATCAAGCCCGTTCAGGACCATTTCCGTCACGCCCGTTGCCTCGCCGTTTGCATCCCAACGGTCATCGAGCGACGATCGACGTCGTACAAGGTCGCCACGTGGGGAATCCCGGTTTAGATGAGCTTCAAATGAATGAAGATGGTTCAAGATGCGATGCGGCCCGCTCCCACCAGCGCGGCTTCTTGACCTACCTGGCATTCGCCATGGCTGTACTTATGGCAGGTAGCGCAGCGTTCGTACTCTTGAAAACCATGTCACCAGCGGCACCCTGGCCACCTGATCGTTGGGCCACAAAGGTCGATTTAGGCTCGCTAGAGCCGGGTGAGCCACTTTCCATCGTCTACGAAGGACGTTTGATTTTTGCGCTGAAGCTGACCGATGAGCAACTACGGGATGCACAATCGGTGGCGGTCGCAGACCTCACAGATCCGAATGCGCGAAATACCAATCTGTCTGATGGGGCACAAGCTACGGTGGCAAATCGGACGTTTGAAGCTGAGGGCACGTTTCTAGTAGTTGAGGGCATTTGCGGCCCTTTTGGGTCCGTTGCGATGTATGGAGAGGGTGACTTTGACGCTTGGTTTTGTCCGGTACGTGGAGCGCATTTCGATATTTTAGGCAGGGTACATCGGGGGCCAGATGGCAGAAATATGCGAATACCTCTGGTGTGAGCCCCGATTGATCCCTCGGTTATAAGGGGAGTCCGTCACCAGAGGAGACGGACGATGCGGAAGAGCCGGTTCACGGAGGAGCAGATCAT
>JANQQD010000189.1 GCA_028285185.1 Anaerolineae bacterium | reverse complement strand
GCTAGACCGTCAGCAGGGCCGCCCGGTCGACCTGACGGCGGAGATGCAGGGCGTGGCGCTGGAGGTTGCCGGCCGGTCCATGTTCTCGCTGGAGATGGGGCCGTTCGGCGGCGCCATGCGGCCGATGCTGCAGCGCTATGGCGAGACGCTGGCCCGCCCGCGCTTTCTGGACTTCCTGGTGCCAGTGGATATGCCGACACCGCACGACCTGCTGCGTCGCCGGTTCGAACGGCGGTGGTTTGCGCTGATGGAGCAGCTGATGGCCGCGCGCGAGGCCGCACCGGCCGCGGAAGGGGCTGCCCGCGACCTCTACGACCTGATGCGCGAGGCCCGCGATCCGGAAACCGGGGCGCCCTTCACGCCCGCACAGCTGCGCGACCAGGTCTCCACCATGATCACCGCAGGGCATGAGACCACGGCGGAAACCATGTTCTGGGCGCTCTACCTGCTGGCCCAGTCGCCGGACTGGCAGGAGGCGATTGCAGAGGAAGCAGCAAGCGTCGACCTGTCGCCCGACCACGCGACCGACGCGCTCGACGCCCTGCCCAAGACCCGCGCCGTGGTGCAGGAGACGCTGCGCCTCTACCCGCCCGGCTGGTTGATGGTGCGCGCGGCGCTTGAGGCGGATACGGTCGCCGGCGTCGCCATTGTCCCGCAAGACGTGATCATGATTGCGCCCTGGGTGCTGCACCGGCATGTCAAGCTCTGGGCCGACCCCGACCGGTTCGACCCCAACCGCTTCCTGCCCGGTGCGCCCGCGGTCGACCGGTTCGCGTATCTGCCCTTCGGCATCGGCCCGCGCGTGTGCATCGGCGCGCAGTTCGCCATGAATGAGGCCACGCTGGTACTCGCCCGCCTCGCCGGCGCTTATGAGATCCGGCTGATGGACGACGGCCCTGTACTGCCCGTCGGCATCATCACGCTGTTGCCCGACCGCCGGCCGCCCTTCACGCTCAAGCGCCGCCGTCCCCGCTCCGTCCCGACCCAGCGCGCGGCCTGATCGGCCGGGCGACGGCTCAGGCCCGCGCCACCGCAGGGCCTTCCGGTGCGTCGGGGCTGACGGCCTGGCGGGGCAGAGTGACGGTCGCCGTCGTCCCGACGCCGACCTCGCTGGTCAAGGCGAATGATCCCCCATGCAGCTCCGCCAAGGACTTCACGATCGGCAGTCCGAGGCCGGTACCCTCCGAACTGGGATCGCTGCTGCCGTTGACCTGTTCGAAAGGCCGGACAATACGATCCAGCTCTCCGGCCGGTACGCCACAGCCGGTATCGCGCACGCGCAGACGATCGCAATCGGCATCGCTCTGGTCGAGCTCGATATCGACGCGCCCTCCCGGACCGGTAAACTTGACCGCATTGCCGACGAGATTCAGCAGCATCTGCCTGAGGGCCCGCTGGTCGGCCACCGTGTGGGCCTCGCCGATGATGGACTCGCTGTAGATACTGACACCCTTGGCGTCCGCCTTGGGGGCCACCATCCGCAAGACCGCAGCCACTTCCGAGCGGACGCTGAGGTATTGCAGCTTCAGCTGCATCCGGCCGGCTTCGATCTTCGACAGCTCCAGGAAGTCGTTGACCAGCGACAGCATGTGTTCGCCGCTGATGTGAATGTCGTTGGCGTATTCCAGGTATTTCCGGTTCTGAAGCGGTCCGATCAACTCGTCTTTGATGACCTGGGCAAAGCCGAGGATCGCGTTGAGCGGCGTTCGGAATTCGTGGCTCATCTTCGAGATGAATTGCGATTTCAGCTTGTCGGACTCCTGGGCCTGCCGCCGCGCCAATTCCTCCTCATGGAACCGCGTCGCAAGCCGCATGCGCGCCCGTTCAAGCACCGCGACCCATGCGGCAAACCCGACCAGCAGCAAGCCGGAGACCGCAAGGGCGATGGCCCAAACAGTCGCGCGCTCGCGCCATCCGGCCAGCACGACCTCCAGATCCTTCGACAGGTGCAGCGTCAGCGGAAAGCTCCGCAAACCATGGAGGCTGACAAGGCGATCGGGTGTCATATCGGTCAACGTGCCGAACTGCCCGATGCCGCCGCCAAGGGCCGCTTCGTCCGCCGTCGTCCCGCGGGTTCTCTCCAGCTCCGGAAGACCGATCCCGCAATCCGGTCCCGGCATCCGCACCGCGCTCTCCGCACCCGTCAGAAAGGCGCAGACGCGCGTTTCGCTCTCAAGATGCTCGCTCACCAAACCGGCCAGCACGTCGCCGTCGATCATGGCGACGATCACACCTAGAAACCCCCCGCGATCATCCACGACCGACCGCGCCTGGCCCAGGCCAGCCAAAGCGCTGCGGGGCGAAAGCAGGTGCACGGTCGCGGACCGGATACCGTCGTAGCGATGCCGGTGAAAGTAGGCCGTCTCCGCGATGCTCGCCGGACGCAGCATCATCGCTCTGCCGCCTGCGATCAGCCGGCCCTCGCCGTCGTAGATGCCCGTCTGCGTGCCGGGCAAGGCGTAGGGCACATGGCGCCGTATCGCAGCCTCGGCCGCCGGCGTACCCCTGTCGACCATGGCAGACACCGCGTCCGTCAGCATCAGATCCACCGACAGCAGCGCCCGGTCGACGGCATTGCCGATGGCCGCCGCCTGACGTTCGATCGCCAGTTGCTCCGCGCTCAGAGCGTCCCGGCGACTGCGGAACTGTTCCCAGGTGGCAGCGGCGGCAAGCAGGCCATAGAGGAAGAACAGCGCGATGAGCGTGCTGATGAGCGGCTTGTTGCGCGACATGTGACGCGGCGCCCTCCCCCTATCGGCCGGGGCCTGCGAAACCTTAGGGATCCGCCGAGAGTATCTCCTCGGCCGATGCGACGAGATCCGGGTCGATGCCCAGCGACTGAACCAGGTCCGGCTGGATGTGCATCAGCCGGCCGCGCCATGTCAGCAGCTGCTCCTCGCTCGGCACGACGATCTCCACGCCTTCCGCTGCCAGTCTCAGACGTGCCTCCTCCTGCGCCAGCGCGGCGTCGGCGCGGGCCTCCTCGACCACGTCTTCCCAGCTTGACGTCAGCACGCTCTGCACGTCTTCCGGCAGCCGCTCCCAGAACCGCGCCGAAACGAGGGGTACATACTGCGGAAAATACTCGCGATCCTCAAAGGCATAGGCCACGCCCGCTTCCCAGAGACGGGCACTGGCGATCGAGGCATGGGAGGTCAGCAGCCCATCGATCTGCCCTGACGCCAGGGCGTTCGGCAGATCGGGCCAGGGGATCGTCACCGCCTCGGCTCCGAACGCTTCAATGCGCATGGCGTTGGCCTGCCCGCCGGCGACACGCAGCCGGAAGCTGGCGATCTCCTCATGCCGGCTGATCGGCCGATCGACGGTGTAGAGATGCGCGTGGCCAAGGTCGATCCACCGGCCCAGCACGTGCACGCCCAGCGCCGTCGCCACCTGCTCGTTGATGCGCTGGCCGATGAAGCCGTCGCGGACCCGATCGATCTCCGATCTCTGCCGGCCATAGAACGCGGGCAGGAGAAAGACGCCGATATCGGCCACATACCGGTCGAGCTGCCACGTGCCGGGCACGGCCATCTCCACCTGGTCGCGCATGATCCCTGCGGCCACGTCCCGCCCGCGGAACAGCTCGGCCGAATGGTGCACGGACACGGACAGGGTGGGTCCCACCAGGCGCTCCACCTCTTCGGCAAAGCGCAGGATGGTCTGAGTCTGCACATGCGACAGCGTATTCTCGGTGGAGATGCGGAACAGCAGGCTCTCGTCCGCCGCCGCTTCCATAGTCGCCGTCATCGTCAGGGCAAGCGCCAGCGGCCGAAGAAACCGCTGACACAACTCTGGCAAGCCGTCACGCATGATGCCCGACCATCGTGCTACCCGCCGCTGCCCGCGACCGGGCCACAGCCCGGTCACCAGACGACATTGCGTTGCAGGGATCCAGCCGGACTCCCTCCAGGTTTCAGAGAAACGCGCCATGACGATGGAACCGCGGCAGAACGTCCCACCCGGCGCGACCCTAGCGGGAAATCGGTTAACGGCGGACTAACGTGCGGTCGTCTCAGGCCCCCGGCAGCTCCGGCTTCTTGTCCACGCGGATCACCGTCTGCTGCATCTTGGCGATCAGCTGCTGCTCGTCGCCGGTCACGGCAAACACGTCGATTTCGTTGATGCCCAGCGTGCGCCCGCACTTCACACAGCGCGCCACGGCGCGCAGCCGTTCGCCCGTGCCTGGCGCCAGGTAGTTGATCTTGAATTCGACGGCCAGCACCTCGCTGTCCGGCGGCATCAGGGTGAAGGCGGCATAGCCGCCGGCATTGTCGGCGATGGTCGCGGCCACACCGGCATGCATGTACCCGGTCTGCTGCGTCAGCGCCGGGTTGAACGCCATTTCGATCTCCGCATGGCCGGGCTTCACCACGGTCAGTTCGGCGCCGAAGGTGCGCATGATCTCCTGCCGGCCGAAGCTCTCCCGGCACCGCGCCTCGAAATCGTCCCCGCCAGCCATCGCCCCGCTCATATCAAAATCCACGCCGCCAGGCCGAGAAAGGCGAAGAACCCGATCACATCGGTCACCGTGGTCAGGAACACGCCCGACGCCACGGCCGGGTCCACCTTCAGCCGCTCCAGCACCAGCGGGATCACCGTGCCGCTGAACCCCGCGGCCAACAGCGTGATGATCATGGCGGAGCCGATCACCACCCCGATCATCCAGTCGCCGAACCACAACGCCGCGATGGGCCCGGCGATCACCGCGAAGATCAGCCCGTTCAAACACCCCACCAGCACCTCTTTCCACAAAACCCGAGGTGCCGTATCGGGCGTCAGCTCGCGCATCGCCAGGCCGCGCACGGCCACGGTCAGGCTCTGCGTGCCGGCATTGCCGCCCATGCTGGCGACGATCGGCATCAGCACGGCCAAGGCCACGATCTGGTCGATCGTGCCCTGGAAGATGGCGATCACCAGCGAGGCGACGATGGCCGTGATCAGGTTCACGCCCAGCCACGAAAACCGCGAGCGCGTGGTGTCGACCACGGCGCGGTAGAGGTCGTCTTCCCGCACGCCGCCCAGCTTCAACAGGTCGTCCTCGGCCTCCTCGTCGATCACGTCGACGATGTCGTCGACCGTGATCACGCCCAACAGCCGGCCGGACTTGTCCACCACCGGCGCTGAGACCATGGAATACTGGCGGAACAGGAAGGCCACTTCCTCCTGGTCCATCTCCGCGGGAATGGTGCGCACGTCTTCGCTGACGATGCTGCGCACCTTCACCGGCCGCTTGGAGCGCAAGATGCGCGCCAGATGCAGCGAGCCGATCGGCCGGTACATGGGGTCGACGGCGAAGATCATGTAGAAGTCGTCGGGCAGGTCCTCGGTCTCGCGCAGCCAGTCGATGGTCTTGCCCACGGTCCAGAACATGGGCACGGCCACCACTTCGCGCTGCATCAGCCGCCCGGCGGAGTATTCCGGGAAATTCAGCCCTTCCTCGACGAAGACGCGCGCCGCCGTGGGCAGCGCTTCCAGGACCTTCTCGCGGTCCTCGTCCTCCATGTCCTCGATGACGCCCAGCGCATCGTCGCTGTCCAGTTCCGCCAGCGCCGTGGCGATCTCCTCCGGCGCCAACAGCTCCATCACCTGGTCGCGAACATCTTCGTCCAGGTACGTCAGCACCTCGGCGTCTTCGATCAGATGCGGCCGGATGATGCCGACGACGGTGCGCCGGTCGTCGGGGTGCAACTGCTCCAACAGGTCGGCCATATCGGCCGAATGCAGCGGCACGACCAGCTTCTCGACCCCCTGCAGGTTATAGGCGTCGAGCGCGTCCTCCACGGCCTGCAGCATTTCGTGCGACAGCCCGTAGTCCTCGCCCGCGCGGTCGTCCGTCACTGTGGCCTGGTCGGTCATGGCGCACCTCCCGCCCCTGGCGGCCACGGCATAGGCCGCCCGCCCCCAACACCCCGATCGAGGATGGCTGTGAAAACCCGGCCCAGCTTATGGGTCAGCGCCGCCCCAACCGCAAGGGCCGGACGCACCAGGCCGAGGAAGGATCAGCCCCTCCCGCCATCCGCAGCCCCCTTGAAGCCCTCCCCCTAGATGGGGGAGGGTTGGGTGGGGGTGATGCCGCAACAGCAAGGCCGCATGAAAAGACATCCAACCGACGGCGCCATCGCCCGCGCCCGCACCTTGCGCCGCCAGATGACAGCCGCCGAGCGCACGCTCTGGCACCTGCTCCGTCACCATAGACTGGATGGCTGCAAGTTCCGTCGCCAGGTGCCCATCGGCCGCTACATCGCCGACTTCGTCTGTCACGAGGCCAAACTGATCATCGAGGTCGACGGCGGCCAGCATGCCCGCCAGCCGGACCAGGAGCTCCGCCGCACAGATTTCTTGGCGAGCCAGGGCTTCCGCATCCTGCGCTTCTGGAACACCGACATCCTGTCGAACCCGCAGGGCGTCCTGATGACGATCGCGGAAGAGGTGCGGCGCCATCACCCCCACCCGCCCCCTCCCCCATCAAGGGGGAGGGACTCCTGAACGTCGCCAGTCCCAAGGCCCCGTCACCCTTCACAGCCCCGCCGCGCGCGAAGCCGTTCCACTCAACAGATGGACGGCGGCTCGCACCGATCGTGCCCGATCGCACAGCCAAGTAGCCCTCCCCCTTGATGGCAGGGGAATCGCATTTGGGATTTTTCCTGGTGTTGCGGATCGCAGTGAGATGGATTCTGCAGGTGTCTCCACAGATTGGGGGCGACCTTGGAG
>JANQQD010000238.1 GCA_028285185.1 Anaerolineae bacterium | reverse complement strand
CCAGAACCGTGGTCACGATCACGGTCGACATCGCCAGATGGCGGAAGACGTAGCGGTTGATCCTGTTCATCGCGCCGCTCTATATCGCATGCAGGCTGGTCGCAAGCAAATCAGCGACCTGCATCGCACCGCCGCATCCCGCGCGCCGGACGCCGTTCACTGTGCCTGCGCGCGTCGCAGCAGAACTGTAAGGATGTTCACATGCATCTCCAATTCGCTGCTCGTTCCCTGCCCGACACGGGTGCACTGGTGGTCGGCGTGCTGGCCGACAGGACACTGACGCCCGGCGCCGAGGAGCTCGACCGCCAGTCGGACGGCCTCGTTGGCCGGGCGCTGGCCGGCGCGGGCCGGTTCTCCGGCAAGCGCGAAGAGGTGCTTCATCTTGTGGCACCCGTTGGCCTTGCGGTGGAGCGCGTGGTGCTGGTCGGGCTCGGCAGTGCAGGCGATCTGGATGCGCTGGCGTGGCAGCGGATCGGAGGCACGGTGACGGCCCAGCTCAACGGTGTCGGCGTGACTGCAGGCGCCGTCTGGATCGATGCGCCGGCCGACGCCCCCGCGCGGGCAGCCGATGCGGCGTCCGGATTTGCCATTGGCGCACAGCTTCGGTCCTATCGCTTCGATCGGTATCGGACGAAGGAGAAGCCGGAACAAAGGCCTACACTCACGCGCCTTGCGGTGATGACTGAGGGCCAGGTCGTGGATGACGAAGCGCTTGCGCGGGTCGAGGCCCTCGTGGAGGGCGTCTATCTGACGCGCGATCTCGTCTCCGAGCCTGCCAATGTGCTGTATCCGGAGAGCTTCGCGGAACGCTGCCTCGCGCTGCGCGAGATTGGCGTTGCGGTGGAGATCGTCGACGAAGGCGAGATGCAGGCGCTGGGCATGGGGGCGCTTCTTTCCGTGGGCCAGGGATCTGCCCGGCCGAGCCGTCTGGTCGTCATGCAATGGTACGGCAGTGACAGCGAGCGGCCGCCGGTTGCCTTCGTCGGCAAGGGGGTGACGTTCGACACCGGCGGCATTTCGCTGAAGCCTGGTGCCGGCATGGAAGACATGAAATGGGACATGGCCGGCGCCGGGGCCGTTGTCGGCGTGATGCGCGCGCTGGCCGGCCGCAAGGCCAAGGCGAATGCCGTCGGTATCATCGGCCTGGTTGAGAACATGCCGTCAGCCAACGCCATGCGCCCAGGCGATGTCGTCACCTCCATGTCCGGGCAGACGATCGAGGTCATCAATACCGATGCCGAGGGCCGCCTGGTGCTCGCCGACGCCCTCTGGTACACGCAGCAGCGCTTCAAACCCGCTGCGCTGGTCGACCTCGCCACGCTGACGGGCGCCATCATGGTGGCGCTGGGAAGCCACCATGCCGGCCTGTTCGCCTCCGACGATGTGCTGGCGGACCGTCTGTTGGCAGCGGGCAAGGCAATGGCCGAGCCGCTGTGGCGCATGCCCATCGGCGAGCCATACGACCGAGAGATCGACAGCGACATCGCCGACATGCGCAACGTAGCCGCCCATCGCTATGGCGGTTCGGCTGTTGCGGCCCAGTTCCTGCGCCGCTTCGTGCAGGACGTGCCATGGGCCCATCTCGACATCGCGGCCATGGCATGGTCGAAGAAGGAACAGTCGATTGCGCCGAAGGGGGCCACGGGCTACGGCGTCCGTTTGCTGGACCGCCTCGTCGCCGACAATTATGAGGCCTGACGCCTGGCGGCCCGATGACGGAGATCCGGTTCTACCATCTGACGCGCAAGTCGCTGGAGCAGGCGCTGCCGGAGTTGCTGGAGAAGTGCCTGCAGCGCGGCTGGCGAGCGGTCGTCATGACGGGATCGGAAGACCGTACCGCTGCACTCAACCATTACCTGTGGACCTATAGCGACCGCGCCTTCCTGCCGCATGGGACGGCCGAGGATGGCGATGCCGACCGCCAGCCCGTCTGGCTGACCGACCGGGACGAGAACCCCAACGGCGCCAACGTGCTGTTCCTGACCGATGGCGCCGGTTCGCGCCATGTGGACGGCTATACGCTGGTCTGCGAGCTCTTCGACGGCAAGGTGGAGGAGGCGGTCCGGTCGGCCCGGGACCGCTGGCGTCAATATCGCGAGGCCGGGCACGTTCTGGCCTATTGGCAGCAGAGCGATACCGGCCGGTGGGAGGAAAAGCAGCGCGCGGGCGATGCCGCCACGTGAGCCTCAGCCCGCAACCGCGGTCGCCTCTTCAAGCGCCGTCTGCGCGTCCAGCCATGCGGTCTCCGCCTCTTCCAGCATCGTGCGGACGCCGTGCAGCTGTTTCTGTAGATCCGTCAGCTGATCGCCGGAACCGGCATAGAGTGCGGGGTCCGCGAGTTGTGCTTCCAGATCGGCCTTGTCGCGCTCAAGTTTGGCAATGCGCTTCTCGGCATCGGCCGCCTGTCGCCGCAACGGTGCAAGGGCGGCCCGGACCTCCGCCGCGGCCCGCCTCTCTTCCTTCCGCCCGGGTGCCCGGGCGGTGGTGCCCGCGTCTGCGCCATTTCCCTTTGACGCGCGGGAGGTGCTGAGCAGCCAGCGCCGATAGTCGGCAAGGTCACCGTCGAAGGGTTGGCAGGTGCCGTCGGCCACCAGCAGAAGGCGATCCGCCGTCATCTCGATCAGGTGCGGGTCGTGGCTGATCAGGATCACCGCGCCCGGATAGGCGTTGATCGCCTGCACCAGCGCCTGCCGGCTGTCGACGTCCAGATGGTTTGTGGGCTCGTCCAACAGCAGGATGTGCGGGCTTTCCCGGGCCATCAGCGCCAGCAGCAGCCGCGCCTTCTCGCCGCCGGACATGTCGGCGATGCGCGTTTCCGCGCGCTCCTGCGGGAAGCCGAAGCATCCGAGATGCCGTCGCGCCTGCTCTTCCGTGGCCTTCGGCATCACGGCGAGAGCCTGCTGGACACCGGTGGCCGCCACGTCCAGCTCGTCTGCCTGGTGCTGGGCGAAGTAGCCGACCCGGAGGCGCGGCGAGCGGCGCAGCTCGCCACCCAGCGGCTGCAGCCGCCCGGCGAGCAGCTTAACCAGCGTCGACTTGCCGTTGCCGTTGGCCCCCAAGAGCGCCAGGCGGTCGTCCATGTCGATGCGCAGCGACAGGTTCTTCAGCACCGGCTGGCCGTCATAGCCGACGCTCACCTTGTCGAGCGTCAGGATCGGCGGCGCCAGCTCTTTCGGCTCGGGAAAGGCGAAGGTGACTGTCGCGTCTTCCGATACGGCGGCGATCGGCTCCATGCGCTCGAGCGCCTTCAGGCGGCTCTGCGCCTGTCGTGCCTTGCTGGCCTTGTAGCGGAAGCGGTCGACGAAGGCCTGGATGTGCCGGCGCTGCGCCTCCTGCTTTGTCCGCATCGCCGACTGATGCTCCAGCTTCAGCCGGCGCGTCGTCTCGAACCGGTCATAGCCGCCGGTGTAGCTCTCCAGCTTGCCGGCATGGAGGTGCACGATACCGCCGACCGCCCGATTCAGCAGGTCCCGGTCGTGGCTGACCAGCAGGATCGTATACGGATAGCGCTGCAGGTAGCTTTCCAGCCAAAGCGTCGCTTCCAGGTCGAGATGGTTGGTCGGCTCGTCCAGCAGCAAGAGGTCGGGACGGTTAAACAGCACTTGCGCCAGTGCGACGCGCATGCGCATCCCGCCGGAGAGGGCGGCGCAGGGGCCGGCCTGCTGTGTCTCGTCAAAGCCCAGCCCGGCGAGGATGGCGGCGGCGCGCGCTGGCGCGCTATGCGCCTCGATCTCCGCCAGGCGATTGTGGACTTCGGCGATGCGGTGCGGGTCCGTGGCCGTGTCGGCTTCGGCCATCAGGGCGGCGCGCTCGTGATCGGCGGCCAGTACGGTATCGAGCAGGCTTGTTTCGCCCGATGGGGCTTCCTGCGCCACGGTGCCGACGCGCCAACGCCCGGGCATGGAGATCTCGCCATCATCGGCCTGCAGCTCGCCGGTGATCAGCCGGAGCAGCGTCGTCTTGCCGCTGCCGTTGCGGCCGACCAGGCCGACATGGTGCCCGGCCGGCACCGCAACGCCGGCGCCGTCGAACAGCAGCCGGCCGGCGATCCGGTGCGAAAGGTCGTTGATCTGAAGCATGGCGGCGGGTGTCTTACCATGCCCGCGCCGGCCGGTGAAACGGCCGTTGGCCCCCGGGGCTGCTAGGGCCGTTTCGGTCCCATCAGCGACTGTTCCACGCGGCGCAGCACCTCAATCAGGCTCAGCGACGGGGCCGGGCGCCGGCTTGCAGCCCGGATCTGCTCTGCGGCGTCCATCCGCTGCTTCACGATCCTCGCCACCTCGTCAACCCGGCGGGGATTGCCCTCCACCAGCAATCGCAGGCAATCGACGTCGATGCGGATGACGGTGACATCGGTCTTGGCGGTGAACTGCAGAAAAGAGGGCTCAGCCGTCGTCATCGAGGTGATCCCGAAATACTCCCCGGGACAGAGCTGCTCCACGGGCTTCTCCGATCCGTCGGTCAGGACGACGCTAGATTGGACGACGCCGGTGAAGACGACGTCTACGGCATCGGCCACTCTGCCTTCGGGCAGGATGACCGTTCCCGCATCGAAGGTGAGGTAGCGGCTGGCCGCGGCGATCTGTTCAAGCTCTTCGTCCGACCATTCGTGGGTGACGTCCAGCCCCTTCAGTGCCAGCAGAATGTTCGGCGGTTCCGCCTGGGAAACGGTCGCCCTTCGGATGTGCCATTCCTTGATGTCCGGCGCGATCTGGATGCCGGCGCTCTTCAGCGCATAATGCACCTCCCGGAACAGCTCTTCCCGGCCGGCAAACATGGCCGGGTAGTTCCGGAAATGGACCCAGACCATGTAGGTGTAGGGCACTGTGCTGGCATCGTTCAGCCGCACCACGGGCAAGGGGTCCCGCAGCACGTTGCTGCACCGCAAGGCCGCCTCCAAAAGCAGCGCCTTCGCCATCCGCGGGTCGATTTCCGACGGCACCTTGATCAGATACCAAGGGGCGTAGAGGTGCGTGGGTCCGTGCAGGTTCTTGAAGCCCTGACCGGCCAGTTCCCCGTTGGGGATCACAAGCGTGGCGTTGTCCCAGGCCCTGAGCCGGGTCGCCCGCCAGTTGATATCCACCACCTGTCCGACCGACCCGTCGCGGAGTTCCAGCCAGTCGCCCGCGCGAAACGGCCGCTCGATGCTGAGCGCGATGCCTGAGAACAGGTCGCCGAGCGTCCGTTGCAGCGCGAAGCCGGCGAGCGCTGCGACCACGCCGGTCGAAACCCAGACACCGGTGATCGAGTATCCGTGGGCGTTGAGGTAGATCGCGAGCCCGACGACAAAGCACCCCGTATAGAAGAGGCCGCGCAGCAGGCCCGGAACCCGGTCTGGCTCCTCATCGCGCGAAGGGGCGAGGAAGATGATGTCGATCGCGCGGGCCACCACCAGCGTGCCGACGCCATAGGTGGCTATCACGGTCAATGACCGCAGATCGTCGTCCAGCTGTTCCGCACCGAGATAGCGCGCGGCGACGCGGATGAGACTGCCGAGGGCGATGACAGCAAGCGGGCCCAGGATCAATTCGGCAATGGCCGTGATCCGGGGGAACATCGAGACGAACGGTCGGTCGCCGAGCTTCCGCGCCCCGATCATCAGGCCCACGAGGACGATGATGAGAGTTGCTGCCAGTTCCCAGTCGCGTTCGACGAGACGGTCAAAGAGGTTGGGCATGCGTATCCATCAGTCTTCGGGGGCCAGCCAGCAAGCGCACCGGTTGGCCGGATACGGGAACTGATGCTCCACCGGGTTCAGAGGATACCTGTTTTCCGTGCCGGAGGTGACCGCGACGCGGCCTGGCGGCCCGATCAGCCGGCCCAGGGCACCGACGAGATTATGAAGCCGACGACCCCCAAGGCGGCCATCAGGCCGATCGTGGCGGCGAACAGCTTCACCATCGAGAACGGGCGATGGCCGTAGACCTTGCCGGTTCTGCCGTTGACCGATAGCCGATAGGTCTTGTTCTCGAAGGTGTAGTGCGTGATCCAGACTGGCACCAGGATGTGCTTGAACGTCTCTTTGCTATAGCGGGTCCGGCTTGACGTGATTCGCTGGCGATGGCCGCCGATGTCCCTGCGGATCCAGTCGGCAATAACGGCGCGCATATAGTCTTGCGCCTTGGCGAAGCCCTCTTGCAGGCCGACGGTGTGATTCTCGGCTCGGAACCCGGCCAGGAACTCCGTCTGATAGGTTTCAAGCTCACGTAGCGGCCAGGGGGCAAGGGCATCCTTGAATTCGGCCGACACGGACCGCGAGGCGGACACGAGCACGTCGTCGAACGGGCCCTTCACGTTGCCGCTGACCTTGCGCCACACCGTGCGGCGGTTCTTGCCGGACCCGACCCGGGTGCCACGCTGGCCGACATAGTCCGTGTCTGAATGCGCGTCGTAGGTCCAGAACGGCACGTAGATGCCGTGGAAATGGTCGGCCTCGGCCTCTTTGTCGATGTCGTTCGGGGCGAACCGGCGCGACTTCAGCCAATCCCGCATCGCGTCGTGCGCGCCGTCATGCGTCAGCGTGAAGGGAATAACCGCCTGGGGAACGATGCGCCGCTGCAGCCTTGCGTCGCCGACGATGGCGGTATCGCAGAACGGGCAGATGCGGGAATGCTCATCGGGGTGAAACTCAACCGCAGCACCGCAGCCCTGGCAGTTCAGCGAGAGTGCCTCTTCCTGCGTCAGCGCGCCGGTGTCGGCGTTGAGATGGGCGTGATAGCAGTTCTCGAACTGGGCAGCGGCATCGTCCACATGGGGCACCGGCGTGACGCTGTCGCAATGGCCGCAGCGCATGGATTCGGTGCCGGGATCGAAGCGCAGATCGGCGCCGCAGCTGGCACAGGCGAACTGGCGCCGCGAGAACTGCTCGTCCTCCGCCTCCTCTTTGGCGGCACGCTTCCGTTCGGCACGGGCGCGAAGGGGCCTGAACCGGGATCCCCCGGCGGAGTCCGGGTCGTCCGCCAGATCCGGCGCCTCAGGCGGCGCGGTGGCGGCGGCCGGAGGAACACCGTCGGGCAACGGCGGTGGAACGGGCGGCGGGTCTGCCGAGGCGACTCCCACCGCTTCTTCGCGAGGTTGCGATCCGCCGCTCAATTGTCGCCCAGCTCCGCCAGAATGTGCAGCACCACCTCCAGCCGTACCATGAGCGCGGCGAAGGCGAAGCCCGCATCCTGGAACCAATACCAGTCGATAAAGAAGCTCCAGGCGAGCACGACCCCGAGCGACCATAGCCCGGCGCGCACAAACCCGCCGAGGCGCGTTCGCTTGGTCAGGCTGTCGCCCTTGAACTCGTAGTGGCCTTCCAGCGCCAGGGTCAGCGTGCGGACGGCGTAAACGCCCGTGACCGCAAAGAGGGCGGCCACGGCCAGTGCCGACACGGCGAATGTGATGAGCTCGGACGTAGGCACGGGGTTCCGACAGACTGGCAACAATTCATCAGCATACGATGGTCCGGCCCCGACGGCCACGGGCATTATGGCCCCGCAAGACAATCTCCCGCCGCCGGAAGCCAGGCGCGCCGGGGTGCAAATACCTGAGAGAAGACGGTTTTCCGCCTGGCGAGTTCCGGCGGTTGCTCCGCATGATCTTCGCGTCTATAAGGCCGCGTTTCCGACCCCCTCACGTCTCAGACCAAGGAAGCGTCATGGCCGTGGAACGGACATTGTCGATCATCAAGCCCGACGCAACGCGCCGGAATTTGACGGGTGAGATCAACGCCCGCCTGGAAAAGGCCGGACTGCGGATCGTGGCCCAGAAGCGGGTCATGCTGACCCGCCATCTTGCCGAAAGGTTCTATGAGGTTCATGCGGAGCGGGCGTTCTACGACGACCTCTGCACCTTCATGACATCGGCACCGGTGGTCGTGCAGGTGCTCGAGGGCGAAGACGCCATCGCGCGCAACCGCGAGACCATGGGCGCGACCAACCCCGCCAATGCCGCTCCGGGTACCATCCGGCACGATTTCGCTGAGTCCATCGAGGCGAACTCGGTGCACGGGTCCGATGCACCGGAGACCGCTGAGCGCGAGATCGCCTTCTTCTTCAGCGGTATGGAAATCGTCGGCTGATTAACGGCTGGCGGGCTTGAGAAGGGCCGTCGTGACTGACGGCCCGTTCAAGGGTCCCACTGCCATCAGGGGCATCTGCGGCTGGCCTTGTCCGGCCGGCGCCACCCTGTGCAACGCTGTTCCTAGAGCAGGAACAGCGCCATCCCGATCAGTACCAGCGCTATGCCGACGATCGAATAGGTGCTCCATCTGACGAACGCACCGTACATAGCGGTGCGCGAGGCGACAATCTCCTCGTCCGGAACCTGGCCGCCCTGGCTGTCCATCGTCGTTGTCCCCATAGCACTGCACCCGCTCCAACTGCAGCCCTGACTTAGGGGCAACCCCAGGGCGATACAAGCATTTTCGCGGCTGAACGCCGCGTGCGACTAGGCCGCAGGATTGATCGGCATCTCCTCAGGCGCCGTGCCTCCGGCCACGATCACGCGACCATCGCGCACGCTCAGCCGGCCGCTGGCGGCCCAGGCGAGCGCCAAGGGGAAGATCCGGTGCTCGACCGCGAGCACACGGGCCGCCAGGCGCTCGGGGTCCTCGTCCGGAAGAACGGGGACGACGCCCTGGATGATGATCGGACCGTCGTCCATCTCAGGCCGGACGAAATGGACAGTGCAGCCGGTGAAGCGAACGCCCGCGGCCAGCACGCGCTCATGCGTATCGAGCCCGCGGAAGGCTGGCAGCAGCGACGGATGGATGTTGAGGATCCGGTCCTGCCATCTGAGAGAGAAGGCGCTGCCCAGCAGTCGCATGAATCCCGCAAGGCAGATCAGATCGGCTCCGGCGTCGACAATCGCGGCCTCAAGGGCGGAATCGAAGCTGTCGCGGTCGGCAAAACCGCGATGGTTGATGACGACGTGCCGGATTCCGGCATCGCGCGCGTAATCCAGCCCGCCCGCATCCGCGCGGTTGGAGATGACCAGTGCGATCTCAGCCGGGTAATCCGCGGCCGCGGCGGCGTCGATCAGCGCCTTCAGATTGCTGCCGCGGCCCGAGATCAGCACCGCCACCTTTACGCGGGCCATGCCGCCTCCGCCCCCGCAAGGTCCACGGCCGCTGCCCCCGCGGACGCCGTGACCGTTCCGACCCGCGCCACGCTCTCGCCGGCTTCCGTCAGAGCCGCAGCGGCGTCCGCAGCCTTTTGCGGCGCTACGATTGCCATCATGCCAAGGCCCATGTTGAAGGTCGTGGCAAGCTGGCGCGGCGTCATGGCCGAAACGGACGCGAGCCATGCGAAGACCGGCGGCAGCCGCCAGGACTGCGGGTCGAGCGTCACTGAAAGCCCGTCCGGGAGGATTCGCGGGATATTCTCCACCAGGCCGCCGCCGGTGATATGGGCAAGACCCTTGACCAGACCATTGCGGACCGCCGGAAGGACGCCGGCTGCGTAGATCCGCGTTGGCGTCATCAGGATCTCGGCCAGCGTGCGCTGTGGGTCGAACGGCGCCGGTGCGTCGATGTCGAGTGCCCGGTCGTCGATAAGCTTGCGCACCAGCGAGAAGCCGTTGGAATGGATGCCTGTCGAGGCGAGGCCCAGGACCACGTCGCCGGCCCGGATGTCGGCGCCGGTCAGCAGCCCGCCCCGCTCTGCCGCACCGACCGCGAAGCCTGCAAGATCGTAGTCGCCGGCAGCGTACATTCCGGGCATCTCTGCCGTCTCGCCGCCGATCAGGGCACAGCCCGCCTGCCGGCATCCGGCCGCGATGCCGGCCACCACCCGCTCAGCTATGGCCGTGTCCAGTTTGCCGGTGGCGAAGTAGTCGAGGAAGAACAGTGGTTCCGCGCCCTGGACCACAAGGTCGTTCACGCACATGGCGACGAGGTCGATGCCGACCCCGTCGTGCCGGCCGGACGTGATCGCCAGTTTCAGCTTCGTGCCGACCCCATCGGTCGCCGCGACTAGGATCGGGTCCCGATAGCCCGAGTCGCGAAGATCGAACAGGCCCCCGAACCCGCCAAGCCCGCCCATGCAGCCCGGACGGCTGGTGGAGCCGGCCAGCGGCTTGATGGCATCGACCAGCGATGCGCCTGCCGCAATATCGACACCGGCACGCCGATAGGGTTCGCTGTCGGCGTCGCTGTCTACGGCGTGTTGGTCAGGGGTGCTCATGGCAAGGTTGGAATCGCTCGTCTATAGTTGTGGCGCGAACACTAGACGAATGCGCGGGAGAATGCGAATGGGCCTCTGCCGGTACCGGGCGACCGGGGCCATGGCTGTCATTGCCGCCTGGCTGCTTGCGGTTTCGGTGGCGGGCTGGACCGGCCCCGCTCTGGGTCAGGACGGCGGCGTGGCCGCCGACGACCCTTATACCGTCTCGGAGATCCAGGTGGATGTGGAGGCGGGGGATCGGGCCGCGGCCCGTGACCAGGCCTTCTCTCAAGGGCAGGCCGAGGCACTTGAGGTCCTGTTCGGGCGGCTGGGTGTGGCGGATCAGGTTTCCGCCGCTGGGCTGACGCCGGCGGAGCAGGCGAGCCTGCTGCTGAGTATGCGCGTGCTGGAGGAGCGGACCGCGCCACAGCGCTATATCGGGCGCCTGGCCTATACGTTCCGGCCCGAGTCGGTTCGTGCGTTCCTGCGCGATCGCGGCATCGCCTACGTGGAGCCTGCCGCCGTTTCCCCGGCGGAGCCCACCGGTCCCGATGTTGAAGTGGCGCCGGATCCCTCCGACGAGGTCGTGGATGAGCCGACCGGTCCCCGCACGGGCCCGCCCGTGATCGTGCCGGTGTGGCGCGACGGCGTGATCGTGCGGCTGTGGGACAGCCCGAACCCCTGGTTCGATGCCTGGCTGAACGTGGAGCGGGAGGAAGATGGACCCGCCTTTCAGGTCCCCTTCGGTGATCTTCAGGACGTGGGGATGCTGACACCGGACCAGGCGCTCTCTGGCAACGCGGAGGCGCTGGAGGCCCTTGCCGACCGCTATGGTGCCTCGTCTGCTCTGGTGGCCCTGGCCGAAGCCGAAGGTGATGTGCTTGCCGTGACGTTGATTGAACCGGGCCCGACCGATCCGCTTCAAGAACGGTTCTCGATCGCCGGAGATCCCGCAAACCCCGACCTGCTGCGAGAGGCAACGGCGGGCGTGCTGCGGCGTATCGCCGGCGAGGCAGAGGAAAGTGCAGAGCCCGCGGAACCGGCGGCCCGGCTGATGCCGATCGGCCCGGCAACGGCCGGGACGCGGATGCCGGTCCGCGTCGTCCTTGCGCAGCCACGCGACTGGTATGTGATTCGCGAGCGGCTGGCGACCAATCCGGCCGTCAGCGGCGCCAGCGTCCGCCGTCTGTCCACAGGCGTGGTGGAAATCGAGCTCGCCTTCCTTGGCAGCGAATTCGAACTTGCGCAGTCGCTTGCCGACCAGGGGTTGGTTCTCACGACGGGGGGCTTCGGCTCTCAACTCATGCTGGCGCAATAGTCGGCGGCATCTCAGGCGAACGCGGCGGAACCCATGGCCGAGCGTGAACCTTGGCGATTTTGGCTGATCGGGCTTGGGATCCTGATCCTGGTCCTGTGGGCCCTGAAGGGCATGCTGGCGCCGTTCCTGGCCGGCATGGCGATCGCGTACCTTCTCGACCCGTTGGCCGATCGGCTGGAGCGGGTGAAGCTGCCGCGTTGGGCCGCGACGACGGTGGTGTTGCTGGCCTTTGCCTTCGCCTTCGTTCTGGTGCTGCTGGTTCTGGTGCCGGTTGTCGAACGCCAGATCGCAGCCTTCGTCAATGACTGGCCTGAGTACCAGGCGGGGCTGCAGGAGCGGATTGCGCCGCTGTTGGAGCGCCTGACGGCGATCGTGGGCCCGCAGGACGTAGAAGATCTGCAGTCGCTGTTGGGGCAGTTCGGCGGCGATGCCATGAGCTGGGCCCGAGCCGCGCTGGCAGGCATCTGGCGCAGCGGTGCTGCGGTGGTCGACCTGTTGTCGCTGCTGGTGATCACGCCAGTCGTCGCCTTCTATCTGCTGAGGGACTGGGACCGGATGGTGGCAAGGATCGATGCCTATCTTCCGCGGGCTTACGCGCCTACGATCCGCGCGCTGGTCCGGCAGGTGGACGCCACCTTGTCGTCTTTCATCCGCGGGCAGGGTACGGTGTGCCTGATCCTCGGCGTGTTCTACGCTGTGGCGCTTTCGATTGCCGGCCTCAACTTCGCTGTTATCGTCGGACTCGGCTCCGGCCTGCTGTCGTTCATTCCGTTTGTCGGCTCCATCGGCGGGTTCCTGATTTCCAGCGCAATCGCTCTGGTGCAGTTCGACGAGTGGACACCCCGTATCGTCGTGATGGCGATCTTCATCTTCGGCCAGGCGGTGGAAGGCAATGTGCTGACGCCGAAGCTGGTGGGGGGCAGTGTCGGGCTCCATCCGGTCTGGGTAATGTTCGCCCTTTTGGCCGGTGGCAGTCTGTTCGGCTTCACCGGTGTGCTGCTGGCCGTTCCGGTCGCGGCGGTGATCGGCGTGCTGGTCCGGTTCGGTCTAGATCGGTACCGGGGCAGCGACTATTTCCAGGGCAGGAAGACGCAGGCGCAGGCGGCGGAAACCGCTATGCCCCTGGACGTTTCGCCGGGCGAAGAGACGGCAGAAGGAGACACGCCGCCCGACGACAGCCCTGCAGAGAGCTCCACAAAGCCATGAAACGGCAACTGCCACTGCAATTCGGTGATTGGCCATCATTCGCGCCGGAGGACTTCCTGGTTACCGACAGCAACCGGCAGGCCTTCGCCTGGGTCGAGCGGTGGCCCGACTGGCCAGGGCCGGTGCTTGGGATCCACGGTCCGCTCGGTGCCGGCAAGACGCATCTAGCAGAGGTCTGGTGCCGACGCACCGAGGCGCGGCGCATCGGCGTCCATGATCTGGCGAAAGGCCCTGATCATTGTTTGGGCGGCCCGTCGGCGTGCGTCGCAGTTGACGATGCGGACCACGTTGCCGGGGACCCGGAGCTCGAGCGGATGCTGCTGCATCTCTACAATCAGGTGGCCGAAAGGCGCGGGTTCCTGGTCTTCACATCATGCGAGCCGCCCATGCGCTGGCGGCTCGGGCTGGCCGATCTGGCGTCGCGCCTGAATGCTGCCCCCGCCGCGTTGCTGACACCGCCAGACGACGACCTGCTGGCCGTGGTGCTGGCCAAGCTGTTCGCCGACAAGCAGCTTCGCGTGCCCGGTGACGTGATCGGCTATCTGACACAGCGCATGGAGCGCAGCTTTGC
>JANQQD010000183.1 GCA_028285185.1 Anaerolineae bacterium | reverse complement strand
GGCAGAAGGCCCCAGCGGCTGCGGTCGAACCCGGCGATCTCATGGATCTTCTCGCCGCCGATATGGGGCGTGGCGCGGAGCCGACCATCCAGGTCGTAGGACCAGGCGTGGTAAGGGCAGGTGATCCGGCCGCGGCCCTCGCACGGCTTGTCGGCCAGCCGCATGCCGCGATGGCGGCAGACATTGTGAAAGACGTTGAGGGCCCCGGCTTTGGTCCGGGTCATCAACAGCGGCAGGCCCATCAGCTCCCGGGGCACGATGTCGCCGGGCCGTGCCACCTCCGACACATGCCCAAGACAGGCCCAGCCACGCACAAACAGGGCGTCGCGCTCTTCCACCCAAGCATCAGGATCCGTGTACCAGCGGTTGGCGAGGCCGTGATCCTCCGCCGTGGGGATGACCGGCGTCTGGTCATGAATCAGACGATCGAGGTTCATGGCCGTGGCTCCCGTCACTGGGTTCGGTCGATTACAGGGGCCGAACTTAAGATGAAGGCCCTAGCATGTTCGGCCCAGGAGCACGCCGATGCAGGCGACACCAACCGTCCGGATTTCGTCACATCGGGGTTGCTGTCGGGCGTCTCTAGCGGCCCGGCGTGAACGCCGATTGACAGCCGATCCATTGGCGTGACACGCTCCGTAGATATTGTGCACAAATTGTACACGATCGAGGTCAAGCCATGGACCAAAGTGTGGAAACGGCCGGCGCGGCACGAAGGGGCGGGCGCGGCGCGCGGCGCGCGCTGCGGACTTCCCGGCGAGATCCGATGCTGCCGGCGCTCACCCGCGGGCTGCCCTTGGTGGAGCCCATGACGCAGGACCAGATCGAGCGCATCGACGCCGCGTCCATGGCGATCCTGGAAGAGGTCGGCGTCGTCTTCCGCGACCCGGTTGCGCTGGAAGACTGGAAGCGGGCCGGCGCGGATGTCCGCGGCGAGCGGGTGCATCTGGACCGCCAGATGGTGCGCGCCCTGATCGCGTCCATCCCGGCGGAGATCGTGCTGCACGCGCGCGACCCGGAGAAGACGCTGCCGATCGGGGGCCCGCGCTCGATCTTCGTGCCCATGACCGGGGCCCCCTACCTGCGCGACCTGGAGGATGTGCGCCGCAATCCGACGCTCGACGATCTGGCGATGTTCCACAAGCTGGCGCATATGTCGCCGGCGCTGCACTCCTCGGCCCACCACATCGTGGAGCCGATGGACCATCCGGTCGCGCACCGGCACCTGCGCATCACCTATTCCTCCATGAAGTATTCCGACAAGACCTTCATGGGCATGACGACCTCGGCCAAGAACGCCGAAGACGTGCTGGACATGTGCGCCATCCTGTTCGGCGCGGATTTCATGGAGACGCACGCCGTCGTCACCGGCAACTGCAACGGCAACTCGCCCCTGGTATGGGATGCCGTGATGCTGGGCGCTATGCGCGCCTTCTGCCGCCGCAACCAGCCGGTGCTGTGCTCCCCCTTCGTGCTGGGCGGCGCCAATACGCCGGCCTCCACCGCGCCGGCCGTTGCCCAGCTGAACGCCGAGGCGCTGTCGGCACTCGCCTACACTCAGGTCATCCGGCGGGGCTGCCCGGCGATCTACGGCCACTATCTATCCACGGTGTCGATGCGGTCGGGTGCGCCGATGGCGGGCACGCCCGAGATCAGCCTGATGAACTTCATGATCGGGCAGATGGCGCGGTACTACGGCGTGCCGTGGCGCACTTCGAACACGCTGGGCGGATCGAAGATCTTCGACGCCCAGGCGGGCTATGAGAGTGCCACGACGCTGATGGCGGCCCTGATGTCCGGCGCCCACTACATCTGGCATTCGGCGGGCTGGAACGAGGCCGGCATGCACTGCTCCGTCGCCAAGTTCATGGTCGACGCCGAGCAGTGCGAGATGGGCTATCGCATGGCCGAAGGCATCCGCTGGGACGATTTCGACGAAGCGGTTGCGGCCGTGCGCGATATCGGCCCCGGCGGCCACTATCTGGGCCACCCCCACACGCAAGCCAATTTCGAACGTGCGTTCTTCATGCCAAAGCTGTTCGACGACAGCGCGATCGAACAGTGGGTGGCCGACGGATCGAAAGACACGGTCCAGCGCGCGCTGGAACGCGCCCGCCAGCTGCTGTCGGAGTACGAAGAGCCGACGCTCGATCCGGCCAAGGATGAGGCGTTGCGGGACTACATCGCCCGACGCGAACGGGAGATCCCGGCGGTCGATGAACTCAATCAGGAATACTGACAGCGGACGTCTTGGACCGCGCGGCTACGCGTCGAAGAAGCGGGGCAGAGCCGCCGCGCGACGGCTCTGCCAGGGCTGTCCTAGTTCTTGTAGGGGCTATTCTGGATCTCAGGGTCTTTAACCCATTCATCCAGAGTCTTCTTGTCGATCCCGAGCTCATAGCTCAGATCATTGACGTCAATCATCACCTGGTCGAGCGCTTCTTGTACGGCCGTCACAAACCGTGTTACTTCCTCTTCGATCGTAAACTCTTCTCTCGCCTCGGCGGCGGAGACGGCACCACTGACCATCTCCGCATCGACGCTTGTGGGATCCATCATTTCGATCCATGCGTGCGTCTGCTTGAGTTTAACAAGATGCTTGTTCTTGTTTGCTTGACTGCCTCGTTTATGCAAGAGTTCAAGCAGCATCGCACCGCGTCGCATTTTTTCTACGCGTTTCTGTCTATCTGAAATGTGCTGCATAAATGTCTTATATCGGTTATTCAGAAGCATGACCCGTTTTGTGTGATTGTGATAGCCTTTGCCTGGCCGATTGAGAGTAATTGCAATCAATTCGTCGAGGTACTGGGCGAGCATATCGCCTTTCTGGTCAAGGTTGGCCTGACTGAAGTCACCGAGATCGAGGCTTTCAAACGTCATGGCAATGTCTCCCCTCGTATTCCAGGCGATGGGTCGCGTTCGCCTAGTGACGGAGGGCGTTGGCCGTCCTCCGCGTGCTTAGGAAGCAAAGGGTAGCGCGGTCGTTGGGTGCCCGAAAGCCCTATGTGTCGCCGATGCGTCCGACGCCGTCAGCTCACAGCTCGCGGCCGGCCCGCCATTCTCGCCACCGCATGGTCGCGTTGGCGCCGATCCATGCAAAGGGTTCGGGGGGCAGCCGGCGCGGCGGTGCTGTGGCCAGCAGTTCCGGGACGTGGGGCCAGTTGCCTTGCGCGGCGAGGCCGGCGCGCTGGACCGGTCCGGCGGAACATGCAAGATGACCAGCCGCTGGAGATCGAAGGTCGTACCATGTCGACATGCCCTGGAGGCTCCATGATCGGTCCGCGCCGTGCCGGCCCGGGGGTTGCGACGCGCCGGCCGGACGGCGGCGCCGGCCGCGCATCGTGCAGCCGATCTCTGTGGCTCGGCCGTCCGGACAGGCGGATCGCGGCGACCACCTTGCTGGCCGCGGGCACGGCGGTCGTGCTCTGGCTGGTGCCGCACATCGCCGAGGCGCACGTCGTACAGGGAAACTCCAGCGGCTTTCGCACCGGTTTCGCGCACCCGCTGACCGGACCCGACCATTTCCTCGCGATGTTCGCGGTCGGCCTGTGGGGCGCCCAGATGGGCGGGCGACAGGTGTGGACGCTGCCGGTCGCCTTTCCGCTGATCATGGTCGGCGGCGGCATCCTCGGCATCCTGGGCGTCCCGATCCCCGGCGTTGAGACCGGCATCGCGCTGTCGGTCGTGGCACTCGGGGTGGCGATCGCGCTCGCCTGGCATGCGCCGGAATGGGTCGCGCTGCTGCTGATCGGCATCTTTGCCGTGTTCCATGGCCATGCGCATGGCACGGAGCTGCCCCGCGCCGCCGATCCCGCGGACTACGCGATCGGCTTCGTGGTCGCGACCGGCATGATCCACGTGGTCGGCATCGGCGTCGGGCTGGGGCTGAACAGGCCGCTCGGCGGTCGGCTGACCCGCGGACTCGGCGCGGTTATCGTGCTCGGCGGCGTCTATTTCCTGGTGACCTGACCCGGTGCAGCCGGTGTTGTCGAGATTCGGACCATGGGCCGGACCGGCACTCCTGGTGCTGGCCGCCGCCGCCGTCGCGGTGCTGACGGCGGTACCTGGGGCGGGCCAGGGCAAGCTCGAATGGTGGCTGCTGTCGAGAGCCCTGACGCCGGAGCGCCTGCTGCCGCTGGTCGGGCTGGGCGTCGGCCTCGCCCTGGCCGGGCCGCGGCTTTGGATCGCGGGGCTGGCGGTGTTCGCCGCGGGCATCGCCGCCGGGTTTGCGGCGAAGGACCAGCTCCTCTCGCTCCTGGCCATGATCCCGGACGCGCCGATCCACAGCTACCGTATCGGCCCGATCGGCAGCATCGCCGCCGGGCTTGCGCTGGTGCCCGGCGCCAAGCTGCGCCCCTGGCTGCTGCCGGTCGCGGCCCTCGTCGTCGGTGCCGCACTGGCGCTGGCCATCGACCGGACCGATCCGACCGTCCACGACCCGACGATCCGGTGGACCGGCGCGCTGCTCGGCCTCTGGGTCACGGCCGGCATCGGCCTGACCGGACGCGCCTTCCGCCGGCCATGGGTCACGGTTGCAGGCCGCATCCTCGGCAGTTGGCTGATCGCCATCGGCGCGCTCTATGGCGGTGCGTCGCTGGCGCAGCGGCCCGAGCCCCAACCGGAGCCGGCGGAGGCCCCGCAGCGCACGGGGCCGGCCCCGCCCTCCGTCCCTGCGTTCCCCGACATCGACCAGCCCCCCGCCGCCCCCCTGCCGGGCATGCCCGACCGGAGGGACATGCCGTAAACGTGCGGCCACGATCTCTGCCGCTTCGTCTTCCAGCTTGAGGAGCGGCTGATTGTGCGCGGGAGGTTTTGAGGAAAGAGGGGTCAGGAAGAAAGGGTCAGATCCCTAATCCACTTTTTCCAGATTGGGGCTCTGACCCCTTTTCGCTCCGCCATCTTGAGCCCAGCAGCCGGGGCGAATGCTGTGGGACGGCAGCGCGGGAGAGAGCGGGGCGGGGGCTATGGAGAGACAGCGTAATGCAGTTCTCTATTGGGAGGCTGGCGGCATCAGAACGTCCAACTGCACCGCTCGGCGACTTCCGCCGCGATCGTGTCGAAGCCCGTGATGTCGAAGCGGGCTCGAACGGTGTTGGAGGAGTGCGGCGTAGTTTCGATGATGAATCTGGTGGCGCCGCGCATCTGTCTCAGCAGAGGAATCCCGTTGCCGCGCCAACGACCGGTACTCTCGTAGTTTGTCGACAACTCCCAGTTCGTGGTTACGGCCTGGGTGTCGTCTATCCTGTATCGCACGGCGTGCAGGTTGTTGAGGATGTTAGTCGAGATGTAGCGGCGCCAATTGACAAGAATGGCTGTTCTATCCTCCACGCACCGAATCCAGAGTGTCGGCCGGACAACAGAGATTCCAATCAAATCTGGAATTGTGTTCTCGGCATCGACGCGAAAGAACAGGTTCATGAAATCTGTCATCTCGGACTGGGACTCGCTTCTCCGCCAAGCGCCATAGTCTTGCGAGAAGCCCACTGTTGGGAAGATCAAGACGAATAGCAGGAACAAGGCGGCAAAGGCGCGGATCGGTCCGGTCATCGGAATGGAGCTCTCCAAGACGACGCATTCCGCCAAAATAGCAGACTGATCCACAACGGCACAACTTTCGAGCTAACTGCCGACCTACTGGCATCTGAGGAAGAGTTCCGTAGCGCGGAGGCGGCTTCCAGGAGAATTGCCGGTGACCTGCTCCCCGTTGGTGTCGCAGCGATAATGAGAGTCCTGGGGTTTCTGAGGTGAGACCATTCTTTGGATCGCCCGACGGTGGATTTTCCGGGCGTCGTCACGTCAGCGTGCCGGTGTCGCTGCCGAGATTCATGACGGCGATCAGGAACTTGTACCCGATGGCGCCGTGGGTCGATCCTGGGACCGCGGGCCTACAGCTCGCGGCCGGCGCGCCATTCCTTCCAGCGCATGGTGGCGTTGGCGCCGATCCAGGTCAGCGGTTCCGGCGGCAGGCGGCGCGGTTCGGCGGCGGACTGCAGTTCCGCCACATGGGGCGCGTTGCCCTGTGCGGCGAGATCGGCCGCGCAGAGGCCGGCCAGCGTGCCCTTGGTGGTGCCCAGCCCGTTCTGACAGCAGGCGGCGAAGAGGCCGTCTTCGACCTCGCCGAAGGCCGGCACGCCGTTCCAGGACAGGCACAGCCGCCCGCCCCAGCGGTATTCCATCGCGACCCCGTTCAGCATCGGGAACCGTGCCGCGAAGCTGGCATCGTGCGACCGGGCGACGCCGCCCAGCCGCCGCTCGGACACCTCCATGCCCGGATCGTAGGTGAAGCGGTTGCGCACCACGATGCGGTCGCCGCCGGTGCCGGAGACGCGCCGCACGCTGGAGCCCATCGGGTCGGACGGCGTGACACCCCAGGCCGGCGCGCCGCCCAGCGCTGCGACCTCTTCCGGCTTCAGCGCGCGGGTCATCGACGCATAGGTGAAGACGTGCATCAGCCGCCGCGCGAAATAGCCGAAGCTCTCGGCATGTCCGTTGACGGCGAGGATGACCCGAGGCGCGATTACGGCACCGCCCGGCGTCACGGCCCGCCAATCGGCCCCCGTGCGCTGCAACTCCGTGACCGGGCTTTCCTCATGGATCGCGACCTTGGCCGCGAGGCCGGCGGCCACACCGCGCACGAACATGGCCGGCTGCAGGATCGCCGCGCCCGGCGTGAAGAGCCCGCCCTTGTAGTAGGCCGTGCCCGTCAGCGCCCGCATCGCCGCTTCGTCCAGCGTCTCGTGCCGTTCGCCCAGCGCGTCGAGATGGCGGGCATAGGCTGCGTTATGGCCAATGCCCTTGTCGGTCGCCGCCGCGTTGATCTTGCCGCGCGGATCGAACGCCTCCCGGGGCAGGGCGTACTCCTCGGCGGCTTCGGCGGCGAACTCGATGGCGCTGCGGTTCTGTGCGATCTGGGTCCGGTCATCGTCCAGCGACCCCCCATAGTCGTCGGAGTTCAGATTGTGCGGCAGGTCTACCATGAAGCCGGAATTGCGCCCGGCCGGGCCCAGCCCGACGCGTGAGGCTTCCAGCAGCACGATCCGGTCCGATCCGCGCAGTTGCGTCAGCCGCCGCGCCGCCGCCAGACCGGCAAATCCCGCGCCGATGATCAGCCAATCGGCCGTCGTGTCTTCGTCCAGCCGGCGCGCAGGCGGCGGCGGCTCAAGGATGGCGGCCCAGCCAGTCGGACCCGGATCCTTGGGCAGCCGTGCGACCTTCGTCAATCCACGGCCTCCCCCGTGCGGTCGGCGAGGTCGACCCAGATCGTCTTCATTTCCGTGTACTGGTCGTGGGCGTGCACGGAGTTGTCCCGCCCCCAGAAGCCGGACTGCTTGTAGCCGCCAAACGGCGTGGTGATGTCGCCTTCGCCGTAGCAGTTGACGGTCACGGTGCCGGCGCGGATGGCGCGCGCCGCCCTCAGTGCCTGCTTGCCGTTCGCCGAGAAGACGGAGGCTGCGAGGCCATAAGGCGTGTCGTTGGCGACGGCGATCGCCTCTTCGGTGGAGGCGACGGTGATCACCGAGAGTACCGGGCCAAACACCTCTTCCCGTCCCAGCGGGTCGGCCGGTTTGACGTCGTCGAAGACCGTGGGCGGGACGTAGCCGTCCTTGCCCTCGCCGCCCGCGACCAGCGACGCAGTAGCCCGGCCCGCCTCCAGATATCCACAGACCTTGGCGAAGTGCTCGCCGTCCACCAGAGCGCCCAGATGGTTGGCGGGGTCCAGCGGGTCGCCTGTGCGCCAGTCACGGATGCGCGCCAGCACCCGCTCCATCAGCGGTGCCTTGATGGCCTGGTGCACGATCAACCGGGAATTGGCCGAACAGTTCTCCCCCATGTTCCAGAAGGCCGCGTTGACGACGTGTTCGGCGACAAGGTCAAGGTCTTCGGCGTCTTCCAGCACCACGGCCGGGTTCTTGCCGCCGCATTCCAGCGAGACCTTCTTCAGGTTGCTGTCCGCCGCATAGTGCAGGAACCGCCGGCCCGTCTCCGTCGAACCGGTGAAGGAAACCATGTCGACATCCGGGTGGCGCCCCAGCGGCTCGCCGACACACGGACCGTCGCCGGTGACGACGTTGAACACGCCGCGGGGGATGCCCGCCACCGCGGCCAGCTCGGCCACCCGCAATGCCGTCAGCGAGGTCTGCTCCGCCGGTTTGACCACCACCGAGTTGCCGGCCGCCAATGCCGGGCCGATCTTCCAGGCGAGCATCAACAAAGGGAAGTTCCAGGGCAGCACCAGGCCCACAACGCCGATCGGCTCACGCACGATCATGGCGATGGCGTCTTCGCCCACCGGGGCCGTCTGGTCATAGATCTTGTCGACCGCTTCGGCGTGCCATTTGAGCGTGTTGATGGTCTCGGGCACATCGATCGTCACGCAGTCCCGGATCGGCTTGCCGGAATCCAGGCTTTCCATGACCGCCAGTTCGTGCCGGTTGCGCTCGATCAGCTTGGCCAGATGGATCAGGATCTGTTTGCGCTCGGCCGGATGCCGGCGCGACCAGCGGCCGTCTTCGAATGCTTCCCGTGCCTTGGCGACGGCGAAGTCCAGGTCCTCTTCGCCGCAGGCGGCGACCTCCGCCAGCGTCGCCCCGGTTGCCGGGTTGACGGTGGCGAAGGTGTCGCCCGACTGCGCGGCGCGAAAGGCGCCGTCGATGAACGCGGTTCGGGGCGGCGTCAGCCCATCGGCGATGGCGGCATATTCCTCCCGGGTCAGCAGCTCCGACATCACTCAGCCTCCGCCTCGATCTTCGCAATGGCCGCGTCCATGACCTTCACGGTTTCGGCAAGCGCGCGCTTTTCTTCCGTGTTCAGCGGCTGCAGCGGCCGGCGCGGCGGGCCAACCGGAAGGCCCCGCAGGGCCAGCCCGTGCTTGATGCACTGAACGAACTTGCCGCCCTGTTCCAGGACGCGCATGAGCGGCAGCATGGCCGACATGATGCGCCGGCCCTTGGCGAAATCACCGTTCACGGCACAGGCGCGCCAGAGCGCGATATGGGCGTCGGCCGCGAAGTTGGACCCGGCGCACACCCAGCTCCGCGCCCCCCAGGCGAAGAACTCCAGCGCCTGGTCGTCCATCCCGCAGGAGAGCTGGATATGCGGATAGTCCCGCGCCAAGAGATGGACGCGGTTGATGTCGCCGGAGCTCTCTTTGATGGCACAGAAGTTGGGGCTGCGGCCGACGCGGTCGAGATAGTCTTCGTCCATGGCCGCGGCCATGCGGCCCGGGTAGTTGTAGAGCACGATCGGCAGGTTGGCCGCGCGGTCGATGGCCAGGGCGTGCAGCGCATTCTCCCGCCCCGTCGGCTGCGCATAGGGCGGCGTGGTGACCAGCAGCGCGTCGGCGCCCGCCGCCTTGGCCGCTTCGGCGAAGGCGATGGAGTCTTCCGTGCGCGTCGCCCCGGTGCCGATGATCAAGGGCAGCCGGCCCTTGATCACGTCCTTGGCGAGGCGCATCAGCGCCAGGCGCTCTTCTGCCGTCTGCGCGTAGTACTCCCCCGTCGTGCCGGCGACGATCACGCCATGAATGCCGGCAGCGATCAGATGCTCGATGACTTCGGCGAACCTGTCCCGGTCAATGGAATGGTCGTCAGAATGGGGGGTGACGACGGGCGTATAGATGCCCTCGAAGTGCATGGCAGGTCTCGTATACATTTCGTACACAATACTGCTGGCGCGTATTCGGCGCAAGCGCTGCGGCGTGACGTGGGCGGAACCGGCAGTCAGGCAGACTCGTCGAGACTGATCGGCAACGGGTCGGGGCGCACGAAAAGCTCCATATGATCGCGGGACAGCGACCAGTGCTCCAGCGTCAGGGCGACGACACCGGCTTCGTCCCGGGCTTCGATCAGCGCGATGAACCGGTCGTGCTGGTCGGCCGCCTGCCGGATTCGGCCGGCCATGTCGTCATTGTGGGCCCGCCAGAAGGTCTGGCCGATCCGTGCATGGTCGATCAGCAGGCGCTGCAGGCTGGGCATCAGGAACTGGTTGTCAGCCATCTCGCCGATGGTGAAATGGAAGCTGTCGTTCCAGAAGATCATGTCCTCGACGCTGTCGGTCTCGACCGCCTGGCGGAAGGACTGCTGGACCTCACGCAGCCGGGCGATCTGCTCCGGCCGGGCGTTCTGCGCCGCCAGCCGCGCCACGGACGCGTAGATCAGCGGCGCGGTCAGGAAGAAGTCCCGCATGGTCTTGTGGTTCATGGGCGAGACGAAGGTGCCGCGATTGTCGCGGATCTCGATATAGCCTTCGCCGGCCAGCTGTCTGAACACGTCGCGCAGCGGCGTGCGGGAGATGCCGTATTCGGCGCTCAGCCTCGTCTCGTCGAGACTGGTGCCCGGTTCCAGGTCCAGGGTCAGAATCTTGCGCTTCAGATCGGCATAGAGCCGGTCCTTGCTGTTACTCGCCATGCTCTCGTGCCCGATTCCGCTTATGGCCCTGCGCTCGCACCGCGCCTCCCGGCCATGACAGGGCGACCGGGTGGCGCGCCGGCCTGTCTACCGGCGATCACCAGGGCGCTGCAAGACGGGGGCGAAGAGGCGCGTGGCCGGCCCGGTCCATCCGGCCGGCCACGCGCCCGTAAGGTCCGGAGACGGTCAGGCCGCTTCGATGCTCAGCTCCTCACCGAAGATGTAGTTGGTGGGATGCATCGCAAAGCCCTGCACCCGAGTGTCGTAGAAGGTGAAGATGGAGCGCCAGAAGGGCTGGGTGATCGGGCCGTCTTCCTGGAACAGCGCTTCGATCTGGGCCATCACCTCACGGCGCTGGTCGACATCCAGGATGCCTTCCGCTTCGGTCAGCAGCCGGTCGAATTCGGGGTTCGAATAGCTCGACTCGTTCCACGGAACGCCGGACCGGTAGGCGAGCCCGAGGGCCATGACGCCGAGCGGGCGGTGGTACCAGATGGTATAGCCGAACGGCACCTTGTCCCAGACATCCCAGAACTGGGCGCCGGGCATGACGTCCATGTTGACCTGGATGTTGGCCTCGCGCCACTGCTCCACCATGGCCTGCACGGCGGAGACCTGCCACGACGGGTCGGTCGGGCAGGCGATGTTCAGCTCCAGCCCATCCGGGAAGCCGGCCTCGGCCAGCAGGCTCTTGGCCCGTTCCACGTCCCGCTCGAAGGCTGGCAGTTCGGCATATTCGGGGTGGACCGGGCAGACATGATGGTGCTCGGCCGGCACGCCGCGGCCGCGGAGCGCCAGATCGAGCGTCTTCTGCGGATCGACGGCGAGCTTCAGGGCCATCCGCACCCGCGGGTCGTCGAATGGCGGCTCCGTGACTTTGCCGCGCACGACGGCCGTCTCGGCCGTGGTCACCTCGTACATCGTCAGATGCGGGAAGGCCTGCAGCGCGTCCAATTGGGTGACGTCGGCGATGTACATGCCGTCCACCTGCTGCGACGCCATGGCACCGATGGTGGCCGAGGCATCGTCGCCCAGGTCGATGAACTGCAGTTCCTCAAGAAGGGGGCCGTCACCCCAATAGTCGCTGCGGGCTCTGAAGACGGATTTCACGCCGACCTGATGCTCGACCAGTTCGAACGGCCCCGTGCCGTTGGACCCGGCGCCGAAATTGCCGCCTTCCTCCGGGTCCAGGATCGGGAACGGGTAGTGGAACAGATGCTCAGGCACTGCCAGCTGCGGCACCTTGGCGTTCAGGCGGACCGTGAAATCGTCCACCTTCTCGATCGCATTGGCGTCCCACAGCCGCGTCGACATCACCGGGTTGCCGTCGTCGTCGGTTTCGCCGGTCTCGAATTCCTCAAGCATGTACCCCTGCATCAGCCCGATCACCGAAGATCCGGTCTCGGCGTCCAGGACATGCTGGAAATTCCAGATCACGTCGTCGGCCACGAAATCGCGGCCGTTGTGCCATTTCACACCCTGGCGCAGATGCAGGGTCCAGGTCTGCAGATCGTCACTGGCCTCCCACCGGTCCAAGAGGTGTGGCCGGGTAACGTTGTCGTGGCCGGTTCTGGAGAGGTACTGGCACACTTGACGGGTGATGTTGCTCTGCTCCGCCCAGGCAAAGGTGTGCGGCGTCGCGACCTCTTTGACCCGCATGGCGATGCGAAGGGTCCCGCCCGGAGCCGCCTGCGCGCGGGCAGGCTGCACGAACGGCTGGCCCGTGACCTTGCCGACAAAGGCATAGGCCGCGGTCGCGGACAGTCCCAGAAGGGTCGATGTCCGCAAGAACTCGCGGCGATCGAGGCGGCCTTCGGAAAGCTGCCGCTTCAGCTTGGGGATTGCGGGATGGATGTCTCGGCTCATTGAACGCCTCCCTTTGGCATTGCGTTGTTGGGTTAAGGGGGTGACTTGGGTCCGTCATGCGCGGCGTCGGCGGCCATCCTTGCTGCAGTCGAAACGCCCCCGTGACGGCAAGGCAGCAGGGCGACCGGACAGGGAGAAGCGGCGCGGCAAGCGGGGAACAAACGCCCTCAAGGCCATGGAAAGCTGTCCGTATACAATTCGTACACAACGATAGTATGCTTACGACCCCTTAGCAAGCATCTCGGTCGGCCTGACGTCGGTGCCCGGCCGCGAAACGGGGACAGCAAGGCGCGCAGAGCGCGGTACGCCCAGCTGCCGGAATAAGGTCAGCGGAAGGGGGGTAGTGCAGTCGCGCCTAACCGGTCGCAGACGGGTAGACGGCAAGGCGCCAATCGTCATGATCGGGCACGCGGCCGCGCGCGACGGCTTCGTAACGGTCCCAAAGAGCCCGTGTGACGGGCCCGGGTGCCGGGCATCCCAGTTCCAGGCCGTCGACGGCGGAGATCGGCTGAATTTCCACGCCGGTGCCGCAGAAGAACGCCTCTTCTGCGAAATAGAGCTCGGTGCGGTCGATGCTGCGCTGGGCGATGGGCACGCCCAGTTCATCGAGCAGGCCCAGCACGGCGCGGCGGGTCACACTCTCCAGAATGCCGTCGGTGACCGGCGGTGTCATGGCGACGCCGTCGCGGACCACGAACAGGCACGCGCCGGCCCCTTCCGCCAGTTTGCCCTCAGGCGTCAAGAAGATCGCCTCGCGATAGCCGTTGGCCCGCGCCTCCAGGATGCCGAGCCGGCCGTTGTGATAGTTCGCCGCCACCTTCAGCCGCGGCGGCATGGCCGTGTCGTTGATGCGCCGCCAGCTCGTCACGCCGGCGGTCGCCACCTTCTTCTCCAGCGCTCCCGAGCCGCGGCCGTAGGCCGCCATCATCAACCCGCAGGGGCCGGTGGAGTCGTAAAGCCCGTCTCCGTCCACCCAGGCGGCGATGCGCATGTGCACGTCCTGGCGCACCTCGTTGGCGCGCAACAGGGCGATCAGCCCCTCGGTCAGTGTCTCGTCGGACCAATTCCCGTCGAAGCGGACGACGCGCAGTGTCTGATGGAACCGCCGCAGGTGCTCGCCCAGCTTCAGCACATAGAGCTGCCCTTCGTCTTCGTTCCAGTAGGACCGCAAGCCCTCGAACACCAGGGCGCCGTACTTCACGCACGGTGTCATCACGTGGATGCGGGCATCGTCCCAGGGCACGAGGCTGCCGTTCAAATGGATGTAGCGGGGCGTCGGCATCGGTCGGTCTCCGAACAACGGAAAAGGTCAGGCTGGGTCCATGCGATGGGGGCGGCCGTCGACCATGCGCACACCGTAGTCCCGCACGGCGGTCTCGGCACTGACCAGGCCGTCGGCCATGTCGGCGGCCACCCGGTCAAGGTCGCGCGATCTCGGATCGCCATGTCCGCCGCCGCCCGGCAGGGTCAGGCACAGGCGGTCATCGGCCGGGATCGGCTGCAAGCCCTTGGCGCGGCCGGCCGCACCGCTGGCCAGCCGGACATGCCCGGCCCGCCCCGGCTCGCCGCCGTCGCGGCCGCGCGCGGGATGCTGCACACGATCGAACATGGCCTGGAACTGCAGCCGGTCGCCGACCGTGGAGCGGATCTCGATCTCCTGTCCCAGGCCACCGCGGTACCGGCCGGGGCCGCCGCTGTCCGGCGCCAGTTCCTTGCGCTCGAACAGGATCGGCGCCACGGCCTCGGACGCCTCCACGGGAATGTTCTTGATGCCGCTGGGAAACGCGGTCGCTGACAGCCCGTCCTGACCGGGACGCGCGCCCATGCCGCCGGCGTTGAACAGGAACAGCTCCCACCCGCGCAAGTCCCCCTCTGCGGACAGGCCGCCGCGCATATAGGGGTTCCACATCATCCCGCTTTCGGCCGGCACCCCCTCCGGCATCGCCTGGGCGAGACATCCCAGCACCACGTCCGGCAGCGCATGGCCGACGATGTGGCGCGCGGACACCGGCGCCGGGCGGCGCGCATTCAGAATGCTGCCCTCCGGCGCCGTGACATGGAAACAGGACATGGAGCCGTGGTTGTTGGGGATGCTGGGCGCGGCGGCGCACATCAGGCCGTAGGTCGTATAGGCCGCCGTATAGGTTTCCACGACATTGATGCCGAACCGGCTTTCCGGCGCGCTGCCGGCAAAGTCGACCGCGATGCCATCCTCCGAAACGGTCAATGCCGCGCGCAGCTCAATGGGCGCATCGTAACCGTCGATCGTCATGCTGTTCTGGAAGGTGCCGAGCGTCAGCCGGCCGATGGCGGCCAGGGCAGCCGCCCGGCTCTGCTCGATGATCAGGGCGGCGATGGCGTCGAGATCGGTCAGACCGAACTCTGCCATCATCGCCGACAGCCGGTCGGCACCCCGTTCCGCTGCCGACAGGATCGCCAGGATATCGCCGCGCACCTGGAAGGGCTCACGGCTGTTCGCCAGCAGCAGCGTCATCAGGTCGTCGTTCAGCGTGCCGGTACGGGCCAGCGGCATGATGGGGATCAGGATGCCTTCTTCGTAGACCTGCTGGGCATCGGGCCCCATGCCGCGGCCGCCGACATCGACGATGTGAACGGTGGCGGAGAAGAGGGCCACCAGGCGGCCATCGTGAAAGGCCGGTGTCACCAGCGTGACATCGTGCAGATGGCCCGAAGCGAGCCACGGATCGTTGGTGATGAAGGCGTCGCCGGGCTGCATGCCGTCAGCCGGGAAGCGCTCAAGGAAATGGCCGACCGACCGCGCCATGGTGTTGACGTGGCCGGGCGTGCCGGTCACGGCCTGGGCCAGCATGCGGCCCGCGGTGTCGAAGACGCCGGCCGAGAGATCGCCGCCTTCGCGGACCGCGGGGCTGAACGAGGCGCGCATGAGCGTGCGTGCCATCTCTTCCACCGCTGCGATCAGCCGGTTCCAGACGATCTGCTGGCGGAGGCGCGTGAGTGCGTCGTCGGTCATTGCACCGTCTCCAAACGGCGGCAGTCGATGGTCCCGCCAGCCAGCACCGTGGCGACGACACCGGCGGGAAGCAGGGTGGAGGTTTCCGCCTCCGCAATCACTGCCGGCCCCTGGAGGCTTGCCCCCGGCGCCAGGTCAGGACGCCAATAGCAGGGGATGTCCGACGCCTCGCCGGTGGCGCTGTCGATGACACGGCGGGTGCCGGCCGCGGGGACCGTGTGGGCGTCGTGCTGGATGGACGGCGCCTGCCCGTCGGAGGCTGCGGCGGACACGCGGACGGCCCAGGTCAGTACCTCGATCTCTCCGTCCGGAACCAGCCGGCCGTAAAGTTGGCGATAGCGGCCCTCAAACAGGGCGGCGAGCGGTGCTGGCTGCAGGTCGGCAGCGGCCCGGCCGGGCAGGATGACCTCGATCTCGTGGCCCTGGCCCACATAGCGCATGGCGGCGTGGACGATCTCCTCCGCCGGCGCGCCTGGGGCTGCATGATCGACGATGTCCCGGGCCTCTTCGGCCATGCCTGCCAAGACGTCAGCAGCCTCCCCGGCGTCCAGATGGTCCAGCGGGCGCTTCAGCGACCGCACGACCTCGTAAGCCGCGGGTGCGCGCAGGAAACCGATGGCCGAGCCGACGCCCGCGCCGGGCGGGATCAGGACACGCCGGATGCCCAGCTTGGCGGCCAGCGACAATGCGTGGTTCGGGGCTGCGCCGCCGAAGGCGACCATTGTGCGATGCCCAAGTTCCGTACCCCCTTCGATAGCGTGGACACGGGCGGCATCGGCCATGGTTTCCTCGACCATCTCGGAAATGGCAACGGCGGCGATCGGCACGGACGCCGCCATCGGCCGGGCGACGCAGCTGTCGACGGCGGCGTCCGCCGCAAGCGTGTCGAGCGCGATCTTCCCATCGGCAAAGCGCTCGGGATCCAGCCGGCCCAGCGCCAGGTCGGCATCGGTCACAGTGGCATCACTGCCGCCGCGGCCGTAGGCGGCAGGGCCGGGTTCGGAGCCCGCGCTGCGGGGGCCGACCGCAACCCGCCCCAGCGCGTCCACCCCGGCGATCGAGCCGCCGCCGGCGCCGATTTCCACCATCTCGATGACCGGAATGCGTAGTGGCAGGCCGGAGCCCTTGCGGAAGCGCCACACCCGGGCAACCTCGAAGTCGCGCGAGGTCTGCGCCTCGCCATTGTCGATCAGGCAGAGCTTGGCCGTGGTGCCGCCCATGTCGAAGGCCAGCAGCTGGTCGGCCGCCGCCTCGCGCCCGATCTCGCAGGCGAAGATGGCGCCGCCGGCCGGCCCGCTTTCCACCAGCCGCACGGGGAACCGGCAGGCCGTGTCCAGCGCCGTCAATCCGCCGCTGGAGAGCATCAGAAGGAGCGGGCAGCGGTACCCCCGTGCGGCAAGGGTCTCCGCCATGCCGGCCAGATAGCGCCCCATGAGCGGCTGGATATAGGCATTCGCCGCGGCAGTGGAAAACCGCTGGTACTCGCGCATCTCTGGCGCGACCTCGGCCGACAGCGTGATCGCTGCATCGGGCAGGGTGTCCTGCACGATCTCCGCCGCGCGCCGCTCGTGGGCAGGATTGGCGTAGCTGTGCAGGAAGCCGATGGCCACCGCTTCGGCGCCCTGGTTGCCCAGCATCCTGGCTGCGGCGGCAACACCGGCCTCGTCGAGCGGACGCACCACCGCACCCGATGCGTCCATCCGCTCATCCACCGGCAGCCGCCGGGCACGGGGTATCAGCGGTGCGGGCAACTCCAGCGTCAGATCGTACTGTTCGTAGCGGTCCTCATGGCGGATCTCCAGCACGTCGCGGAAGCCCCGCGTCGTGATCAGTCCGGTCACGGCGCCGCGCCGTTCGATCAGCGCATTGGTGGCCAGGGTGGTGCCGTGGATGATCAGGTCGACGTCGCTGGGGCTCGCGCCGATCTCACGCACCACAAGATCCAGGGCCTCCAGCGCCCCCGCTTCCGGTGCCGTGTGGGTGGTGAGCACCTTAGTGGAGCGGCGCGTCGGTCCCGCTTCGATTACGGTGTCGGTGAAGGTTCCGCCGATGTCGATACCGACGCGCAGCGGCTTTCCATTCAACACGTGTGTCGGTCCCTTGTTGCTGTCACGATAAATTTCGGCGTCATAAGGTTCGTTTCGCTATCGGAAGGAGATTTGCGACGGCAGCCACAGCACCAGATCGGGAAAGGCCGCGATCAGGAAGGCCACGGCGATCATGATGGTGAGAAACGGCAGGGCGTGACGGGCAATGCGGCCGACCGGTTCACCGGTCATGCCCTGGATGACGAACAGATTGAAGCCTATGGGCGGTGTTACTTGCGCCATTTCGATGGTGATCACCACGAACACGCCGAACCAGATCGGGTCGAAGCCGGCCTGCACCACGAGCGGCAGGGTGATCGGCAGCGTCAGCACCAGGGCTGCCAGCCCCTCCAGGAAGAAGCCCAGCACCAGGTAGAACAGCACCAAGAGGGCGATCAGCGCGTAGGGCGAAAGCTCCATGCGCGCGATTTCGCCGGCCACCATGCGCGGTACGCCAAGATAGCTCATCGCCAGCGCCAGAAAGCTGGCGCCGGCCACGATCAGCGCGATCATGGAGAAGGTGCGGGCTGCCCGGATCAGCGCCGTGCCGACATTGCGGGCCGTCAGCATGCCGGAGGCGAGCGCCACGATCAGCGCGCCCAAGACGCCCATGGCCGCCGCTTCCGTGGGGCTGGCGACGCCGCCGTACATGGATCCCAGCACGGCGGCCATCAACAGCGCCACGGGCAGCAGGTGGCGCAGCGCCAGCAGCCGCTCGCTCCAGGAGTAGTGCAGCCGTTCGTCCGGCAGCAGCGACGGGCTGATCGTGGTGCGCAGCGCGATATAGACCATGAATAGCGAAGCCAGCAGCAGCCCCGGGATCACGCCCGCCAGGAACAGGCGCAGAAGCGAAGTTTCCGCCAGCACCGCATAGATGATCATCACGATCGAAGGCGGGATCAGGAAGCCGAGCGTGCCCGCACCGGCGAGCGACCCCATGATCAGCGACCGGTCGTAGCCGCGGCCCAGCAGCTCGGACAGCGTGATCCGCCCCACGGTCGCCGTCGTGGCGGCAGAGGATCCGGACACGGCGGCAAACAGTGTGCAGGCCAGCACATTGATGTGGGCCAGTCGGCCCGGCAGCAGGCTGGTCCACGGCGTCAGGCCGCGCAGCAACTGGTCGGACAGCCGGGTGCGGAACAGGATCTCCGCCATCAGTATGAACAGCGGCAGCGACAAGAGCTCGGTCGTCGTCAGCGTGTTCCAGACGTTCTGCGCCAGTACATTGGCGGTGGGCAGCGTCTTGAACAGCTCCAGGCTGGCGATGCTGACGGTGAACAGGGACAGGCTGACCCAGATCCCGGCCCCCAGCGTCACCAGCATGGCGATCAGGATGAACGGTCCGCCGCCCATCAGCGGCTCCGGCCCGCGTGCGCGCTGCTGGGCTCAGCCGGCTCGCCCGCCTCCGGTGGATCGTCGAGACCTTCCGGCGCGCCGGCATCTGCGGCCAGCCCCAGCGCCAGCCGCACCAGACGGGCGAACAGCTGTGCGGTGAGCAGGACCATCCCCAGCACCAGGAATCCCTGCGGAATGGCAAGTGGAATGCGGAAGCCGGCCCAGGACCGTGTGTCGCCGACCAGCGACGTCCAGGCGAGCTGCCCCAGCGCATAGGTCAGATAGCCGGCCACTGCGATGCCGATCAGCGTGATCAGCCCTTCCAGGAAGGCGAGCGCGCGGCCATGCAGAGCGTGCACGAGCACGGTCACCCTCACATGTCCGGCTGTCGCCAGCGTATGGGCGCTGCCCAGCGCGGCGGCGGCGCCCATGGCATAGGCGCTGATCTCCCATGTCACCAGCAGGCTGGCATTGAACAGGCTGCGCGCCGCCACCTCCGCCAGCATCATGACCGTGATGGCCGCCAGCAGGGCGGCGGCCGCAACGGCGCCCAGGCGCGACACCCCCTCGATCCAGCGGATTATAGGGGGCACGCGCCCGGGTACCGGGTCGGACATGGTCGCCGGCACGGACTGGGGTAGGGCAGTCAGTCTGTCTCCGGCGCCTACTTGCCGACCTGCTCGCGGAAGGTGGCGACCACCGTTGCGGCGTCTTCGCCGGCACTGGCGACGAACGCCTCCCAGATGGGCACTGAGGCAGCCGCGATCTCGGCCCTCAGCGCGTCGCTGGGCACCGACACCTCGATACCGTTTTCGGCGAGGGTCGCCAGGTTGCGCTCATCCTCCTGCATGGAGACGTCCCAGAACTGGGGCTCCAGCTCCGCGGCTAGGGCTTCGATGGCGGCTTGGTCTTCCGCATCCAGGCGGTTCCAGGCGTCCAGGTTCACCGTCACGACGCTGAGCGGGTTCGACCAGTCGAACCGGCTCATATGCGAGAGGAACTCCCAGAACTGGCCGTCCACGCCGGAGGAACTGGAGGTGGATACCCCGTCGATCACGCCAGAGGCGAGCGCCGGCACCACTTCGGCCCAGGGCAGCAGCACCGGGGCGGCGCCCATCGCTTCAAAGAACTCCACCGCACGGGCGTTGGCGGCACGAAGCTGGTAACCGTCCAGATCGGCCAGGGCCTCGATGGGGCGGTCCGCATAGACCGCCTGGCCCGGCCACGGCACCATGTAGAGCAGCTTCTGGTTATAGTCCGCGAAGATCTGGTCCATGTATGGCCGCATGATCTCAGACAGGATACGGGTTTCTTCATAGCCGGTGGCGAGCCCCGGCATGGCGCCCAGGCTGGCGAACGGCACTTCGCCGTTCTGCTGCTCGAAGGAGTATTCCGCGATGGGCACGATGCCGTCGCGCACGGCGGCCATCGCTTCCGGTCCACGCAGCCCAAGCGCGCCGCCCGGATGGATGGTGATCACGACGTCGCCGCCCGTGACACGTTCCACCTCTTCGGCGAAGCGCATGCCGTTCTGGACGTGGAAATTCCCCTCTGGCCAGGCGAACGACATGTCCCAGTTCTCTTGGGCCATCGCCGGCGTGGCCCAGGCGATCAGAGCAGTGGCGCCGAGCAGGGCGGCGACGCGGACCGGTGGGCGGATCGACGGGGGTTGGGTCATCTTGAGCCTCCTTGTCGCCGGTTCGGTGGGGCATCGCCTTGGCCGGCTTTGCCGTTGCCACCGGCTGGGTTGGGCCGTCCGTCCGGGAACGGTGCGGCCGTGGGATCGTCAGGCGCCATGCGCCCGGTGGTCGGCCGGATCGGATCTATGCCGCAGGGTGCGTAGTTCGGATTCCAGGCGGCGGACCTCCTCCGCCAGTTTCGCCACCATATTGGTGCGCCGGGGTTCAGCCATACGCGGGCTGATGGCGGCTATGGCCAGCCCGGCGACGGGCCGGCCGTGCCGGTCAATCAGCGGCATGCCGACGGCGGTGTGGCCGGGGATCAGATTTTCCTCATCCAGCGCATAGCCAAGCCGGCGCCCGAGTTCGACCAGACGGCGCACGGCGGCCCCGCTGAGGCCGAACGTTGCGAAATCCGCTTCTTGCTGGGCGATCAGCGCCTCGACCTCCTCATCCGGCAGCGCCATCAGGATGGCGATCGACCCGGCACCGATGCCGAGCGGCCTCGTGTCGCCCACCGAGAGCGTCAGGTTGCGGATGGGGAACGGGCCCATGGTGCGGGCTACGCAGGCCGCCCGGTCGCCGACCCGCAGCATCAGGAACACCGTGTCCTCGGTCAGGGTGGCAAGGCGTTGGCGGCCCGCTGCGGACCGTTCCACCAGATTGAACCGGTCGCCCGCTGCCGCTGCGTAGCCGATCAGACGCGGACCAAGGAAATAGCGGCCGGCCTCGCCCGACAACTCCAACATCCCGCCGTCGACCAGCCCCTTCAACAGCCGGTGTGCCGTAGCCCGTTGCAGACCCGTGGCGGCGATGATGTCGGTCGGCTTGGCGCCTTCATGCGCCTGCGCGGCCACGGCATCGAGGATCGCTGTGATCCGGTCGACCATCTGAATGCCGGCGCTGGTGTCGGAACTCATCGCTGCATCCCCCGGTACGTCCGCGACGCCATATCCGTTGACGGTCAGTTCATTGCTGCAAGGGCCAATCTAGCGAACGATAGTAATCGTATCGTCTCATTGATCAAGACTGAATCTCAAAATAACTCGAGAGTAGCCGCTTGCTGATCCCAATGGGCGTCGGCTCGCGGCCGGTCACGATGCGCCTTTGGGAAATGCGTCCACCAGCGCGTTGGCGCCGGCCTTGATGAAGGCGTGCTCCGAGCCTAGCAGGAAGAAGCTGGCGCCCTTCGCCTGCCACTGCACGGCCTCGGCCGGGGTGGGGGTGAACATGCCGATGGTGCGCCCTGCCTCGCGCGCTTTGGCGACGATCAGGTCGACGGCCTCCACCACCTCCGGCGCGTCCGGCGAGGTGGCGCCGAGCGCGACGGTCAGGTCGATGCGGCCCAGGAAGAAGGCATCGACGCCGTCGACGGCCATGATCTCGTCGATCGCGTCCAGCACCTCCCTGTCCTCCAGCATGGCGATCACGACGGTCGTCGCTGCGCTGTCCTGGCGGTGTGCCGCAATGGACCGTCCACCAAACTCCGCTGCCCGGGTCGATCCCGCATAGCCGCGGCCGCCGGGCCCGAAATGGGCGGCTTTGGCCACGGCTTCGGCTTCGGCAGCGCTGCGGATATGGGGCACGACCACGCCCGTGGCGCCGCTGTCCAGCGCCGACAGGATGGTGTCCGGCTGGGGGGAGGGCACACGCACCAGGTGCGGCATGTCGTGCAGACGGAAGACCGCCACGCATTGGTCAATCGCCAGGCGGTCGAACGGCGCGTGTTCGGCGTCGATGCACACCGTGTCCAGCGATGTCCCGCTCAGGATCTCAGCCAGCATGGAAGACGGCGTCTTGAAGAACGTGCCGACGATACGGTCGCGCCTGCGCAGGCGCTGGCGGAAACTGGCGATGCGGTCCATGCCGTGTTGTCCTTCATGGCGTTAGGGGAAGGGGCGCGCCGGTCGATCCGCGTTCGATCAGCCGCCCCGGCACCAGAACGGTGCTGGGCAGGGCCGGCACTTCGGTCTCGGCTGAGTCGAGCAGGCGCAGGGTCTCCGCGATCATGCGGTTGATCGGCTGTCGGAACGTTGTCAGGTCGAAACTGGGCCAGGCCGCCGCCGCGATATCGTCGAAGCCCACGACCCAGATGTCGTCGGGCACGCCCAGGCCGCCCACGCGGCGAATGCCGTCGAGCACCCCCAGCGCCATGATGTCGTTGGCCGCGAAGATGGCGTCCGGAGGCTGGTCCATTGCCAGCAGCTCTGCCGCGGCCTGCATACCGCCATCGAAGGTGAACTGGCCTTCGACACGGATCGGGGCGGGCAGGGATGCTTCCAGCACGCCAGCGATAAAGCCGCGTTCACGGTGCAGGCTGGTCGACGCGCCGGGCAGGCCGGCGACGAAGGCCGGTCGCCGGCGCCCGCGCTGGGCGAAAAACTGTGCGATGGCGCGGCCGCCGGCCTCGTTGTCGCAACACACGGCGCTGACCTCACCGCAGTCGAGCGTACGGTTGAACAAGATGACTGGGACCGGCGCGTTGGCGCAGGCCGCTTGCATCTTCGAACTGAGTGTGGCCGAGGTGATCACCACGCCTTCGACGCCATAGCTGATCGCCTGGGGCAAGAGTGATTCCAGCGGCTCATCCTCCGCAGGCGTGAACAGCATGACCTGTTTGCCCCGATCGGAGAGGGCGCGGGCGAAAGTCTCCAGCACCGTCGGATAGAACGGATTGGTTACCTCGGTCATCAGCAGGGCGACCATGCCGGACCGCTGCGTGATCAGCCCCCGCGCCAAGGGGTTGGGGTGATAGCCCAGGCGGTCTGCCGCACTGAGAACACGCGCCTTCGTCGCCTTGGCGATACTCGCGTTCGGCGTGAAGGCACGGGAGACCGCGCTGATCGAGACGCCGGCGGCGCGGGCCACGTCGGCGGCCGTGAAGCGCTCGATCTTGGGCTTGCGGGGCACCTTGCGCTTGAAGTCCGTGGGCACGTCGGCTCCCGGGATCGGCGGGGCTGGGCGGCAAGCCGTTGGGCATAGGCTTCACAGCTCCCGCGGGATGGGCTGCAGAGTGCCTATTCTTGAATTGGGATGCAAACGATCGTCATCTCCTGGTCGCCGTTCTTTGCCTCGGTGCTTAATGGCCGACTCATGCCCGTTCTGCCCAGCGGGTACTGTGATGGAATAAAAATCCAATTACATGAATGGATTGCGGTCGATTGAGTCACTGCTCTTCCGGGCAGCGCAGGATCATGTCCGGGCGTTTGCATCAATGGAATTTTGCCTCTTCCGGGATTCTTGCTTGACTCGAGTGCAAACGATTGCAATATCGCACCAAAGTCGGCCCCGGGCGCGCTTCCTTGTGCCCAGCCGACGGCCAAGCAAACCGAGGGAGGTCACCCGATCCATGTTCAGATCCAGCTATCGTCTCGCCGCCGTTGCAGCCATCGCGCTGCCCGTGTTTGCCAGCGGCACCGCCGATGCTCAGACCCGGCTTGCCTTCGGCGCCACCAACGCCCAGTCCGCGCACTACGCCTACTTCGCAGCACTTGCGAACATCGTTTCGGAATTGGAAGGGTATCAGGCCTCCGTCGTTGAAACTGGCGCGACCGTCGACAACCTGCGGCGCATGGAGCGGGGGCAACTCGATATCGGCCTGGTCACCACGTCCACCCTCTATCACGCCTATTACGGCGTGAAGTCGTTCGAGGGGGAGGCGGTCGAATCCCGGCTGCTCTGGGCCTATTCCCTGGCGCCGCAGAACGTGATCGTGCGCCGGGACTCCGGCATCACCGACATTTCCGAACTGGCGGGTGAAGCCTTCGGCCCCGGGCAGCGGGGATCTTCGACCGAGGATACGTCGCTGCAGGTCATGAGCCTGTTCGGCATCGAGCCGGATTGGGTGCGCGGTACCAATGGCGAGCTGGCCGATGCCATCAAGGACGGCCGTGCAATCGGTTTCATCAAGTCCGCCGTCGGGACTGCCTTCGACGCGCTGACTACCGATATCGCGACCTTCACGCCGGTGCAGGTGCTGGGCATCAGCGACGAACAGCGCGCCTTGATCGAAGAGAACCTGCCGGAGCTCTCCCTGGTCGACATGCCGGGCGGGGAGATGGAGAACACCGGCCCCTATCAGACCTGGGGCTTCATGATCGCCGTGTCCGCGCGGCCCGACATGGACGAGCAGACGGCCTATGACATCACCCGCGCGGTGATGGAGGACATGGAGGCTCAACAGGCCGGCTTCCCGGCGATCGGCGACAACGACCTGATCCAGCTGACGCTGGATTATGCCACGACGCCGCTGCATGCCGGCGCCATCCGCTATTACGAGGAAGCCGGCTACACCGTTCCCGACCGCCTTCGCTAGGCCGCCCCCGCTAGCGGTTTAGCACCACGGGGACGGCGGCCCAGGCGCGCCGTCCCCCTCTTTTCACGAACCAGCCGCATCGCCTCAGCGGCAATGCGTGGCCCGTAGGAGGTGGCTCCCGTGACTGACGCCACCGAGACACCGAAGACGCTGAGAGACCGTCTTGCCTTGATCCTGGCCGGCGGGCTTGGCCTCTTCGTCCTCTACACGTCCTTTTTCGGGGCCTTTGAGTCCCTGATCCAGCGATCGATCTTCGTTTCGGTCATCGGCGTTCTGGGCTTCGTCATGTTCCCGCTCGGCGCCGGGAAGCGATGGCGCCCGTTGGGTCTGGCGTTGGACTTTCTGATGGCCGCCGTGCTGGTCGCGGCCTGCGTCTACATCGTCGTCAACTTCGATCGCATCATGACCGAGCTGCCTTGGGCTCAGCCGCATGAAATGGCGCTGGGCGGGGCAGCGGTGCTGATCGTGCTGGAACTGTCGCGCCGGGTTACCAAGAGCCTGCTGTTTCCGTGCATCGTGCTGCTGTCGCTGGCCTACGCTCTGCTGGGCCACTGGATTCCCGGCGATTTCGGCCATCGCGGCTTCGATATCGGCTATCTGACAGAAGTGGTCTATCTCTCGGACCGCGGCCTCTGGGGGCTGCTGGTCAACGTCGCCTCGACCACGCTTGCCGCCTTCGTCCTGTTCGGGGCCATGCTGCTGCACACGGGCGCGGGGCAGACCTTCTATGACCTGTCGGCGCGGGCCGGGGGCAAAGCGACCGGCGGGGCTGCCAAGATTGCCACCATCGCGTCGGGCCTGTTCGGGTCGATCAACGGGTCGACAGTGGCGAACGTGGCCACGACAGGCAACTTCACCATCCCGCTGATGAAGCGGCTCAGATATCCAAACAGCTTCGCTGGCGCGGTCGAAGCCGTGGCCTCGACCGGCGGCCAACTGGCGCCCCCGATCATGGGCACGGCGGCCTTCGTGATGGCCGAGCTTGTGAACATCAACTATTGGGAAATCGCGCTGGCCGCCGTGCTGCCGGCCTTTCTCTTCTACCTCAGCGTTCTGATGACCGTGCACCACGTCGCCAAGCGCAGGAGCTTAGGTCAGGTGGATGCCGAAGAGCTGCCGGATTGGCGCCAGGCGCTGAACTGGCATCGCATGGCACCCATCATTGCGGCGATCCTGGGCCTGGCGCTGGGTATCGTTCAGGGACGGTCGATCGCGCTCACCGCCTGCTACGGCATGATCGGCATGATGGGCACCAGCATCGCGGTGCAGTTGATCACCGGCCGGGGCTGGCGGGGTGCGGCCCAGATCCTGTGGCGGTCGCTGGTCGATGGCGGCAGGGGCGTGGTCACCGTGGGCGTGCTGCTTGTCGCCGCCCAGGTCTTCGTCGGTGTCTTGAACCTGACGGGTTTCGGCGTGGCGGCCACGACCATGATCCTGCAGGGTGCGGGCGGCGAGATCTTCGCCGTGGCTGCGATCATGGCCGTCGTCTGTCTGATTGCCGGCATGGGACTGCCGACCTCTGCGGCCTATGTGCTGGTGGCCGCGGTATTTGCGCCAGCCTTGATCCAGCAGGGGCTTGAGCCGCTGGTGGTGCACTTCTTCGTGCTTTACTACGCCACGCTGTCGGTGATCACTCCGCCGGTCTGCGTCGGGGTGTTCGTGGCTGCGGCCATTGCCAAGGCGCCTTGGGTCGAGGTGGCCGGTCAGGCCGTTCGGCTGGCGGCGACGGTCTATGTCCTGCCGATGCTTTTCCTGATCTATCCAGGCATGCTGGCCCAGGGTGGCATAGAGGAGATCGTGCTGGCCGCGCTGACCGGCGTGCTGTTCTGCCTTTCGGCGGCGAGCCTGCTGTCCGGGCGCGCCGTGCTGGGCATGGGGCCTTACTCCGCGCCGCTCTGGCTGCTGCCCGCCGGTCTGGCGCTGGTGCCGGAGTGGTCGACGACGCTGGCGGCCTTGGGGGTGTTCGCGGTGTTCGAACTTGGCGGCCGCATGATGGCGCGCCGCCTCGTCGTTGGAACGGACCGATAGCCGGGCTGACCGGCCTGAATGCGACCGTGGAAGGAGCGAAGACGCCATGATCGACTATCTGAAACGCGGCAAGCCCGAGGCCGATCGGGCGGCCGATGACGCCAAGGTCCGCGCCGTCGTCGAGGCCACCTTGCGCGATATCGAAGAGCGCGGCGATGCCGCGGTGCGCGAGCTGAGCCAGAAGTTCGACGGCTATTCGCCGGAGACCTTCCGCCTGTCGCCATCGGATATCGAGGCGCTGATATCCCGCGTGTCGGAACGGGACATGGAGGATATCCGCTTTGCCCAGGCGCAGATCCGCAAATTCGCCGAGGCGCAGCGGTCCACCATGCTGGATGTGGAGATCGAGACCATCCCCGGCGTGATCCTCGGCCACAAGACCATCCCGGTGCAGTCCGTCGGCTGTTATGTGCCCGCCGGCAAGTTCCCCATGGTCGCTTCGGCCCATATGTCGGTGCTGACGGCCTCGGTCGCCGGCGTGCCGCGGGTTGTCGCCGCCACGCCGCCGTTCAAGGGGGAGCCGAACCCGGCAGTCGTTGCGGCCATGCATCTGGGCGGCGCCCATGAGATCTATGCGCTCGGCGGCATTCAGGGCGTGGGCGCCATGGCCATCGGCACGGCCACTATCGACCCGGTGCATATGATCGTCGGTCCCGGCAATGCGTATGTCGCCGAGGCCAAGCGCCAGCTGTTCGGCCGCATCGGCATCGACCTGCTGGCCGGCCCGACCGAGACCATGGTGATTGCGGATGAGACCGTGGATGCGGAGATGTGCGCCACCGACCTCTTGGGCCAGGCGGAGCATGGCTACGACTCCCCGGCCGTGCTGGTCACGAACTCCCGCAAGCTCGCCGAACAGACCATGGCGGAGGTGGACCGCCTGCTGGCCATCTTGCCGACCGCCGAGACCGCCGCGGTGAGCTGGCGCGACTATGGCGAGGTGATCGTCTGCGACACCTATGACGAGATGCTGCAGGTCGCCAACGACATCGCCGCGGAACACGTGCAGGTGATGACCGACCGCGACGACTGGTTCCTGGAAAACATGACCAGCTATGGTGCGCTGTTCCTGGGCCCGCGCACCAATGTCGCCAACGGCGACAAGGTGATCGGCACCAACCACACCCTGCCGACCAAGAAGGCCGGGCGTTATACGGGCGGTCTCTGGGTCGGCAAGTACCTGAAGACGCACAGCTATCAGAAGGTGCTGACGGATCAGGCGGCGGCGACGATCGGCGAATACTGCTCGCGCCTCTGCATGCTGGAAGGCTTCGTCGGCCATGCAGAGCAGGCGAATGTCCGGGTCCGCCGCTATGGCGGCCGGAACGTTCCCTATGGCGCCGCCGCGGACTAGGTTCGCGGGCGATCGGCGGAGGGGTGACTGTGCGCCTTTCCGCCTGACGGCCCCCGTGTGGAGGACCAGTGCGTGATCGAGCTGCCGCAGTCACCCAGCTTCCGGCTTGACGGGAAAGTCGCTCTGGTCGCGGGCGCGTCTTCAGGCATAGGGCTCGGCTGTGCCGTGGCGCTGGCCGATGCCGGCGCCCGTGTGGTTCTGGCCGCGCGCGGCGAGGCCGCCTTGGCTGAGGTCGTGGATGCTTTTCGAAGCCGTGGCCATGCGGCCGAAGCCCTGGTGCTGGACGTTGCGGACATTGACGCAACACAGCAGGCCGTCGCGGACCAGGGGCCCTTCGATGTGCTGGTCAACAGTGCCGGGTCGGCCCGCCATGGCCCGGCGCTGGAGACGGTGCCGGCTGATTTCGATGCCGTGATGGGCATCAATGTCCGCGGCGCCTACTTCCTGACGTGTGCCGTGGCGAAGGGGCTGATCGCCGCCGGCAAGCCGGGATCGTTGATCACCATCTCAAGCCAGATGGGCCATGTGGGCGGCATCGACCGTGCCGTCTACTGCGGCTCGAAGTTCGCCGTGGAAGGTTTCACCAAGGCGATGGCAATCGAATGGGGGCCGCACGGCATCCGCGTCAACACGGTGTGCCCCACCTTCATCCGCACGCCGCTGACCCAGGTGACCTTCGACAATCCCGACCGTGTCCGCTGGCTGGAGGAGAAGATCAAGCTGGGCCGCGTCGG
>JANQQD010000179.1 GCA_028285185.1 Anaerolineae bacterium | reverse complement strand
GGCTGTCGCCGTGTATCACGGCAATTTCGGCCGTGTGTCGATCTATCATCTCGACCGGCCCATTACGACCCATGCCCATCGCGAAGGTCATCTGATCTTCCAGTTGAACGGGCCGATGTCACGCGTGGCGGTCAATCAGATCGATCATCTGGTGGATACGGGATATGGGCTTGCCATCAATTCATGGGACCCGCACGCGTTCTATCCGCCGGAAACAGGGTACGGATACGACTATCTGGTACTCTACATAAAGCCGCTGTGGTTTCTACAGCACGGCCGCACCGCGAAATCGGCGCTGACCTTTGGCCGTCCCCATATCGAGATCAACCGCATTCTTGCGCGGCAGATCAGGATCGTCGTGGAACTGCTGCTGGACCCGCGCGGAACGGCGCTGTTTGACGGCTATCTTTACGAACTGATCCGGGAGAGCTTCGAACAGAGCTGGGACACGGCACCCGTCGCCTACACCGCTGCCGACCGGCGCGGCATCAGCGATTTCCGCGTCCGCAAATCCATCAAGTTGATGAGCGAGAATCCGACGGCGGATGTCCGGCTGGATGGGATAGCGCGCGAAGCCGGCCTGTCGCGGCCACACTTCTACAAGCTCTTTCGCCAGCAGATGGGCATCACGCCGCAGCTCTTCATGAATACCCTCCTGATCGAGCGCGCGATCGACCAGCTGATCGGAACGAACATCTCGGTGACCGAGCTGAGTTATGAGCTTGGTTTTCCGTCGCAGAGCGGGTTCACCCGGTTCTTTGCGGCCAATGCCGGCATGGCGCCCAGCGGCTATCGCCGAGCTGCACAAGTGCTGCATGCCTGATCCCGTAGCGCCCCCGGCTCTGCAGGAAACAGACTGAGTGATACGCGCGGACGCGAGAAGCCGCCATAATTCAACCCTTACGGCCCGCAAGTCCGGCTGAACCGGACCGGGTGGCAAGCAGTTCAACCGAAACTGCGAACAGACGGGAATGGGATTGCGGAGAAGGCCCGACGGAACGGGCTGATCCGCATCCGCGGGAGGAGATGCGTCCCTCGATGACGCAGTCGATCGGCACTGCCGGCACCAGTCCCTGCGCGCGCCCTCTGGAGCGTGGCGCGCGATGAGGCGGTTCATCCAGCGCAACCCGTTCTGGGCGCTCGTGATCCTGGTTGCCGTCGTCATTTTCCTCTGGATGATTTTCGCTGTATGGCCCGAATGGCTGGAAAAGCTGATGGGCGACAGCAACAAGCGAACCTTCGTCAATGCCATTCTGAATGGCATTACACAGGGTGCCCTTTACTTCCTTGTCGCCAGCGGCTTCACACTGATCTTCGGGCTGATGCGCAACGTCAACCTGGCACATGGCTCGCTTTATCTTCTTGGCGGCTACATCGGCTTCGAGATCTCCGATGCCACAGGCTCTTGGTATCTGAGCTTCCTGGTGGCCTTCATAGCGATCGGGTTGATTGGCATCGCCCTTCAGATCGTCGTGTTCCGGCGCATGGAAGGCCAGGAGCTGCGGCAGACGATGGTGACGATCGGCATCTCGATCGTCCTTGCCGACATCATCCTGTGGATCTGGGGCGGTGACTTCTATCAGATCTGGGCGCCCGACTGGCTGTCCGGCCCGGTGACCACGCCATTCATCTCGGGGATCCGGTCCAGCGGCGAGGTCGTCTATATCAAGTACCCTTCCGTCCGCGCCTTGATCCTGCTGGCGGCGATCGTCATCGGCATCGGCATGTGGATGGCGCTGAACCGGACCCGCATCGGCATGCTGGTCCGCGCCGGCGTCGACGACCGCGACATGCTGGCGGCGACCGGCGTGCGCGTGCAGCTCGTCTTCGTAGCAGTCTTCGCCTTCGGCGCCGGTCTCGCGGGCCTTGCCGGGGTCGTGGGTGGAACGTTCCAGTCGCTTCAGCCGGGCGAAGACACGCGCATCCTGCTCGCGTCTCTGATCGTCGTCATCGTTGGCGGCATGGGGTCGATCCCCGGCGCAGCACTGGGCGCGCTCTTGATCGGCCTGGCTGAGCAGTTGGGCTCCGTCTACGTCCCGACCTATTCCGTCGTGCTGACGTTCCTCATCATGGTGCTCGTGCTGGCGTTCCGCCCGCAGGGCCTGTTGGGCCGATAGGGGGCTGCGGGATGGCGGTGGTGGAACAGCAGGGGCGCGACGCGCAGACACCCAGTACCGTGGCCTACTGGTTCGATCGGCTGCATCCAGCCACCTGGCTCTTGATCCTGTTCCTTTTGTTCGTGCCGGCCTTCGCCAGCGAGTTCATCCAGAACCAGATCTTCGCCTGGGCGTTCATCCTCGGCATCATCGCGCTCAGCCTGATGTTCCTGGCGGGCTATGGCGGCATGGTGAGCCTGGTGCAGATGTCGGTCGCGGGCCTTGCCGGCTACATGGTGGCGATCCTCGGCACCAGCGCCATCACCGATATCAGCCTCGGCTGGCCCTGGTGGCTGGCGGCCCCTGTCGCGATCCTGATCGCGATCGTCTTCGGCACCATCTCCGGCGCGCTGGCGGTGCGGACGGAGGGCATCTACACGATCATGATCACGCTGGCGATCGCGTCGGCGTTCTTCTACTTCACCCGCCAGAACTACGCGATCTTCAACGGGTTCACCGGGTTCAACGGGGTCCTGCCGCCTGTCTTCCTGGGGGTCGACTGGGGCCACCCCACGGCCTTCTATTATCTGTCTCTGGGGATTGCGACGCTCTGCTATCTCGCCGTCGCCTATGTCGCCCGCTCGCCCTTCGGGCTGGCCTTGCAGGGCGTGCGCGACAACCCCAGACGCATGGCGGCTCTCGGGTTCAACGTGACCGCCCACCGCATTGCGGCCTATGCTTTCGCAGCCTTGCTGGCCGCCATCGGCGGCATCCTGCTGGTCTGGCAGAACACGCAGATCTCGCCGGATTCCAACGGCATCCCCTGGGTCATCAACATCCTGGTCATTGCCGTGGTCGGCGGGTTGGGGCGGCCGATCGGCCCCTTCATCGGCGCCCTGATCTTTGTCGTGCTGTCGATCTTCGCGCTGGACGTGCTGGTCGCGATCGGCCTGGCCGGCGAGCGCTTCAAGCTGCTGATCGGGCTGGGCTTCCTTCTGATCGTGTTCTTCTCTCCCGATGGGGTGCTGGGCCTCTGGGACCGCTGGCGCAGCCGTTGGCGGCGAAGGGAGACCACGGACCTGGCCGGCCAGGGGGGCGAAGACTGATGCGGTCGGTTGCCGAACGCCTCTCCTCCCGGAGCACGGGTAACGCGCTGGAGCTGCGCGGCGTTACCCGCATGTTCGGTGCGCTGACGGCGCTCGCCGACGTCACCCTGTCGATCCGCCCGGGCGAACGGCACGCCGTCCTCGGCTCAAACGGTGCCGGCAAGACGACGCTCTTCAACTGCATCACCGGCGATTTCCTGCCGACCTCAGGCACGATCCGCTTCTTCGGTGAGGACATCACCGATTTTCCGGCGCATGAGCGTATCCGGCGGGGCCTCAGGCGGACCTACCAGATCTCGCTTCTCTTCAGGGGGCTGAGCGTTCTCGACAACGTCTACTTGGCCTGCCGTGGCGTCTCGCGCGGGCGCTTCTCGATGATCCGGCCGGGCCGCGACGATGTGCTGATGCAGACGGCGTCCGACCTTGTGGATGCGGTCCACCTGACCGACAGCCGCGACCGACTGGTGTCGGAGCTGGCGTACGGCCAGCAGCGCCAGCTTGAGATCGCGCTGGCACTCTCCGGCGCCCCTCGGTTCATCCTGTTCGACGAGCCTGCCGCCGGCCTGTCGCCGACGGAGCGGGCTGAGCTGATCGAGATACTGACCTCCCTGCCCGACCATATCGGCTACATCATCATCGAGCACGACATGGACGTGGCGCTGCGCGTCGTCGAGCGCGTGACGATGATGCACAACGGCCGGGTCTTCAAGGAAGGGCTGCCGCAGGAGATCGAGGGCGACGAAGAGGTTCAGCAGCTCTATCTCGGAGGCGCCCATGGCTGACCTTCGGCGCTTTGCTGCGAACCAGCCGACGCCCGGCGCCGCCATGCTCGAGGTGCGCAACCTCAACGTCTATTACGGCGCATCCCATGCCCTGCAGGGCGTCAACCTTACGCTTCAGCACGGCAATCTGTCGGTCGTCGGGCGCAACGGCATGGGCAAGACCACGCTGTGCAAGGCGATCATGGGCCTTGTGCCGGTCGCCAGCGGCAGCATCCGGTTCGCCGGACAAGAGCTGACGCGGCTCGGCCCGACCCAGATCGCCCATCGCGGTGTCGGCTACGTGCCGCAAGGCCGGCGCCTGTGGCCGTCGTTGACGGTGGAAGAGCATCTGAGAATGATCGCGCGTCCGTCGGCGAGCGCCTGGTCGGTCGAGCGCATCTACGACACCTTCCCGCGCCTGGCCGAGCGGAAATCGAGCCGGGGCGGCCAGCTCTCAGGCGGCGAGCAGCAGATGCTCGCCATCTCCCGCGCGCTCTTGTTGAACCCGCGCCTGCTGGTGATGGACGAGCCGACCGAGGGCCTGGCGCCGGTCATCGTCGCGCAGGTGGAGGAGATCCTGCTGCAGCTTGGACAGCAGCCGGATCTGGGCGTGCTGATCATCGAGCAGAACATCGGTGTCGCGACCGAGGTCTCCGACAAGACGGCGATCATGATCAACGGGCAGATCAACCGGGTTATGGATTCCGGCCGTCTTGCCGCCGACCGTGACCTGCAGCAGCGCCTGCTCGGCGTCGGGCGTCATGCCCACGAAGGAGACGAGGACATTCCCGAGGATGCCGGCCGGCCGCTGCCTGAAGAGGAACAGCGGCGCAGGGGACCGCGCAAGGTCTATGTCTCCAACCCGAAGGTTCCCACGCGATGGTCGCCGCCCGTGCCGGCCGCGAAGATCGAGGCCGATGCGCGGCTGATGACCAGCCTGCCGGTGCTCACGACACCTGAGCGCCGGTCCACGGTCACGCTGCGGCCGCTGTCCGCCTCGGGCGAGCCCGTCGTGATGGTCATCGGCACGCTCGACACCAAGGGCGATGAGCTGAAATTTATCCGCGATCAGCTTGTCGAGGCCGGCTTGCGCACACGGCTGGT
>JANQQD010000144.1 GCA_028285185.1 Anaerolineae bacterium | reverse complement strand
CAACCGCGTGTCCCGGCAGTTGTCCAGCCTGCTGGCAAACCCGCGCGAGGACCTTCTGGATCCCGACGTTCTTGCCGAGGCCAGCGTCGCCCTTCAGGGGTTCCCTGCGCTGGAGCGCTTGGTGTTCGGCGATGACCCTTTGCCGGCCGACACCTATGGCTGCGCACTGACGATCGCGATCACGGCCAATTTGGCCACGATCGCCGCGGACTTGGCGCTGGCTTGGGATCCGCTGCCGGATGCGCCGGAGGAGAGTGCGCGTGCCGCGATCGACGCGCTTGGCTATGCGGAGCCCGCGGCCTTCACCAGCGAGCTTTATCAGACGCTCTATCAGCATCTTGAGGCGATCGTTACGCTGAAGCTTGCGCGGCCGATCGGCGAGACGCTGGAGGAGGCACGACCCCGCCGCGGCGAATCCTGGCGAAGCGGTCGCTCCGTCCGGAACATCCACCTGAACCTGCTGGCTATACGCGGCATCATCGACAACGGCGATGCGCTCGGCTTCGCCGACATCGTTGCCGACACCGCCGGTCGCAACGACGTCGCCAAAGCCCTAAGGGACGCGATCGCCGAGGCCATTGCCAAGGCCGAGATCCTCGATGCACCGCTTGAAGAGACATTGGAAGACCCGTCGCTGCGGCCCGATTTCGTCCGGCTGATCACGGCGGCCAACACGGCGCGGGAACGTGTGGCCATCGGTGTCGGCGAGGCCATGGGCCTGCTGGTGGGCTTTAACAGTCTGGACGGCGACTGATGGCGATCGGCCGACGGCCTGTCCTCTCTGGCTTGGCCTGCGTCGCCGCGGCAGCGCCGTTGACCGCTGCCGGTGCGGATGTCGGGGCGGGGCCCGAGGCAACCTATTGGAGCAGCGGCCAGTCGTTTGCCGGCCAGAACTATGTGGCCGGTGTCGACGCGTCCGGCACCCTTACCGACCACGCGCCGCTTCCGGATCGTGGGCATGCTTTGACGGCCCGACCGGGCGGTGACGAGGCGGCGATCTGCGCGCGCCGCCCCGGCACGTTCATGGCCGTGGTGGACCTGGCGTCGGGCACCGTCGAACGCATGATGGAAAGCCCTGACGGCCGTCATTTCCAGGGACACGCCGTCTATGCGCCTGGAGGTCGCCTGCTGTTCGCGACAGAGAACGACTTCGCGCGCGGCCGAGGCGTGATCGGCATCTACGACGCGGCCGACGGCTATGCCCGCATCGGCGAAATGCCAAGCCACGAGATCGGTCCGCACGACATTGCGATGGCGCCGTCCGGCGATGCGCTGGTCGTCGCTAACGGCGGCATCCTGACCCACCCCGATTTCGGCCGTGCCAAATTGAACCTCGACACCATGGCCTCATCGCTGGCCCTGATCGACCCCCGCGATGGTCGTCTCCTGGCCGAACACCGTCTGTCCGCCGAACTAAACCAGCTTAGCATCCGGCATCTGGCGATCCGCCCGGATGGCGTGATTGCGGTGGCCATGCAGTACCAGGGGCCGGAAACCGACCGTCCGCCGCTGGTCGGCCTGCTGCACGGTTCGGGACCGATCCGGCTGTTGCGCGCGTCGGAGCCGGTGCAGACTCAGATGGCAAACTATTGCGGCAGCGTCACCTTCGACGCGACAGGGACGGTGATCGCCGTCAGCAGCCCCCGCGGTGGGATCATCACTTTCTGGGACGTGGATGAGGGCGGCTATCTCGCCGAGGCGCAGGTGCCCGACGGCTGCGGTGTCGCCCCGGACGGCACGGCTGGCGGCTTCCTGATTTCGAGTGGTTTAGGCGGCCACTGGCGCTTCAGCGCTGTTGATGGCGGCCTGGGCCGCCTGCGCGGCATGGGCGCTCCAATTGTCCGCTGGGACAATCACATGACGCGCGTGTCAGCCTGACGTCGCGCGACGGGTACCGCGGGCTTGGCCGCCTCTGCATTGCGGATGGCAAGGTCCAGAGCGCTTAAGGGCGGCTGGCCCGGCTGCGCGAGATCACCTTTGCGCTGCGCCCATCAACGGTCTCCGTCGATCAGCAGTGCCTTTTTCTTCCCCTTGAACCCGCGATACCGCGCCGGTGCCGGAACCTCGGACATCAGCCATTCCCGAAAGGCCGTGACGCGCGGGGCGTCGGCCAGGGTATCGCGGATGACCAGGGCATAGGCGCCCGTTGTGACCGGCGGTGTGGAAAGCGGGGTCACGAGGATGCCGTGGCGCAGCTCGGTTTCCACGAAGTCCCACGCGACCAGGGCGACACCGGACCCCGTGCTGGCCGCCTGCACGGCGATGCAATCGTGCTCGAAGACCAGGCCGTCTTCCAGGGGCAGGTCCGGTACGCCGGTGACCTGGGTCCATACCCGCCAGTCCCAGCCGTCTTTGGTGTTCAACAGCAGCCGGCAGCGGCGCAGGTCCTCTGGCGTCTCGATCGCGCCGATCTTGGCTAGATAGCTGGGGGAACAGACGGCGACTGCCCGTTCAAGAAAGAAATACGCCAGCGGCGCGCCAAGCGGGACATCGCGGCGAAACGTGATGCCCAGATCGAAATCTTCACGGGCGAAGTCCACCTCGTCAGACGCCGTGGTCAGGCGAACCTCGATGTCAGGGTGCCGCTCCTGAAACCGGTGCAGACGCGGGATCAACCACATCAGGCCGAAGCTGGTGCGGGCTTTCACGCGCAACAGGCCCTGGTCGCGGACCAGGCGGTCGGTTGCGTCGGCGATGGTGTCGAAGGCGCCGGTCAGCACCGGCAGCAAGCGCTGTCCCTCGGCCGTCAGGTGCACTTCACGATGGCTCCGGCGAAACAGGTCGAGGCCCAGATGCTGTTCCAGCGCCTTCACCTGCCGACTGACGGCCGCCTGGGTGACGTGCAGTTCATCGGCTGCCCGGCTGATGCTCTGGTGACGGGCGGCAGCCTCAAACGCGCGCAAGGCCGTCAGCGGCGGCAAATGTCGCATGGCTCTGTATGACTTTTGGTAAGGCAGAGGGCCAGGATAAATCGATTGAGCGACACGGGGCAACCGACGATTTCTGTGATCATGAGATGATGGACGCGCGCTCACAGAGTGGCAGCGTAACCTGAGCTCAAGCTGTCACAGATCTGCAAAGGAGTGTCTCAATGGCCATTTTTGTAGCGCCCACTGTGCCCTTCGTCCGCATCGACCAAAATCATAACGCTTCCGTAACGGCTGTTTGGCCGACGGCGTTCGGCGCTGCCGTCGGGCGCGCCTTTGGTGTGTTGCGCCACAAGGGGCGCCCCAACACCCAGGCTGAGCAGCTACCGGACGCCAAGCTGGGCGACGCCGGCGTCAGCCGCGCCGAGGTGACCCGGGACCGGCCTGCTGGGTGCGACCGCGGCACCGCCGCCGGACGCCGGTGAAGGTACCGCGCCTCGGGAGGCGCGGTTTCCTTCTTATATCATTGGAAAACCGAAATGATCATTCCGCCGCCTGGCTTTCCGGGGTCGGTGGGATCCAACGCAGGATCGGCTTGCGGGCGGCGGCGGTTTCGTCCAGACGGCGGCGCGGGGTGAGATAGGGCGCGCCGGCGAAGTATTCGGTATCGCCGGCCTTCGCGCGGCGGGCGAGCGCCAGCACGGTGTCGGCGAAGGCGTCCAGGGTGGCCTTGCTCTCGCTTTCCGTCGGCTCCACCAACAGGGCACCATGGACGACCAACGGGAAATACATGGTCATGGGGTGGAAGCCTTCGTCCACCAGCGCCTTGGCCATGTCCAAGGTGGTGACGCCGGTGTCTTTTAGGAAGTGGTCGTCGAACAGCACCTCGTGCATGCACGGGCCCGGGAAAGGCGCTGTCAGCTCTTCGCCCAAACGCGCCAGCAGATAGTTGGCGTTTAGCACTGCATCGCCCGCGGCCTGGCGCAGGCCGTCGGCCCCGTGGCTCAGGATATAGGCCAGCGCGCGCACGAACATGCCCATCTGGCCGTGGAAACCCTTCAGCCGCCCCAGGCTGTGCGCCGTCTCGCCCTCAGTCTGCTCGGCCAAGCGCAGGCCGTCGGTCCCGTGCATGATCGCCGGGATGGGGGCGAACGGCGCCAGCGCTTCCGACAGCACCACGGGGCCGGAGCCGGGGCCGCCGCCGCCATGGGGCGTGGAAAAGGTCTTGTGCAGGTTGATGTGCATGGCGTCGATGCCGAGATCGCCCGGCCGCACGCGTCCGACGATGGCGTTGAAATTGGCCCCGTCGCAGTAGAAATAGCCGCCCGCCGCATGCAGTGCCTCGGCGATATCGACGATATCGCCCTCGAACAGCCCGCAAGTATTGGGGTTAGTCAGCATGATGGCGGCAACGCCGTCGTCCAGCCGATCCTTGAACGCGGCCAGGTCGACCCGACCTTCGTCGGTCGCCGGAATGCGGTCGACCGTGAAGCCGAGCGCGGCGGCCGTGGCCGGGTTGGTCCCATGGGCGCTTTCTGGCACCAGCACATGGGTGCGGCCGGTCTGTCCGTGGTGTTCCAGGGCCGCGCGGATCGCCATCATGCCGCACAGCTCACCATGGGCGCCGGCCCCGGGCGTCATGGCCACGGCCGGCATGCCGGTCAGCCGCTTCAGCCAGTCGGCCAGCGCGTCGATCAGCGCCAGGGCACCCTGCACGGTGGACATGGGCTGCATCGGGTGTAGGGAGGCGAAGCCCGGCAGACGGGCCAGCTTCTCGTTGATCCGCGGGTTGTGCTTCATGGTGCACGAGCCCAGCGGGTACATCGTGGTATCGATGCCCAGGTTCTGCTGTGACAGGCGCGTGTAATGGCGCACCACCTGCGGTTCGGTGAGGCCGGGCAGGCCGACGGAACCTTCGCGTTCGAGCCCGCCGAGGCGGCGGTCGGGTGTCACCGGTTCGGCCAGGTCAACCCCGCAGGCCCCGGGCGTATCGGCCTCGAAGATCAGCGGTTCTTCCATCATCAGGCCGCGGTTACCGGTGATGGTGTCGCCATTGCTGGCGCCCGTCTCAGCGCCCCGCGTCGGGCGGCCTTGCGTGTTCATCGCAGCGTCTCCCTCAGTGCCGCCAGCAGGGCGTCTTCGTCGTCGTCGGTCACGGTTTCCGTTGCAGCCACCAGCAGCAGGTCGGCGAGATCCGGCCGCTCTGGATAGAGCCGGCTGGCGGGAACGCCTGCCAGCACACCGCGCTCAGCCAGCGCATCGACCACCGGGGCCGCCGCGCGGTCGAGCCGCACCGTGAATTCGTTGAAGAAGCCGGTGTTGAGCACCGAAACGCCGGGCAGCCCCGCCAAGCGGTCAGCCAGCCGCACAGCGCGGGCGTGGTTGACCTCGGCCAGCTTCCGGAAGCCGTCTTCGCCCAAGAGGCTGAGATGGATGGTGAAGGCCAGCGCACACAGGCCGCTGTTGGTGCAGATGTTGCTGGTCGCCTTTTCGCGCCGGATGTGCTGCTCGCGCGTCGACAGCGTCAGCACGAAGCCGCGCCGTCCGTCCACATCGACCGTCTCGCCGCAGAGCCGCCCCGGCATCTGGCGCACATGCTTGGTGCGCGCGGCGAACAGGCCTACGTACGGGCCGCCGAAATTGAGGCCGTTGCCGATCGATTGGCCTTCCGCCGCGACGATATCGGCACCCATGGCGCCGGGCGACTTGAGAAGACCGAGCGACACCACCTCCGCCACCACGGCGATCAGCAGCACCCCTTTGGCATGGCAGGCTTCGGCCAAGGGACCGAGATCGGTCAGGTGGCCGAAGACGCTGGGCGTCTGCACCACCACGCACGAGGTCTGGCCGTCGATCCGGGCGGCGAGATCCTCAGTGCCGGTTGCATCCGCCTCGGCTTCGTCCAGCGAGAACCCGATGAAGCGGGCCAGCGTGCGCACCGTGTCGCGGTAATGCGGATGCAGGCCGCCGGACAGCACCGCCCGGTCGCGGCGGGTCACGCGGTTGGCCATCAGCACGGCTTCGGCACAGGCAGTGGCGCCGTCATACATCGACGCGTTTGCCACATCCATGCCCGTGATCAGCGCCACCTGGGTCTGGAACTCGAACAGCACCTGCAGCGTGCCCTGGCTCACCTCGGGCTGATAGGGCGTGTAGCTGGTCAGGAATTCGCCGCGCTGGATCAGATAGTCGACCGTGGCCGGCACGTGGTGGCGATAGGCACCGGCGCCCAGGAAGCACGGCACGTCGCTGGCCGGCACATTGCGGGCGGCCATGGCCGATATGGCCCGCTCCACCTCCATCTCGCCGGCATGCAGGGGCAGGCCGTCGATTGGCGCGTCAAGGCGGGCCGCGTCGGGGACATCGCGATAAAGGCTGTCGATCGAAGGCACGCCGATGGTGGCCAGCATGGACCGCCGGTCGGCGTCGGTCAGGGGCAGATACCGCATCAGTCCAGGCCCGCCACGAATTCGTCGTAGGCGGCCTGGTCCATCATCTCGTCAAGCTCTGCCGGATTGGCGATCTTTATCTTGAAGAACCAGCCGTCCTCACCCGGCGACTCGTTCACGGTGGCGGGGCTTTCGACCAGGGCAGCGTTGGCTTCCACGATCTCTCCGGTGACGGGGGCGTAAACCTCGCTGGCGGCCTTGACGGATTCCACGACGGCGATTTCGCCGCCCTTTTCCGCTTGGCGGCCCGCCTCCGGCAGCTCCACGAACACGATGTCGCCAAGCTGCTGTTGGGCATAATCGGTGATGCCGACGGTGCCGATGCCGTCTTCGACCCGGATCCATTCGTGATCGGTGGTGAAATAGAGTGTGCTCATGGGGAAATCCTCCTGTCGCTGTCGGGGCAGGGTGGTCAGCCGCGGTAGTAGCGCAGCGGCACGAAAGGCAGTTTGACGATCTCGGCCCGCACCGGCCGATCGCGGATCATCAGATTGCAGGCGGTGCCGGCCTTGGCATGCGCCGCGTCGACATAGCCCATGGCGATGGGGCCGCCCACAGTGGGGCCGTGGCCACCGCTGGTCACCTCGCCGATCGGCGTGCCGGCCTCGTCCGTGATCACCGTGTGGGCGCGGGCCGGCGCTCGGCCCTCAGGCTTCAGGCCGACGCGGCGTCGGGGCGGCCCGTCCGCAAGCTGTTGCAGGATCCGGTCGGCGCCGGGGAAGCCACCGTCAGCACGACGGCGCTTGCCAATCACCCAGGTCAGCGCAGCCTCGATAGGTGTCGTTTCGGTGTCGATATCACTTCCATAGAGGCAGAGGCCCGCTTCCAACCGCAAGGTGTCGCGGGCACCGAGGCCTGCCGGAGCCACCTCGGGCTCTTGCAACAGCCGGCGGGCCAGGGCCTCGGCCCCATCGGAAGCAACTGAGATCTCGTATCCGTCTTCGCCGGTGTAGCCGGACCGGCTGACGAAGCAGTCGTGACCGTCGACCGTCGCCTTACGCACGGTCATGAACGACTGCGTCGCCGCTGCGGGGTCGAGCCGTGCCAACGCCGTAGCTGCCTGAGGCCCCTGCAGGGCCAAGAGCGACCGGTCCTCGGCGCGTGTGAGTGTCGCCTTGCCTGTCAGCCCTTCTGCGATATGCGCGAAATCCGCATCCTTGCAGGCAGCGTTGACGACCAAGAAGACGGCGCAGGGCCAGCTGTCATCGGCCGCGCGGGTGACCATCAGGTCGTCGAGAATGCCGCCGGCCTCGTTCAGCAGCAGGGTATAGCGCGTCTGCCCGGCGTCCAGCCCGGTCAGGTCGCCCGGCACCAGGCTTTCCAGTGCCGCCGCAACGTCTGCGCCGCCGCTTGCCGTCAGGAACCCCTGGCCCATATGCGAGACGTCGAACAGGCTCGCCGCCTCACGGGTGTGCAGGTGTTCCTTCATGATGCCGGCAGGGTACTGCACCGGCATGTCATAGCCGGCAAACGGCACCATGCGGGCGCCAAGCTCGCGGTGCAGGGCGTTCAGCGCCGTTGTTTTCAGGCTTTCGGGGGGTTCAGTCACAGCGCAGGTCTCCAGCCGGATGGGTGTACCGTCAGGGCGCGACAGCCCCATCGGTTCCAACCCCCGTCTGTACGGAGACCTGAGAGATTCACCGCCTGGCCGGATATCTAGCCTGTTGCGGTTTACCCCTTCGGTGAGGCGGCGCGGGCCGCCTGCTTTCCAGATGTGCCTCCCCTAGCGGTCCCTGGTGCCTGAGAGTTTCCCGGGGGTTTGCTCCTTCG
>JANQQD010000122.1 GCA_028285185.1 Anaerolineae bacterium | reverse complement strand
GGAAGGCGTGGTCAATGTGATGACCGAGGCCTTCGACCGCGCGCCCGATCTGCCGTCCCCGACCATCCTGCTCTACGGCGACAACGAACAGGTGCTGTCGGAAGACAGCATCGACGCCCTGTTGGAGGAACTGCCGGAAGACCGCCACGTGATCGCCAACTATCCCGACGGCTATCACATGCTGCTGCGCGACCTGAACGCAGAGGTGGTGTGGACCGACATCGCCGCCTGGATCGACGACCCCGCAGCCCCGCTGCCCTCCGGCGCCGACACCCGCAAGCGCGGGGAGGAGGACGGGGACGAGGGAACGGAAGAGGCGGAAGTGCCTTAGGTCACCGCTCTTGGCACACGTACCGTGCCTGGAGTAAGGTCGCCGGACTTTCCAGACAGGCTCGCCGGTGTTTTCGGGGTGGGCCGGGCAAGGACCCGTAGCTCAGCTGGATAGAGCGCTGCCCTCCGAAGGCAGAGGTCGTGAGTTCGAATCTCGCCGGGTCCGCCATATTCTTATGTTCGATGAGGTTTCTCGCAGCTTCCTGCAAGGGGGGCGCAGCTAGACGTGATCTCCTGCCGTGGATCGCCTTTCATGCGATCCCGGGACCGGTGATCTCCCGTTGGATATGGCGGTCAATCCGGTTTTCGGGCGATCAGTGCGAACGGTTTGTCTTCGTCATGCCACAGCGCGCCGCTCACCGCCTCCAAGGCTTGAGAGCTGACGAACCCTGCTTGCTCGAGTTCCGCCGATAGGCGGCTTGGCGTCATATATTCCAGCCAGTTAAAGACAGAACGTGTGCGAGACGGTTCGACGATCAGATAGCGATCGAGCGTCGTGCTGTGCTCCGGGTACAGGAATGTCGCCTTTAGACCGACATAGTCCCCAGGCGCCCAGAAGCCATCACCGAGACGCATGGCGATCTCCATGCCTTCCTGTTGCGTCTCGAACTGAGCGGTTGGAAAGGCGTCAAGCACGAATGCTCCCCCCTCAGGCAGAGCGGCCCGGACCTTGTGGAAGAGCCTATGGCGGGCCCGTGGCGGCATCGCGCAGATGTCGCCGTAGATCAGAGTGAAGACGTCGGCGGACGGCAGCTCATCTTCCAAATAGCTTCCGACTTGGAATTCACCGCCCGGACAACCGTGCTCACTGGCATAGGCGACCGAGTTTTCCGACACATCGATACCGGTCACGTGTGCGCCCGCAGCTCGGAACCGGCGCGCGTAGAGGCCGGGGCCGCACCCAAGGTCGACGACGCGCTTGCCGCCCAGACCGAGTTCCCGATCGATCCAGGCCGCCATCATGTCGATTTCCGCGCCTGGCCGGGAGGCGATTGCGTGATCGTCGCAAAGGTGCAGCGACAGCATTTGCCGTGCGACATGCGGGTCAGCCCATAGCGCCGAAGTGTCGAAACCGGAGAACAATTCCGGCCGGCTGACCAAGTCTCTGAGCGCGTCAAACATTGCCACCTCTGATTTCTGAATCATGCGCAGGTCGGCACCCCTGGGCCAAGGTCCGGAGCTCGTCCTCAGCCTTCAGTCGCGTTTTCTTTGGACGAGGGCGAGACGGATCGCCTCCCAGCCACGCTTCCCGGCCATTCGTAGCTGCTTATGCCGCGGATCTAGGATCGGCTGGCATCGAATACCGCTCCCATGGCGGGATCGGAGTGAATTGCCGGACAAGGAAGTCGATCATCGCGCGCACCTTGGCAGGTGGTCGGCGGTTCGCAGGGTAGGCGGCATAGACGCCATCCAGGGAAACGGGCTGGCAATCGAGGTTCAGCGGCACCAGGTGGCCGGCCGCGACCTCACGGCTCACGAGGAAGGTCGGCTGATAGATAATGCCCTGACCGCCAAGGGCCGCGGTGACGAGGGCATCACCGTTGTTCGCCTGCAGGGTGCCGCGGACGGCTACGCTGGCCTCGCCCTTGGCCCCGAAACACCAGCGGTCTGCGGAAACAGCCCGAGAGAGGGTGTAGCCCAGGCAGTTGTGGTCTGACAGCTCGGCGACCGATGCCGGCGTACCATGCCGGCTGAGATACGTAGGCGCGGCGCAAACGACCATCCGGCAGGGCGCGAGGCGGCGCGCGACGAGAGTGGAGTCAGTCAGGGCCCCGATGCGGACAATCAGATCCCAGCCTTCTTCCACCGGATTGATGTGTCGGTCGTTCAAGCCCAGGTCGACGCGCAGCGCCGGATGGCGCCGCGACAGCTCCGGCAGCAGCGGTGAAATCTCGCGAATGCCGAAGGACACCGGCACGTTGAGGCGCAGGGTGCCCTGGACTTCCGTCGCCTCGGCAGAGACCTGGGCGTCCGCTTCTGCGATGTCGTCTAGGATCGGCTCGACCGCCTCCAAGTAAGTCCGCCCGGCTTCCGACACGGTCAGCCGCCGCGTGGTCCGATGCAGCAGCTTGACGCCCAACCGGCCCTCCAGTGCGGCGACATGCTTGGTGGCCATTGTCTGCGACATGCCGAGCGCGCGCGCCGCGGCCGAGAGGCTGCCCAGCGCCGCCACCTTCTGAAACACCTGCATTTCGGTCACGCGATCCGGCATCGGGGCAACCTCACACCATTGGTGTGAATTGATATCCTAATCTCGCTAATTATCAAACCTCCAACACTCCGCCATATCAGCGGCAACAACCGAATGGAGGTTCCCATGATCGACAATCGAACGGCTCCCTACGCAGCGCTGCTGCTGCGCGTCAGCCTCGGCACGCTGCTGTTGGCACACGGTCTCTTGCTGAAGGTGTTCGTATTTGGAATTCCCGGCACAGTCGGGTTCTTCGAGAGCCTAGGCTATCCGGGCTTCTTCGCCTATCTCGTGATCCTGGGCGAGATCGGCGGCGGCATCGCCCTGATCCTGGGTCTCTGGACACGGCCCGTCTCGCTTCTGCTGCTGCCGATCCTGATCGGGGCCACCGTGCAGCATGCGGGCAACGGCTGGCTGTTCTCGGCACCCAATGGCGGGTGGGAGTTCCCGGCTCTCTGGACCGTGCTGCTGGTCGTCCAGGCGCTGCTGGGTGACGGTGCCTATGCCTGGCGCCCCAATGTCCTCAACCGGGTCCTGTTCCGGCGTCCGGCTGCGGCGCACTGACCACGACCATCCTGAAGACATCAACCAACGAGGTCCGTCATGAGCTCCGTTGAGGCCCTGAAGAGCCCGGAACCGCAGGCCGCGCCGCGGCCGATCGATCCGGGCACGCGCATCGGCCATGTGCACCTGAAGGTGGCCGATCTGGATCGTGCCCTTGCGTTCTATTGCGGTGTTCTCGGGTTCGCGCTGATGCAGCGGTATGGCGACGATGCGGCGTTCCTTTCCGCCGGCGGCTATCACCACCACATCGGCCTGAACACATGGTCCAGCAAGGGCGGGCAGCCGCCGGCGCCGGGCACCACCGGCCTGTTCCATCTGGCGATCCTCTACCCGTCACGGGCCGCCCTCGCCGACGCCCTGAAACGGCTCGTTGACGCGCAGGTTCCGCTCGATGGCGCCAGCGACCACGGGGCCAGCGAAGCGCTCTATCTGCACGATCCCGACGGCAACGGCATCGAGCTCTATCGGGATCGGGATGAGGCGGAGTGGCCGCGAAACCCCGACGGTACGCTGGCCATACAAACCCGCCCACTCGACCTGCGGAGCCTGACGTCAGCGGCGGACTGAACGGTTCTACCAGACCTGACTTTGGGGATCGCCCATGCCGCATGGGCGACCCCATCGTTCTAACGAAGACTTCATCCCACCCGCGGTTGCATTTTGACACATCCAAGGCCCCAGTCCGGGATGCGACGAACGATCACCAAGACACGGCATATCCGCTGCGGCAGACATTGAGACCAAGGTCGCAAAGCTGCGAGAATGGTCTGAACCGAAGGCTGTCCGACAAGGCGAGGCGCAGAGGGGTGGAGACCGGCGAGACCACGGTCCGGCGGGCGCAAGTAGCAGACGCCGCGGGGATCGCGCGGGTTCAGGTGGCGGCCTGGCGCGATACGTATCCGGGGGTTCTGCCGGCGCCCTATCTGGTCGGCCTGTCGGTCGGGCGCGAGGAGATACGCTGGCGCCGCCGCCTCGGACGGCCCCACCCCCAGACAGCGACCTTCGTCGCCAACGATCCGGAGGCGGGCGTGGTCGGCTATGCCACCTGCGGCCCCAACCGCTGGCGTCTGCCTCTGCCGATTGAAGGGGAATTCTACGAACTCTATGTCGACCCCGCGGCACAGGGCCATCAGCTGGGACGCCGGCTCGTCGCCGCCATGGCCGCCTGGCTGCTGGCGCAGCACATGCGCTCTGCCTGCGTCCAGGTGCTACGGGACAACCCGGCGCGCTGGTTCTACAAGCACCTGGCCGGCCGGTTGGTTCTGGAAGGCGCCACCCGCTTTGCCGGTGCCCGCCTCGCCCAACTGACCTATGCCTGGCCCGACATCCAGTCGCTGGACCGTCTCGCCGATCCGCTGGACGGCACGGCATAGGCGCCGCAGCCGCCCGCGATCTCCTGATCAGGGCAGGAGCTGGCGGCCCTCAACAACCGTGAACGCTTGCGCGTCGCCGGATCCGTGGACGATCCAGAGGTACCGGTCGCCGTCGCGGGCGACGTCATAGCCGCTCCAACCGCCCGAACGCCACAGGCTCTCATAAGCCCCCGTCTCGGCATTCACCCGCCACTGGCCGGTGTCGGGCGGCGCCCCCTCTGCATGGTAGATGGTCGTACCGTCCGCGGCGAAGTACTGGCGATAGGCCGTGCCGCTCCAGTCACCGACGGCCGTGTTGCCGGTCAACAGCGCCGTGACCTCGTCGGCGGTCAGCGAAACCGGCTCCGCCCGGGCCGGCGGCACGATCGTCATCAGCACCATGGCAAGGATGGCGGCAACGCTAACACCCTTTGGCGACGTGTGACCCATGCTGCCCTCCGCCTGTCCATGTGTTCGCGTGCCGACGGCCAAGCCCATCCCGTCGGCGCCCACCATGGTAGGGAGGTTCGCAGGGGACCACCAATCACCCTTTGGTCAGGCCGGCTGCCGGCCTGGGCGGCGGGCAGCCGGGATACCGGATTGCGGCAGGCTGCGCGGGCTCAGAGCAAGGTCAGGTCGGCGGCGCCGAGCGGAACGGCGAACTCTTCGCACCAGATATAGATCTGATTGTACTGGCCGACATCGACGCTGGCGGGAACGATGTAGACGGATGCGCCGGTGTCGGCGGTCAGCGGCCCGATGGTGGACCCCGTGTCATACTGGCCGTTGTTGCCAAAGCCCACCACGGGGTCCGGCGCGCCGTCGAAGGCGAAGTCCGAGGCGAGACTGATAACCCAGTTGCCGCCGTCCCAGAAGACGCTGCCGTGACCGCTGGTCTCATGGTTGCTGAGGCCGACGAAAGTGCCGGTTGCGGTTTCCTGCCCCTGAACCAGGTGCACCGGGGCGGCTGTCGACGTCGGGGTCGCGGTCGGCTGTCCGGCACAGGCAGCCAGAGCCAGGCCGCCAGCCAGGGCCAGTATTACGGGAAGAGAGCGCAAGCGCATGAGGATAATCCTTCTTTTGCGAGAGTCGTCGTTGTCCTGAAGTCTCGAAGCCGTGCGACCGGCAGCGACTAGGCAAAGCCATAGACGCCCGACGGAGCCGGAGGATTACGGCCGCTCCGGCTCTTGGGCCTTCACGCACGATCACAATTCGGCGCGCGGGGGCGCGGCTCGAAGGCAAAGCCCGCATTCAACGACAGAAATCCGGCCAACCCAGCTTCCGTTTCGCGTTTGAGGATGCCGACCGTATCCTGACCGTCACATGGGCGGTCAGCGGGGTGTGCAATGAACCACAGGGTGCGGATGACGATGGTTGCGGCTGCCCTGTTTCTGGTGCCGGAGGTGGCGGGCGCCGACATGGTCGACGACTGTGTGCAGTCTGCCGACAGTGACCTGCGGGTCAGCGCCTGCACGGCGGCAATCCGATCCGGCCTCTGGTCCGGCGCTGATCTTGCCTGGGCCCATATCAGCCGCGGCCTCGCCTACAGCAATGTCGGCGAGCTTGAGCGAGCCGTCGAGGACCTGGGCCGGGCCATCCGCCTCGATCCGCTGAATGCCGATGCCTATTCCAGTCGCGGCCGCGTTCACTGGGAGCTCTTCGCATACGAGCAGGCGATCGGGGATCTGAGCGAGGCCATCCGTCTCGCTCCGGGCAACGCTGATGCCCATCACTTTCGCGGGCTTGTCTATATCGAAGTCGGCCTGCATGAACGGGCGATCGACGATCTCGACCGGAGCCTGCTGCTCGACCCGGGGCGGGCCGATGCCCACGCAAGCCGAGGCATCGCTTATCGAGAGCTCGGAGAGTACGGGCGGGCGCTCGACGACTTCGACGAAGCGTTGCGGCTCGTACCGATGGCGGCCAGCATCTACGAAAGCCGTGGGCGCACCTACTATCTCCTGAACGATCCGGATCGCGCGATCGCCGACTATGACACGGCCCTTCGGCTCGATCCGGCCGCGGCCAGTACCTATGCGCGGCGCGGCATCGCCCTCAGAGCCCTGGGCAAGTACGAGCAAGCGATCGCGGACTTTGACGAGGCGTTGCGCCTCGATCCGGACCTGGCCAGCGCCTACACCAACCGCGGCCTCGCCCACCATTTTCTCGAAGACCTGGACCGCGCCATGGCCGACTACGACCAGGCGATCCGCCTGGATCCGAACGAGGTCAACGCCTACTTGGGTCTAGGGGTCGCCTACAGCACGCTTGAAGACTATCAGCGCTCGCTTGCTCTGTTCAGCAAGGCCGCCGACATGGATCCCACGAACGGCACCGCCCGGTCCGGCCGCGGCTTTGCTCATCTTGAGCTGGGCAGGCCCGACATGGCCATCCAGGATTTCGAAGAGGCGCTTCGCCTCGGTCCGGGAGATGCCCTCTATCACCAGGGCCGGGGCACGGCCCATACGGCCCTCGGCGAGCATGAGCGCGCGATCGAGGACTTCGATGAGGCGATCCGACTCGATCCCAACGAACCGGCCGGCTTTATCGGGCGCGCGCTCGCCAATCGTGCGCTCTGCCGGTACGAGGACGCTGTCGAGGATTACGATCAGGCGCTGCGTCTGGATCCGGACGATGCCGAAGCCCTTCACGATCGCGGATACGCCCATGTCGCGCTCGGTGACTACCGGGCTGCGCTCGACGATTTCGACCGGGCGATCCAGTTGGATCCGAATTCAGCGTCCGCCCTCACCGGCCGCGGCACGGCGCATGATTGGCTGGGCGAGCATACGACGGCGATCGCAGACTTCGACCAGGCGCTGAGCCTCGATCCCGACCACGCGCCGGCCTTCGAAGGCCGCGGCAACGCCCATGTCGTGCTTGGCGACCGCGAAAGCGCCGCGGACGACTACGCCCAGGCATCCGCGCTGGACCGAACGGGCCAGCGGGGGCCGATCGCCACGCCCGTAATTCGCACTCGCTTCCTGCATTTCGGTGCGCAAGAGCATGCCGTCCGGCCGGCGGAGATGTTCATCATCGAGAGCCTGGCCGAAGGATATGCGGCGGCGTCCGGCATGCAGGTCTGCGTCGCGGGGACCGCGGGCGCATCGCCGGATGAGGGCACGGACCTCGCGCTTCAGCGCGCCGAAGCCGTCGCCGCCGCGCTGGCCGACATGGGCATTCCGCCGGCGGCCCTGCATGTGTCCGATCGACCTCTCGCGGATGTTCCGAGTGACGCGGATGACGCGCCGGCCGGTCATGTGGAGATCCGCTTCGGGCCCTTCGCCGGCTGCTGTTAGGTCGGGGCCCGTTCTCCATCGCCCCACCGCCGTTACGACCCGCCGCCGCTGAGCCTGCCACTCAAAGACTTCGCGATTTCCACCACCTGCTCGGTGGGTGTGTGCGAGCCGCGGAACTCGACCTTCTCGCCGGCCAGCGCGTCCGTCAGGCCCTGCAGCCGCTGCGGATCCGCTTCGTCTTCGAACAGCGCCAGAGCGTCCGCCCGGGCGTGGCAGAACCCTGCCATGCGCACATTGTACCGATAGAGCCCGCCGAAGGTGGCGAGCAGGAACAAGAGCAGGATGCCCGCAGGTATGCGTTCCGCCAGATACTGCCACCAGTCGGTGCCGACCAGGCCGCTGTCCTCCAGCGCAGCCGCACAGGCATCGACGCTTTCCGGGTCCGGTGCATGGCCGGCGCAGGCGGTCAGATAGCCCTTCATGGTTTCCGCCGCCGTCTCCAGCGAGCGGGAGCGCCCGCCGCCGGAGGTGCCGAGTGCTGCCAGATCCGCCCGGTACCCGTCCAGCTCTGCCGTCAGACGCTGGACTCGATCGCGCATGATTTCCATCGCCTGCAGCTCTTCAGCCCGCTGGTAGGGCTCCGGAATGGCCGCGATGGCCCCACCCAGGTCCTCTACCGTCCCGACGGCGGCCAGGGCCTCCGAAATCTCCGGGCGCCTGATCAGGATCAGACCTTCGCCGCCGACGGCAATTGCCTCCCCTTGAAGCCCGAAGGCAAGGTTATTGATCGTCGGCCGGTCCAGGCCGAGCGCAAGCGGGACGAAGTCGGTCTCGCCCGGCGCGCGCAGCAGCAGGCCCCGAAAGGCAACGGCGACCGCCAGACCGTCGGGCCCGAAATCGATATCTCTCAGCCCTTCCGTCTCCGCCCGGAACAGTGCGAAATCGGCGTCGTCCGGCCCACGCGTCAGGATCACTCCATCGCCGCCGAGGATTACAGCCTCTCCACCCGGGCCGAACCGCACCCGCCGGAGCTGTGCGGGAGCCCCCTCAATCGAAAGGGGTGAGAAGCGGCTCTGGCCCGATGCGCGGACCAGGATCGTCGCATCCCTTCCGACCGTGACCGCTTCGCCGCTCGGCCCAATGGCGACACTGCGGAGGTCCGCAGAAACACCCGCGACCGGCGTCGGCGTGAAAGTGTCCTCGCCCGGCCCACGCGCGAGGATCGTGCCCTCGTCGCCGACGATGACGGCCTCTCCCTGCGGCCCGATATCGATGTCCCTGAGACGGACGGTGACGCCTTCGACCGATGCCGGCCGAAACCCGCTGCCGCCCGGCGGCCGGCTCAGGATCGTGCCATCGTTGCCTACGATCACGGCCTCCCCATCGGGCCCGAACGCGAGCATGGCCGACCCCAGCGTTGTTCCGACGGGATCAAGGGCGAATTCGGTCTCACCCGGTGCGCGAGTCAGGATGGCGTTTCCCGCACCGACGATCACCGCTTCGCCGTCCGGTCCGAACGTGACATCGATCAGATTGCCGGGCGCGTTGCCTCTGTCGGGAACAAACGTACCGTCCCGCTGGTAGTGCCCGCCCTCCAAGTCGATGTCCGGCAACGCATCCACCAGCGGAGAGACAAAATCGCTTTCCCCCGGCGCGCGGGTCAGGATCAGCCCGCGGCGGCCGATGATGACCACGTCCCCGTCAGGGCCGAACGCAATGTCGGAGAACTCTTCGGACCTCGCGCCGTCATGAGAGGCATAGAAGTCGCCGGCGGCGCGCAGGCGGGCGGCGATGCGGCCCGAAAGGTCGCGAGCACTGGCATCCTGGTCGGTGCGGTCGGCCTCGCGCGCGGCGATCTGCGCCTCAAGCTGTCCGCGCTCGGCATCCGTGCGCAGGTCCTGCACATCGGCCCAGAGCGGCAGCCCCACATAATAGACGATGCCGACGACCGTGAAGCAGATCAGCACCAAGAGCGACCACCGGGCCGAAGCCTCGAAGCGACGGGCCCGCATGCGCAAGCTTTCCGCCACCTGGACGCTTGGTCTCGGGCCCTGCCTTTCCTCTTGCAGAGGCGAGGCCCGTTCCGGCAGGTCGTCAGCCATTCTCGGGGCTTTCCTCGATCCCGGCCTCGCGCTTTCTTGGCTCGCAAGATCTTCCGAGATTTCTCGATTTAAATCAATCGCGCCAACTTTCTGAATGCACTACAGAAAGCCGGCAAGAAAGCCGGACTGGTGCGGCGGTTACTCTTCACCTCTTGTGATCACAGAAGGCGCCGACGGCGGCTTCAACCCTGACATCTATCTGGTGAGGAAGAGAGGATTTGCCTCTGCCGCGAAATTCATGAGCGCCGGCCTCCGGGCGGTCAGGGAGATGGCCCTCGCTGCCCCCCGCGATGTGGTGGTGCGGGTCAGAAGGATTCCCACCTGGACAACCCCGCCTAAGAAACGGATATCCACGCGCCAACTCGGCCGCCTGGGCAGGGCACCGGCGATCACAGTATCCATAGTGGCGCCGGGGACGGGCCGGGCGATTGTATCCCGGCTCGCGTTCATCGAGCGGTATGGAAGGAAGGATCCGGCATGACATTCGATCGTTTCGCCGGGCGGGTGCTGCTAGTGGCGCTGGCGGCAATGTTGGTGAGTGTGGTTTGGCAATCAGTTCCGCTGATCCAGTCGGTGCTGCTGGGTTCGCGGGCAGAGCCGCGCGTCGTCACGCCGCGAGGCGACTTGGCGGCCGATGAGCAGTCGACCATCGCGCTGTTCGAGGCAGCGCGCGACAGCGTCGTCTTCATCTCCACCGTGGAGCGTGTCGTCGACCCGTGGACGCGCAACGCCTATGACACGCCGCGAGGCACGGGTTCCGGCTTCGTCTGGGATGCCTCCGGCCATGTGGTCACGAACCACCATGTGATCGAAGGCGCGTCGCAGGCCACAGTCCGCCTGGCCGACGGGCGGGCGTTCCGCGCCGCCCTGGTCGGCGCCGATCCGGCCCATGACCTGGCTGTGCTGCAGATCGGCGTTGGCGTCGACCGGCCGACGCCGCTGCCCATCGGCACCAGCGGCGACCTGCAGGTGGGGCAGACGGTATTCGCCATCGGCAACCCGTTCGGCCTGGACTGGACGCTGACCACGGGCATCGTCTCGGCGCTGGAGCGCGAGCTGCCGACGCGCGACGCCGCGCTGCGCGGCCTGATCCAGACCGATGCCGCCATCAATCCCGGAAACTCCGGCGGTCCGCTGTTGGACAGCGCCGGCCGCCTGATCGGCATTGACGTGCTCCCCGTTGGTCCCGCGTTGATAATGAGAGTCCTGGGGTTTCATAGCGTCTCTGCGATCTCGATGGTAGCGGGCGAGCGGCGGAGCTGGT
>JANQQD010000116.1 GCA_028285185.1 Anaerolineae bacterium | reverse complement strand
CGACCAGAGCAAGTCCTCGATCAGAAGAAAGATCAAACGTGCCGGATGGGACGACGACTTCCTTCTCTCCCTCTTTTCCCAAATGCGATAGCCCTGCCCCATCGAGGGGGAGGGCTTGAAGTGGGTTGGGGCTATGAATGTCTACAGACCCTAGCCGACCGCGCCGCCCTTCCGGCGTCCCCGACGACCCCGCCGGCCCGTGAAGGGGGCAGCATCTGCCCCCCTCACTGCCAACGCGGGACGAAAGCCGTTGGCGGATCCCAGCGGCGCTCAGACAAGGTCGTCTCCGGTGTCCCGCTGCACGCCTGTCTGAAGAGATCCCCGCCATCGCCGGTAGAGCGAGAGTTGCGTTGGGAGAAACAGGGTCAGGTCCCTCTTTGCCCCACAATCCTGTGAATCTCGATTGTAAGTGATCACGAACGTGCAGAGCGTCGCCGGCTGGTGCGGTCGGGCGCGGCCATCGTCGTTGGCGGGCTGCCCTGCGGAGCCTACCGAATATGGGGTGTCGAGCCCATGGGGTGGATGGATCTTGGTTCGTACCTTCTGGGGCATCGAACGGCCGCACTGGCGCGGCGGTTCAAACCTTAAGGAGGATGTCATGTTTGGAGCACAGATCCGTCACACCGTCCTGACCCTCGCCATGGTTGCCGCCACCGGCATGCTGGGCGCCTGAATCACGTTGCCCCCGCCGGGCGGCAACCTGGGCGGTCTTTGACCGCGTGCCCGCGGGACCGTGCGCGGGGCTCGCCGGATCGCTCAGGCGGTGCGACATTTTGGGGGCTGGCGCGGGGCTTGCCGGGTCGTTGCGGGGGTGCAACTATCGACGGTTCCGGGGCGGCCGCCCCGGAGGCTGCGGAAAACAGGGTGTCGACCGAACCGGGTCGACGGATTTCGCTTCGTACCTTGCGAGGGGTATCGAGCGCTCGCCGTTCCGCGGCGGCACAAAAACCCGAGGGAGAATGTCATGTTTGGAGCACAGATCCGTCGCACTGCCCTGACCGTTGCCATGGTTGCCGCCACCGGCATGCTCGGCGCCTGTATCACGATGCCACCCCCCTCGGGCGGCGGCGGCGGAGGCGGCGGCGGGCCGCAGCCTTCCGGCGGGCCGCCCATCGATCAGGTCTTCCGGACGAGCAATTCCGACGACCGCATCCGCATTGTCACCGGCGGCAACTCGCAGGACCCGAGCAAGGTCAGGGTCTGCCTGCGGAACTCGGCCAGCGGCATCAACAAGGGAATGCACTTCACCACGGGGGATCCGCGGTATGTGACCCGGCGCCGGGGGGATGTCGTCTGCGGCGAGCACCCGGCCGGCCCCCACACGGTGACCTGGTACTTTTACCGGACCCAGGGCATCGGCGACATGGACTTCGTTGGCACCTATCAGTTCAACGCCACCGGCTATGCGGGCCAGACGATCACCTTCGACTGGATCGAAGACTAGCCGACCGGCGCCGCCCGTCCGACGTCTCCGACGACCCCGCCGGCCCGTGAGGGGGGCCGCATCTGCCCCCCTCTCTGCTGCCAACGCGGGGCGAAAGCCGTTGGCGGATCCCAGCGGCGCTCGGACAAGATCGTCTCCGGTGACCCGCTGTACGCCTGTCTGAAGAGATCCCCGCCATCGCCAGTAGAGCGAGAGTTGCGTTGGGAGAAACGGGGGGCAGGTCCCTCTTTGCCCCACAAATCTGTGAATCTCGGTTGCAAGTGATCACCAACGTGCAGAGCGTCGCCAGCTGGTGCGGTCGGGCGCGACCATCGTCGTTGCCGGGCGGCCGTGCGGGAGCCTACCGAATATGGGGTGTCGACCCCATGGGGTGGATGGATCTTGGTTCGTACCTTCTGGGGCATGGAACGGCCGCACTGGCGCGGCGGTTCAAACCCCAAGGAGGATGTCATGTTTGGAGCACAGATCCGTCGCACCGCCCTTACCCTCGCCATGGTTGCCGCCACCGGCATGCTGGGCGCCTGTATCACGATGCCCCCGCCGGGCGGCAATCCGGGCGGCGGTGGCCCCGGGGAACCCCCGCCGCCGCAGGTGCAGACGCGGACCTTCAACGATCCCCAAGTCGGTGGCCGTTGGGTGGATCTCTGCTATGCCGAGGGGTCCTGCCGCCAGCAGCGGCAGATCGATTTGTTCTGCCAGCAGCAGGGTTATGACCAGGGGATTTCGTCCTATTCCCGCAACACCGTGATTGGGCAGACGAATGTGCGGCTGGGCGACCAGTCTGTCTGCCGGTCGACCGGCTTCGGCAACTGCCACCGCGTCGCGACCATCACCTGCCAGCGCACCAGCTGAGGTGTCCCCGATGGTCGGGTTGAGGGGGCGGCCGTGTCGGTCGCCCTCTCCGCGTCACGACCGCGGCTTCAGGTTTTCCGGGTCGTAGAGGGGTTCGTAGCCAACGCCCGCCACTTCGACGGGATAGGTTTCGCCGAAATACTCCACCTGGAACGTCTTGCCTTTGACGGCGTGTTCGCGGGGCAGGTAGCCGAGCGCAATGTTTTTGCCGATGGCGGGGCCGTAGGCGATCGACGTGGTGTAGGAATGGCGGCCTTCAGCGTCGACCAGGGTCTCGCCCGTATTGGCGTCCATGATCGGCAGGGTGCCGACTGGATAGCGCAGCACGCCGGTTGAATCGCGGTTGTCGGTGATCACGAATGTGCAAAGGATCGCCGGCTGGTGCGGCCTCGCGCGGTGCTCCAGGTACGCCGCCTTGCCGACGAAATCGGCGTCTTTCACCTTCGGGCGGGCGAGGTCGGCTTCCAAGAGGTTGTATTCGGTCAGCAGGTCGGCGTTCTGCAGGCGCAGGCTCTTTTCCATGCGGCGGGAGTTGGCATAGGTCTCCACCCCGAATGCCATCACGTTCTGCGCACGGATCGCGTCCCACACGGCCAGGGCGTCGTCATAGGCCATGTGCAGCTCAAACCCCTGCTCGCCGACGTAGGAGATGCGGAAGGCCATCACGTCCTTGCCGGCGATGCGGACCGGCTTGATGGTGGCGAAGCGGAAGTTGTCGTGGGTCAGCGCGTCGGGGTCTTCCACCACCTCTTGCAGGCTGGCGCGGGCGTTCGGGCCCCAGATGCCGATGGTGACGAGCTCGGTCGACCGGTCGGTGACCGTGACGTCATAGCCGAGATCGGCGGCCATGCGCTTCATGTAGGTGAAGTCGCGGTTGCCGGCATCCGCACCGTCGATGAAGCGGATACGGTCGCTCATGCGGAACACCGTGAAATCGGCCCGCACCATGCCGTGCCCGTCCAGGAAATGCGTATAGATGCCCTTGCCGATCTGGGCATCGCCGCCGACCTTCGCGACGCACAGATATTCCATGAACGCCACATGGTCGGGGCCGGTCACGTCGTAGATGGCGAAGTGCGAGAGATTCACCATGCCGACATCGGCACTCATCTGCAGATGCTCGGCGTTGGAGACGCGCCAGAAGTGGCGGTTGTCCCACTCGTTCTCCCGCACCGGCACCTGGTTGGCATATTTCTCCAACAGGTGCTCGTTGCTGGCATAGCCGTGAGCGCGCTCCCAGCCGCCCAGCTCCATGAAATAGCCGCCCAGCGCCACCTCCCGCTCATAGAAGGGGCTGCGCCGAACGTTGCGGCCGCCCGCGAACGGTTCCCGCGGGTGGACGGCGGGGTTGTAGATCTTCATCGCCGTTTCGGTGCAGCGGGCGTGGATGAAATCCGCCTGCGTCTGGAACGGGTAGAAGCGCGCATAGTCGATGGCGTGGTGGTCGATCTCCGTCCGGCCGTCGGTCATCCAGTCGACCAGCAGCTTGGCCATGCCGGGGCCGTCCTTGATCCAGATGGCGACGGCGTACCAGAGACCGCGCACCGCCTGGCTTTCGCCGATCGACGGGCCGCCGTCCGTCGTGACCTGAAGCAGGCCGTTGAAGGAGCGCTTGGGGTCGTACCCGAGCTCCGCCAGGATCGGGGTCAGCTCCATCGCGCGTTCCAGCGGCTCCATGACCTGCTCGATCTCCAGGTCGCGCTGGGAGGGGGAGAGGCGGGCCTCCGTCTTGTCCAGGATGTCGCGCGGGTGCACCAGGCGGGGCGTGTTCTCCTCGTAATAGCCCCATTCGATCATGCCGCCTTCGGTGGTCTTCGGATCACCGGTGTCGCGCATATAGGCGGAGTTGCCCTGGTCGCGCAGCAGGGGCCAGCCGATCTCTTTGCCCGTGCCCGCAAACTCCTCGTAAGGCCCGAACCAGAGCAGCGGGTGGTCGACCGGCATGATCGGCAGGTCCTCGCCCGCCATCTCGGCGACCATGCGCCCCCACAGCCCCGCGCAGACGACCACATGATCGGCGTGGATGGTGCCGCGCGGGGTCTCGACGCCCCTGATGCGGCCCTCCTCGATCACCAGGCCGGTGGCGGGCGTGTTGGCGAAGGCCTGCAGCTTGCCAGTCGCCATGGCAGCATCCACCAGTTCCCCGCAGACGACCTGGGAGCGGGGGACAACCAGCCCGGCATGCGGGTCCCACATGCCGCCCTGCACCAGGTCTTCCTCGATCAGCGGGAACTTCTCCTTGATCTCCGCAGGGGTCACCAGGCGCACGCCGGTGCCGAAGGCCTTGCCTGACGCCACCTTGCGCTTGATCTCGTCCATTCGCGCATCGTCGCCGACGCGTGCGACTTCGAGCCCGCCGACCTTGGCGTAACGGCCCATGCGCTCGTAGAAGGCGATGGAATAGCGGGTGGTCCAGCACGAAAGGAAGTCGTGGGCCGTGCCGTAGCAGAAATCCGAGGCGTGTGAGGTGGAGCCGATATCGGTCGGGATCGCCGAGGCATCGATGCCGACGATATCGTCCCACCCGCGCTCGATCAGGTGGTGGGCGACCGACGATCCGACGATCCCGCCCAGGCCGACGATGACGACATTCGCCTTTTCCGGAAACCTTGCCATGATCCACTCTCCGCCAACGGGGCCGGCCACGGGTGCTTCCCGTGAAACCTTACCCCTCAGTCCCTCGCCAATACCGGACGATCTGCTGGATGATTCTCACCATCTAAACAGCGCAGTCCGCATGGGCAAACGCCGGTCAGCGACCGAGAGTGTCGCAGACGCGCCAGACGAAGGAAGACGGGCAGGGAGGCAGGCGCTCAGTGGGCGCCGGAGAACACGCAGTCGTTCAAGGTGCGGCACACCCGGGGGCGGTGGCGGTAATATCCGCCGGTGAAGATCTCCGACATGCGCGTGTCGGGGTCGACCACGGTGCTGGCCGCACCGGCGATGGCACCGAGCGCCAGCGGGCCGCTGATCACTGCGGCGGCGGCGATCCCCACCGCGGCCGTGCCACCCACTTCACCGATCGTCGGGTCGCGCGAGAGCGGCGGGTTGTCGGCGCAGCCGGCCAGCAGCACAGAGGCCGCGATGCTGGTCAGAAGAAGTGTGCGCATGTCCCGAGCCCAAGCCTTGATAACGCTCAAGACCCAGGATAGCAGCGAGGACTTGCCAGGGTCTTAACGGTCGCTGGCCAGGGTCGCCAAGGTCTCCCGCAGACCGGCGACGGCGCCCTCGGGATGGCTCCAGACGCGTTCCCCGACGGCCATGAAGTCGGCGCCGGCGGCCACGCAGGCGCGAAGGTCGCCGCCATCAGCGAAAGCTACGCAGGGCGGCTCCATCATCTCAACCCACCAGCCGATCAGGTCAGGGTCGGGGGCCAGTCCCACGAAGTCCGCGCCGCGTTCTCCGGCCAGCATGGAGTCGTGACGGCTCGTGCCGCAGTGGACGCCGACGATCGCCTGCGGGCCGACGGTGTCGCGCGCCGACCGGAACGGGGTCCCGGGGCCGATCACCACGCCGTCACATCCCGTCTCACGGGCGAGGGTTGGCCGGCCGCACAGGAGGAAGGCGATGCCGCGGCCCTGGACGATGGGGCGGAGCGCGGTAATCGCCTTCCGCCACGCATCGTCGTCGTCCGTCGCCAGGCGCAGTTCCAGGCAAGCGACCGAGCCGGCGTCCAGCACCGGTGCCAAATCACGCCCGAGGGTGTCAGGCTCGAACCGTTCGGGCGTGATCAGGTAGAGGCGGCAGCCGGCGCCGCTGTCGGCTGTCAGTCGTCCTGGCCCTTGTAGATGCGGATGATCCGCTCAAGCAGCGCCAGGGCGTCTTCGCGCGACCGCTGGAAGCTGTTGCGGCCGATGATGGAGCCGTTGCCGCCGCCGTCGCGGATCGCGCGGGCGTCCTCGTAAACCGCATCGGCCCCCTTGGCCGCACCGCCGGAGAAGACGACGATGCGCCGGCCGTTGAAGCTGCACTGCATCACGTGGCGCACCCGCTCGGCTTGCGTCGCGATGGGCACGTTGCCCGCGTCATAGGCCTTCTGCGCCTCGCCCTGCTCGATGTCGGCACTCGGCAGCTTCACCTTGATGATATGGGCGCCCAGCGCTGCCGCGATATAGGCCGCGTAGCCGCCGACATCCATGGCCAGCTCGCCCGCCTTGGACAGCGCACCGCCGCGCGGGTACGACCAGATGACGACGGCGAGGCCGTACGACTTGGCCTCCGCGGCCATCTCGCGGATTTCTTCGATCATCTCGAACTGCAGGTCGGAGCCCGGATAGATCGTGAAGCCGATGAAGCCGGCACCGATCCTGAGCGCGTCCTTGACCGACGCGGTGATCGACTGGTCCGGCGCTTCCTTCGCCCGCGCCAGGCTGTTGGAGCTGTTGACCTTCAGGATCAGCGGGATCTGGCCGGCGAAGGTGTCGGCCCCGGCCTCCAGCGGCCCCAGCGGGGCGGCATAGGCGTTTAGCCCGGCATCAAGCGCCAGCTGGTAGAGATAGTGCGGATCATATGCCGGAGCATTGACGGAGAAGCTCCGCGCTGGCCCATGCTCCAACCCCTGGTCAACCGGCAGGATGACCATCTTCCCTGTGCCGCCCAGCTTTCCGGTCATCAGGATGCGGGCGAGGTTCGCCTTGGTTCCCGGATTGTCACTCTCGTAGTACGAGAGGATCTTCTTCACGCGTTGAGTCGTTTTCATGTCCAACGGTTCCTTGCTGGATGAACTCGCAGAGCCTAAGGCGGACCGTTGGGCCATCAACGATCCGCAGACCGCGATCTGAACGCCTTACAGGCGCAGCATGCTGTACGTCATTGATCCAGTAACGTCGATCGCCAAAAAGTAGCTTTGTTAAAAGAATTTCTTGGATCTGCGACTCTCGGCGGTTGCGTCAGCAGCGTCAAGCCGCCAGCACGGGCCATGTCGGCCAGCCTTTCGGCTGTAGCAGCATCGCCGGCGAACAGGATGCGGGGCACGCCGGCGCGGATCGAGGCCAATACTGCGCCCGCGTAGGCGCCGCAGTCCAGTGTGGCCGATAGCGGCACGTTCGGATGGCGGCTGCGCACTTCGTCGATCAGTGCGGCGAACCAGAGTGGCCCCGCCCAATACCCAGCGCCCGGCGCGCTGATCAGCGCCAGAGGGCAGCCGAGATCTGCCGCCGCTTCGGCTGCTTCCAGCGCGTCATCGAGGCCGTAGATGCGGATGGCAATCCTGTCCATGGCCTGCGCACTAAAGACAAGCGGGCTCGGGTCCTGCAAGCTGCTGCTTGGCTGGATCCGGAAGACCGTTGCTTGCAACGGGACCGGCCGGCTTGCCAGTGGGGCCCGGACCGGATCACACTGGGGGTCCGCGAGCCGAGATGGTTCGCCAAGTGAAGACCGCCGCCTATGACGACGACAGCAACCGACCACCGCGTAGGGCAGAGCAAGATTGGGCACCGCATCTTCCGCGACCCGATGGCGAAGGCGCTTGCAGAGCCGGTACGTGACAACATGCCCCACGGGCCCGCGACCCGGTTATCGCTTCGCACGATCCGGGCTTTGCTGGACACTCACCCCTACAAGATCTGCGGCACGGCCGGCGGACCGTCGGCGCTGCCCTTTGCTGTCGATGGGGATCGTTGCCTGGCCATGGAGGTAGAAGCGGACTTTGCCGGATCTTGAGCGCAGCAATGGCGGCGGAGCCGCACCCCCAGCCCGGTGCAGCACGACAGCGGCGGTGTCGTTCGCCGCAATCATGCTCACAGCCGCGATCGCCCATGCGGAACCTGTGACGCTGAACGGCATCACCTTCAGCGACGAATTGGGCGGCTTCCGCATCATCGAGGGTTCGGGAACCGGCAGTGCGGACGATCCGTTCGTGCTGGTGGAAGAGATCACGGACAACGGCCCTGCGGTGCTGGTCATCCGCGGCCTGACGTCCGAGTTCGGAAATCCGGTCCGGTCCAACCACTTTGCCGGGTTTGCGCTGACGAAGATCGCGATCAACGCGACCGGCCAGGCGTGGCAGGAGTTCAGCCTGGAACTGCAAGAAGAGCGGGGACGGGACAGCGACTATCACGACGGGCTGTCGTTCGGCCAGGATACGATCGGCGAGCGCCTGTTCGGCTCCGACCGGTACACCGCCGCGGCGGGCACGGACGAACCCCGCGACAGCGTTGTCTTCGGCGGGGCCAGCGTTGGACCGGGTCAGCAGGTGAGCCTGCGGGTGATCGTCACCGACAACTCGCCGCGCGAGGAGTTCTTCCTGGTGCAGCGCCGCCGGCTGGGCGTTGCCGAGCTTCCGGGCGACGAACCGGATATCGGCGGATAGACGAAGGGCGCCTGCCGTCGGCAGGCGCCCCTGACGCTAGGAGACCGGGACGCCGGTTCAGCCGAGCGCGGCCATCTTTATGGCCGTGTCGGACATCCGGTTGGCGAAGCCCCACTCGTTGTCGTACCAGCTCATGATCCGGCAGAAATTGCCTTCAACGACCTTCACTTCGTTGATGGCGAAAATCGACGAATGCGGGTCGTGGTTCATGTCGATCGACACCAGCGGCTCTTCGTAATAGCCGAGGATGCCCTTCAGCTTGTTGCCGCTGGCCGCTTCCTTGATCGCATTCTGGATCTCTTCGACCGAGGTATCGCGTTTGGCGACGAATTTGAGGTCGACCAACGACACGTTCGGCGTCGGCACGCGGATGGCAACACCGTCCAGCTTGCCCTTCATCTCAGGCAGCACCTTGCCGACGGCGCGGGCTGCACCGGTGGAGGTGGGGACCATGCTGAGAGCGGCGGCACGGGCGCGGTGAAGGTCCTTGTGCATCGTGTCCAGGATCCGCTGATCGCCGGTGTACGAGTGGATCGTGGTCATGAACCCGTGGCTGATACCGATCGCGTTGTTGATCACGTAGACCGGCGGGGCAAGGCAGTTGGTCGTGCACGACGCATTGGAGACGATCTTGTGATCGGCCGTCAGCTGGTCGTCGTTCACGCCGTAGACGACCGTGATGTCTTCATCCGTGCCAGGTGCGCTGATCAGCACCTTCTTTGCGCCGGCTTCGAGATGCTTGGCGGCATCCGGGCGCTTGGTGAAGATGCCGGAGCATTCGAAGGCGATGTCCACGCCCATGTCGCCCCAGGGCAGTTTCGTGGGGTCGCGCTCCTGCAGGCTCTTGATGCGGTGGCCGTCGACGATAAGCGTGTCGCCTTCCACCGAGATCTCGCCCGGGTAGCGCCCGTGGACGCTGTCGTACTTGAGCAGGTGCGCATTCGTTTTCAGATCGGCCAGATCGTTAATCGCCACGACCTCAACATCGGTCCGGCCGCTTTCAAAAATGGATCGCAGCACCAGTCGCCCGATGCGGCCAAATCCGCTGATGCCTACCTTGACAGCCATGCGTCCCTCCAATGGATACGGTGGGCCTAGTTAAAGCGCAGCTTGACCGCCTCGGCAATGGCATTCGACGTAATTCCGAAATGCTTATAAAGCTCAGGATAGGGTGCGGACGCGCCGAAATAAGACATTCCTATGAATATTCCTTCGCGACCAATGTAATTCCCCCAGCCTTGGCGAATACCGGCCTCAACAGCGACGAGCAGTGTGCTGCCATCGATTACCGAATCCCGATAGGCTTTCGGCTGCTCGTCGAAGAGGCGTGCGCAAGGCATGGAGACGACACGCACGGCGATCCCATCCGCCTCCAAGAGCTCGCGCGCGCCGATGGCGATCGCTACCTCCGACCCCGTAGCGATGATCGTCACCTTGGGATTGGGGCTGTCTGCCAGGACATAGGCCCCTCGAGCCGACAGGTTCTCATCCGTGTGCTGCAGCCGCTGCATCGGCACGCTCTGGCGCGTCAGCGCCAGCAGCGACGGACCATCGACCTGCTTCAGCGCGATCTCCCAGCACTCGGCCGTCTCCACCGCATCGGCCGGCCGCATCACGGTCAGACCGGGGACACAGCGCAGGCTGGAAATCTGTTCGATGGGCTGATGGGTTGGCCCGTCTTCGCCAAGGCCGATGGAGTCATGGGTCATTACGTAAACCACCCGCTGCTTCATCATCGCAGACAGACGAATGGCCGGTCGGCAGTAATCGGAGAAAATCAGGAACGTACCGCCGTACGGGATGCACCCACCATGCAGGGCCAGCCCGTTCATCATGGCGCCCATGGCATGCTCGCGCACACCGTAGTGAACGAACTGGCCAGAATAGTCTTCGGGGCTGACGGCCTGCGCCGCGCCCTTCGGCTTTGCCGAATTCGACCCAGTGAGATCGGCGGATCCACCGATCAGCGCCGGGATCTTCGGCAGCAGCATGGCCAGCACTTCGCCGGAGGCCTGGCGTGTGGCCAGCTTCGGCTGTTCGGCAATGGCCTCGCGCTTGTAGTGGGCGATATGCCAGTCGAGATCCTCTGGAAGCCGACCGTCAAATGCGGCCTGGAAGGCTTCGCGCCGCTCGGGCTCGGCCGCCGCAAGGCGGGCCTCCCATGCCTGACGCTCCGTCTGTCCGGCGGCGCCGACGGCACGCCATTGGCGCAGGATCGGGTCGGGAACTTCGAAGGGGGCGTGCGGCCAGTCGATCGCCTGGCGCACACCTTCAATCTCGTCCGCACCTAAGGGCGCGCCGTGCGAGCTTTCAGACCCCGCCTTTGTCGGAGCGCCGAAGCCGATCACCGTGCGGCAGCATATCAGCGACGGCTTGTCGGAAGCGCGGGCCTGTGTCAGCGCCTGATCGACGGCGGACATGTCATGGCCGTCGACGACGGTCACATCCCATCCAAGCGCGCGGAACCGGGCCGGCGTGTCGTCGCTGACCGTCAGAGACGTCGGCCCGTCGATGGAGATGCCGTTGTCGTCAAACAGAACGATCAGCCGGTTCAGCTTCATGTGCCCGGCCAGCGACGCCGCCTCGTGGCTGATGCCTTCCATCAGATCGCCGTCGCTGGCGATCACGTAGGTGAAATGGTCAACCAGGCCATCGCCGAACCGTGCATTCATCGACCGCTCGGCCAGGGCCATGCCGACGGCATTGGCGAACCCTTGGCCCAGAGGGCCGGTCGTCGTCTCGATGCCGTGGGACGCATCGGCTTCAGGATGACCCGCCGTCAGGGACCCCATCTGACGGAACAGCCGCAGTTGGTCGATGGTGATGGCCTCATAGCCCGTCAGATAGAGCAGGCTGTAGAGCAGCATCGACCCGTGTCCGGCCGACAGCACGAAGCGGTCGCGGTCCGGCCAGGTCGGATGTTTGGGATCGAACGCGAGATGGCGGGCAAACAGCACCGTGGCCACATCGGCCATACCCAGCGGCATGCCGGGGTGGCCAGATTTCGCACGCTCGACGGCGTCCATGGACAACGCGCGAATGGCGTTGGCCATGACACGATAAGTCTCATCGAGCGGCGTCGCGTCCGCCTCAGCGGCAGCGGCTGCGGAAAGGGATGACATATCGGAAAGCGTCCTGCACACCGTTTACGACGTACGAAACCCGGTCGGCGCGTTGTCGACCGGGTTTGGCACGGGCCGGCAAACTTGCCGACAGCCCATGCCGCCGTCAACTGTTCGATGGGTTAATGAAGCAGAAAAACATAGACGGCAAAGTTTACCCTCGATGACGTCGGAACCATCAAGGCCAGCGGGCTCGCGGTGCCGCGCGGCCGTGCCTATGCGACCATCCCATCCTGGCGGCGGAAATACTGCATACCAGCGAATGCAAGCTGGATTCGGGCCTCGCTGGAGCATCGGTGGGAGATGACCTCAACTGCGGGAACGATGGGTTCGGTTTTCGTATTGCCGCTGTCCATGAGGACTCGGCACCGTGCACTATCGCATCGGCCTGGTGCACCTGTCAGTCGCCTTCCCGGTTGACCATATCGGATGTGCCTCGACTGCCGGGTGGCTTCAGACGGGATCGGTCACGGTCCCTCGGGCCACAACTATGTGATCGGCAGATCCGTGCGGAAGGTGATAAAGCGCGGGCAACCAAACATCACCTATGCCGCCGAAGCCGGCTGGGCGGAGAATGGCATTGTGCCCATGATCGAACTGGAAGCAATTCGGCAGTAGAGTCGCGGATGGCCATTGTCCAGCACCTGGATCGCGCGAGAGGCATCGCCCGTTCGTTCGCGATGTATTACGGCAAGCCCGTCTATCTGCGGCGGCTGTCGCGGTTCTATTGTCAGTTCGTGGGACCGGGCACACTCTGCTTCGATATCGGGGCGCATCTCGGCAACCGCAGCCGCTGCTGGCTCAATCTCGGCGCCAGGGTCGTTGCGGTGGAGCCGCAGCCCGACTTCGCCCAGATGCTCGCCTGGTGGTGCCGGTCGCGGCCCGGCTTCACCCTGGTGGAGACGGCCTTGGCTGCAGCGCCCGGCACCATCGACCTGTTCGTCAGCCGCCGCACGCCGACCGTCAGCACCGTGTCCAAGCAGTGGATCACGGAGGTCCGAAGGAGCTCCGGCTTCTCCTGGGTCCGCTGGGAGGATCCGGTGAAGGTGAGGGCGACGACGCTGGACGCATTGATCGGCGAGCATGGCGTGCCGCACTTCTGCAAGATCGATGTGGAGGGCTACGAGGCGGAGGTCCTGCAGGGCCTGACCAGGCCGTTGCCCCTGCTGTCCATCGAGTATGTCCCGCCTGCGATCGAGGTGAGCCTCGAGGCGGTGGATCGCCTGTGCGCGCTCGGCCCGTACCGGTTCAATGTCTCCGTCGGCGAGAGCATGGCGTTCCATTGGGATCGCTGGGTCGCCGCGCAGGACCTCGTGGCTTGGCTGAGGGCGCGCCAGTCCGACGAAGGGGCCGGCGACATCTATGCGCAGCTGCAGGGGTAACGGCACTGCCTCGGATCGACAACGACGGCGCCTGGTCTCTCCTGCTGGAGATCCGGCGTCGCTGCCGGCGGGGTGAGCGGCTGCCGCTCAGGGTCTCCACCACCGGCGGCGTTCTGCTTGCCGAGGTCGCTGCGGATGGATCGGTCCGGCTGGCGGTACCGGCCGATCCCGATGCAGCAGCGTTGATCGAGCTGCATGCGCCGATGGCCGTCGCCGGTCCGGATCGGCCGCATGCGGTCGGCCATCTCGGGCAGAGCCTGGACGGGCGTATCGCCACTGCCAACGGGTCGTCCCACTATGTCAATGGCAGCGAGAACCTGGACCACCTGCATCGCCTGCGCGCGCTGGCAGACGCCGTGCTGGTGGGCGGCGGGACAGTCGCGCTGGACGACCCGCTGCTGACGACCCGGCGCGTTCCCGGCGATAGCCCCATCCGCGTGGTGATCGACCGCGGCCGGAAGCTGCCATCGGACAGGCGCGTCTTTACGGACCGGTCGGCGCCGACCCTGGTCATCTGCGATGCCGCACGCGCCGGGACCAAGAGCAACGGCCTGTGGCCGGAATTCGTCGGTATCGACGGCAGCGGTGACCACCTGCCGCCGCAGTCGATCCTCGAAAGCCTGGCGCGGCGCGGCCTTCACTGCATTCTGGTGGAAGGCGGCGGGCTCACCGTGTCTCGCTTCCTGCGTGCTGGGCAGCTCGATCGCCTGCAACTGGCCATCGCGCCGATCCTGATCGGGTCGGGCCGTCCCAGCATCACGTTGCCGGAAATCGCCGGCCTTTCCGATGCGATGCGGCCCGAATTCCGGACCTACGCGATGGGGGCGGATATCCTCTACGACTGCCGGCTGACGCCCGGCGGCGGCTGATTGCCGGCGGTCACGGCATCCAGGCGCACACATCGCGGTGACCGACGGTCAGCCAGGACTGCCGGTCGGCGATCAACGCCTCGCGTTGGGTTTGCCACGTCGTGATCATCTCATCGGATTGGGGCGCCACTGCCCTGGCCGCCGCCGCCCAGTCCGCCAGCAGCGCCGCCTGCAGCGCATCGTCGTCCGGCGTGAGCACCCAGTCGGTGGTCGTGCTTACCACGGTATAGCCGTAGCGGCGCAGGCAGTCTTCGGTGTGGCGGTGGGCCTCCGGTCCAACGGCAAGGCCCATGCCCTTGTCGCTGCGCTGGTGGCGATTGACCAGAATGGCTACGGCTGCATCCTGAGGGTCTTCCGGTCGCCAGTCGATCCGGCCGTCGTAATTGAGGCCGAAGACCAGCGGCACCCGTTTGGCGCGGCAGCAGGCCACCAGACTGCCGATCCAGTGCATGGACACCAGATCGATCAGGGCCGACGTGGTCACCAGATCGGCCTGCTCGATCAGGCCGATGGTGATGCCGGGGGACAGATCCCGCTGCTCGAACGTGAAGGCGATGCTCTGACCATCACGGACCAGGCGCATCGGCCCTTCGGGCGCGCGTTCCATGGAGTAGCGCTGCGACACGCCCCAGGCTTCCACCTGCTTCTGTCCTTCGCCAAGCAGCATCGCATCGTGATCGAGGAGCCGCCAAGTCTGGTCGCCGGAAAGCCGTGGTGCCAGAAAGCGCAAGTTGGAACCGGTGCCGGTGGCCAGATCGATGATCGAAAGCGGGCCAGATCGAGGCGCGAGGGCCGGCAAAGGATAGTCCCAGGTTCCGCGAGCGCGATGGTCGTAGGATTCGCGAAGCCGAAGCCAGTCGGCGGTGAAGGTGCTCAATCTCCCAGGTCCCCCTTGGCGGCTCCCCTTTGCGCGGGCGTGGCCGATGCCGGACATCTGTCCTGTCTTCGCAGCTACACCCTTGGAGCGGCTTCGGCAATGCGCAGTTGATCGGCAAAGGCCGATGCAGTATCCGCCCAATTCGGAAGACGCAGCCGGGCTTCGCGCGCACCGGCTTGCAGACGCTTCCGCAGGCTGTGGTCGGTAAGGAGCGCGCGCAGGGCCTCGGACAGGGCCAAGCTGTCGCCGGTTGGCACCAGCATCGACGCCTCCGGAGCAACGGTCGTCGCGACCGCCCCGCCGGCCGTGGCCACGATCGGCAGGCCGCGAGCGGTTGCCTCGGTCAGGACCATGCCGAAACCCTCGAAATGGCTCGCCAGGGCGAAGAGATCCGCCTGGTGGTAGAGGGATTCAAGCTTCGTTCCGTCCACATCGCCCAGCAGGTGAACACGGTCCTGCAGTCCGTGCTCGCGCACTCTCCGGCGGACCTTCTCCACAGTCTGCGGATCGCGCTCAAGACTGCCGGCGCAGTTGAGCCGCCACGGCAGGTCGCGAAGGCTTGCCAACGCGTCGAGCAGGACCGTATGGCCCTTGCGAGCGGTCACCGTCGCAACGCAGAGGATCGTGGGTGTCGCGTCAGCCGATCCCACGGCTTGAGGGGCAGGATCCGTGCCGGGCGTGACTACGCCGAGGCGCTCAGGCCGGACGCCGAAATCGGCGGTTAGCAGATCCGCAGTGGTGCGGCTGGTGGCGATCACCCGCGTCGCGTAGCGGAGAGCCTTACGTTCGCTGTCGGCGAGAGACGCGCGCTCCGCGTCGCGAAGCCCGGTCTCCAGCGCAAGCGGGTGGTGGACCAGGGCGACCAGCCGCAATCGGTCCGCATGGCGTTCTGCCAGGTCCGGGGCGATGCCGTAGGCCAGTCCGTCGACAACAGTCACCGTCGCCGGCTCAATTCCCTCAAGGGCGGCGGCAAATCCGGCCAGGCCGTCGGGGGCGGGACAGGGAAACCCGTCCTGCAGTCGGATCGTATCGACGCGACGGCCCGCCGCTCGCAGGCCCTCGACCACACGGCGATCGTAGATGAAGCCGCCTGTCTTGGTTTCCGGATCGCCTGGAACGACGAACGCCGTTGCCGGGCTGATCTCAGCCGCCAAGGGCCGTCTCGTAGCTGGCCGATGCCACGTGGCTCTCGTGCAGCGTCACGCGCAGGCCGGAAACGCCCGATGCGTGCGCGCCCAGGTCGCCGCTGTCCAGCTTGTCCACCATGCGATCACAGACGACCTTTGCCAGGTATTCCGTGGTTGTGTTCCGGCCTGCGAAGTCCGGTTCGTCATCCAGGTTGCGATAGTTGAGGGCGGCCAGGATGGCGCGCAGGGCCTCCGTCGCCCTGCCGATATCCACGACAATACCGTCGGGGTCCAGGTCCGGCCGGCGGAACTCCACGTCCACCACATAGGTGGCGCCATGCAGCGCCTGGGCCGGGCCGAAGACGGCGCCTCGGAAGCTATGGGCAATCATGAAGTGATCGCGCACGGTGACAGTGAACATTCGGTGTTTCCGTCCGGTTGATCCATCAGGGATAGGCGATGCGGTGGCACAGTACGCCTTTGGGGCCATCGGCCAAGTCGGCCATAGTCTGCGGCAGGTCGTGGAAGCTGCTTTCGCCCGTTACCAACGCGTCCAAGCGGTCGTCGCGCAGCAGTCGCAGGGCCAGGGCTAGACGGTCGCGGTGGGTCCTACGGGACCGACGGGCCGGGCTGACGGCGCCCACCTGCGATGCCCTCAGGCTGAGCCGGCGGCTGTGAAACGCCTCGCCCAGGCAAAGCGCCGGCCGTGCGTCGCCGAACCAGCTAAGCTCAATGATCTCCGCTTCGAAGCCTGCCAGAGAGAGGGCTGTCGCCAGGCCTGCTTCGGTGGCGCTGGCATGGAAGACCAGGTCCGCCTCGCCGTGTGTATCCGTCGCGACCGCGAAGCCGATGCCGAGCCGCTCTGCGACATCGCGCCTGGTTTCGTCGACGTCGATCAGAACGACGTCGGTCCCAGGTAGGCGACCGGCCAGATAGCCGACAAGGCAGCCGACGACGCCGGCGCCCACAACGGCGATGCGGTCGCCGACACACGCGCGCGCGTCCCACAAGGCATTGATGGCGGTTTCCATGTTGGCGGCCAGGATCGCCCGGCCCGGAGGCACGGCCTCCGGCAGAGGCACCGCGGCTTCGGTCGGGATTGTGAACGCCGTCTGATGCGGGTGCAGCGCAAACACGTGCCGGCCGATCAGCTCTGCCGGCCCCTCTATCACTTCGCCGACGGCCGAATAGCCATACTTGACGGGTGCGGGAAATGCCCCTTCCTGGAAGGGCGCGCGCATTGCGTCGTACTGGCTGGGGGGAACACGGCCCATGAAGACCAGGCTTTCCGTCCCCCGGCTTACGCCGGTGTAGCAGGTGCGTACCGTGACGCTTCCGTCTTCGGCGGGCGGTACGGGGCAGGGCCGCACTGCGCCAGTGCCGGGCGCGAGGATCCAGAAGGCTTCAGCCATACGGTGGGTCATGGGACGGCTCAGATACCCGCGCAATCGGGCGCCCGCAAGGCCGCGGACCGGTCTACCGAACCGGGAGACGGCGCCGCCGCCCGGGTGGGTTGCGTTCGCCGATCTGTGTGACACTATGGTGACGTTGGCGATGGCGCCTCGATCGGACGGGCCTCGATTGCGATGATCTGAATGACCCTCCGCTTCGGCCTTCGCCGGGAGAGGGGAGCGGCGACCATGGTTCTGCGGCCAGTCGAGATCGGAATCGACGAGATCTACATTCCCATGAAGCTCAGAAAGCCGGTGGATGAGGAGAAGGTTCTGTCGCTGGCCGAGAGCATTCAGGAAAGCGGACAGAAGACGCCGATCCAGGTCCGCCCTGATGCTGAGCGCTATGTGCTGGTGAGCGGCCTGCATCGTCTGGAAGCCTTGAAGCTGCTGGGGGAAGGCAAGGTGACGGCGCTGGTGGTGCATGCTCGCCTTGCCTGATGACCGGCAGTCCGCGCCCCTTGAGCCAAATGCGGATAAAACCTCTCAGAGATATTAACCGGTTTCGCTTCATGTTCTGACTAATGAGATGTTCTATCCCTTTGAGATTGCTCGAAATCCGTGACTTCTTGATGACAAAGCGCATACCATAGCAGTGTGTTTCTTCGGTTGTAGTCATACCCTGGTATATTGCTTTCGGGGATATTGACTTTGACCCTCCGCGAACCCGTTTGTTAGGATTTTAGTAACGAATAGACCGCAGCGCGGCTGCGGCGGGTTCGGCAATTGGCATGCCGGATCGGAATGCCTGGGCGCAGCTCCACCCTTCGGATTCTGCCGTCCAGGACCCAGGGGCATCAGTCGACCGGAAGCGGGCGGTCGAAATCCAGCTTGGGAGCGGCGAAGATGGACGATCGTAGCAACCTTACGTTCGGCACCGGGACCAATGGCGATGGCAGTTCCCAAGCGACGGGCGATGCGCCCGGCACCCCGATACAGGTAGCGCAGGCAGACCTCGAAACGGCGCAGGCCGAGCCGGTCGACGATCTGCCATTGTCGACGGACACGCCGGGCGAAGCTGCCGCAGAGCCTGAGCCGGCCGCGGCCGACGACACACCCGCGCCGACAGCGGCGGAGCTGCCGCAGCCGCTGCTGGACGATCTGGCGGAACTGAACGTCTCGCCGGAGGAGTTCCTGGAGCAGGCGATCGCCGAAGGGGCCATCCCGGCGGAGGCGAACCTTTCCGATCCCGGCATCGTCGCTCTGCTGACCGAATTCGCCCAGCAGATAACGACCACGCCGACACCCGCCCCCGACGCTGATCCGACACCCGACACCCTCGCCGATCCGGCGCTTGCCGACGACACGGAGCCGCCCGTGGAGGTTGCGGAGTCGGATCTGCTGCCGCCCGAATTCGGACCCGCGCTGGAAGACTTCGGCATCACGGTCGAACAGTTCATTCAGCAGGCAATCGACGAAGGCGTGATCGCGGAAGACGCGGACCTCACGGATGCCGAGGTGATCGCCCTCTTGCGCGAGTTGGCCGAAGAACTGACGGGCGAGGTGCTTGAGCCTGCCGCCGGCCCCGGTGGGCAGCCGGCCATTCCGGTCGCGGGCGATGCCGCCAGCGGCTTCACCTTCGACCCTGCCAGTATTGGTGGTCCGCCGGTCCCGTTCGGTGTGACCGACCTGCTGGGCTTCACCGAACTGCAGTTCGGGCTGCTGCCATTCGATCCGTTCATCGACCAGTTTGAGCCCTTCGGCACCTTCTCCGCGCTTGGCGGCTTTGTCCCCATCAGTGCTTTCGTCAATGTGACGCCCGGTCCGGGGCGCGCGTTCATCAGCGAAGACAGCAGCGGATCGGACCCGGCCAACACCGTCTCGCTCAATGCCGGTGTCACTGGCGGACCGGGCGGTTTGACGGATATTCAGTTCGTCATCACCGGATCCTGTGTGGACGAATTCGTCTATGACTTCTCGGGCCTTCAGCTGCCTGGTTGGGTGATCGATGTCGGGCCGGTGATCCCGAACCCCAATGGCGAGTCGCAGACCGTCACGTTGACCTTTGTCGGGACCACGCCGCCGCCGTCGTTCACCGGTACCTTCACGGTCGAGCCGCCGCCGGATTCAGATGTCGACCTGGGCGAGATCGTGTTCACGGCCAATGTCGTGAGCTTCGATGATCCCACTTTCACAGCGACGGCCAGCGAAACCCTGTCCCTGTTCGTCGATGCCGTGCTCGACGGCGTAGTCGATGTCGATCAGCCGGGCGGCGTTCCGATCCCCATCAGCGACCAGCCGCAGACGGTCGCGCTGAACCTGGATTTCGAGTTCGTCGAGGCGCCGTTCGGGCAGACAGGCGCAACCACGGATCTCATCGGCGTTGCCGATCCTGCGATCAACCCCACGGAGTCGATCACAGAGCTGAGGGCCACGGTCGACAATCCGCTGATCACCCTGTCCCTGCCGGACAGCATCGCGACGTTCGACGCACCCACCAACACCTTCACGCTGAACGGCAGCAGTGCGACGTTCAATGCGACAACCGGCGTGATCGCCAACGCCACGCTGGCGGAACAGGAACTGATCATCGAGAGCCTGCAGGCCGAGATCCCGGCCGGGTTCGGCAGCTCGTTCTCCGTGAAGATCGAGACGGTCACGGAAGACGCCGTCACCGACCAGGAAGATCTGTTCGTCAACAACAGCTTCGGCCGCGATTTCGTCTTCACCTTCGAATTCGCTGGCGACATCGATCCGCCGTCGGTCGGCCTCGGGCCACAGGGCGCGGACGCCGTCATCAAGGAAGATACCGAGTCCGCCGTCGAGTTGCGGGCCACGACCGAAGATCCCTCCGACAAGCTGACATCGATCGAGGTCACCGGATTCACCGCTAGCTGGCAGATCGACATCGATGCGCTGAATACGGCGCTTGGCAGCGACGGCACGGCGAGCTTTGACGGCACCACGCTGACCATTACCTTTGCCGACAGTTCCTCCATCCAGGACTTCGCGCAGGATCTGTTGCTGACGCCGCCGGCGGATAGCGATGTCGATCTCACCGGCCTGACCGTCACGGCCGAAGCGCGGGATCTGGCGATCCCGACGCTGACGTCCGCGGCCACGGCAAACGCCAACATCGTCGTCGACGCCGTGCTGGACCAGCAGGGGGAGGTGACGGGCACCCCGACGACGCAGGTCGACGTCGACCCGGTGGCGGCGCAGGACATCAACCTTGATGATGCTTTCGGCATCACGCTTGTGGTGTCTGACACCGCGCGCGGTGTCGGCGAAGCCTTCGCGCAGCCGTTGGACGCCGACGGCCCCGATACCGATGGGTCGGAGATCACCACCGTCACAGTGACGCTTAACGACCCCAGCGGCTTGGCGTCGCTGGTGCTGATCGGGACTCCGTCGGGCGGCGGCACCTTCGATAGCGTCACTGGCGAGATCACCGGGCCGACCGAAGCTGATATCCAGGAAATCCTGGAGCTTCTGAGCGTCAATGTGCCGACGGGCTTCACCGGCGCGATCGGCATCTCGGTCACCACGACGATCGAAGAAGCGAACACGCCGGAAGGCACCGTGCCGGCCAGCGGGCTGGAGCCGGATACCAGCGACAATACGGCAACCAGCACGACCGAATTCACGCTGATCGTGGAAACCGGTGTCGGTACGCCGACGGTCACGCTGACCGATCCCGATGCCGATCCCGGTATTGCCGGCGGTCAGCCGCAGTTCTCCGAAGACACGGCGAACGTCCTCGACCTGAACGCCAGCACGATCAGCGATACGGACGTGCTGACGGAAATCCGGATCGTCGACATCCCCGACGGCTGGACCTTCGATACGACGGAGCTCGAAGCCGACCTGACCGGTATCGGCACGCTCACGGTCGTCCCCGGCGCCGGCACGCAGACACTGGTCATCACCTTCGATACCGGCTTTGAGCCGCAGACCTTCTCAAGCACGATCACGGTAACGCCGCCGGACGACACCGACGTCGACCTGAACGACCTTGTGCTCGACGTCACGGCCCGCGACATCGCAGATGCGACGCTGACGGCCACGGGCACAAGCAGCGTCGATCTGGTTGTGGATGCCGTTCTGGACCAGCAGGCGCAGGTCGATGGCGCCGACCAGACGCTGGATGAGAGCGACACGGCGCGCGACGTGCCGCTAGATCTAACGCTGTCGCTGGAAGACTCCGTCTTCGGCCAGAACGACGGCGGCGATGGTGACGGCTCGGAATCCGTCGTCAGCCCGATCACCGTCGCGGTCAGCGACGATGCGATCACGCTCTCGTTGTCCGGCACGCCCGCTCTCGGCGGTTCGTTCGATGCGGCGACCGGCGCGATCACCGGGCCGGATCTGGCCGCGCTGCAGGAGGTGATCTCGCTGCTGCAGGCGACCGTGCCCGCGGATTACAGCGATGCCTTCACCGTTTCGGTCACCACGACCACGACGGACGAGCCGAGCGGCGATGTGGAGTTCGACACAACGAACAACACCGTCACCGAGACCTTCGACTTCAGCATCGAAGTCGGTGATGAGGTGGTGGAACCCACCGTCGGCCTGACCCGAGACGGCGAGCCGCCCTTCATCTTCGAAGACACGCAGGGCCCGCTGCTCTTGGAAGCGGCGGCGGCAGACGCGTCGGACGAACTGACGGAAGTGACCGTCAGCGGCTTCACCGCGGGCTGGGAGCTCGACATCGATGCCCTGAACACGGCGCTGACTGGTATCGGTTCCGCCACGTTCGATGGCACGACGCTGACCATCACCTTCACCACGCCGCAGCAGACCTTCGCCCAGGAAATCCTGCTGACCCCGCCGGTCGACACCGACGTCGATCTGTCGGACCTGACGCTGACGGCTTCGGCGCGCGACATCTCCACACCTAGCCTGACCGCGGTCGGCACCGGGAATGTCGACGTCATTCTCGACGCCGTGCTCGATGAGCAGGCTCAGGTGGCAGGCGGCAGCCAGATCATCGACGCCAGTGTCGATGCCCAGATCGTCGAACTCGGCCTGACGCTGAGCCTGGAAAGCGCACCCTTCGGCCAGCCGGTGGGCGAAGACACCGACGGCTCGGAATCCATTGCCACGCTGACCGCACTGCCGAGTGATCCCGCGATCACGCTGTCGCTGTCCGGCACGCCGACGCTGGGCGGCACCTTCGACCCCGTCACCGGCGAAATCACGGCGCCGGACTTCGCGGCGCAGCAAGAGATCATCTCACTGCTGCAGGCGGAAGTGCCCGCCGGGTTCACCGGAGCGTTCGCAGTCCAGATCGTGACAGAGTCGCGTGAGGCCAACACGCTTCCCGACATCGTCGTGAACAGTGGTCTTGAGCGCACGCTGGACAACAACGTCGTCAACGAGACGTTCAACTTCACTGTCCAGGTCCAGTCGACCGTTGAGTCGCCGGATGTTGAGCTGACGCTGGGGGGCCAGGACCCCGTGGTGAAGGAGGACACGGAAACCGGGCTGACGCTGTCGGCCGCGGTCGACGACGCCTCCACCGACCTCTTGACGGTGATCACCGTCGACGGCTTCACGACGGGCTGGGATATCGACGTCGCCGCGCTGAACACCGCGCTTGGCGCCACCGGCACCGCCACGTTCGACGGCACCACGCTGACCATCACGTTCAACGCAGGCTCCGAACCCACGACGTTCAGCGAAACGATCCTGGTCACGCCGCCGACGGACAGCGATGTCGACCTGACCGACCTGACGCTGTCGGCGACCGCGCGCGACATCTTCGACACCACGCTGACCGCGACGGGCACCGGCGCAAGCGGCATCGTGGTCGACGCGGTGCTGGATGCGGAAGCGGTGGTTGAGCAGACGACGGGCGTCGTCGTGCCGCTCAGCGACGTGGATCAGGTGGTCGACCTGAACCTGACGCTCAATCTGGCCGAGGCGCCCTTCGGGCAGCCGGCACCGGCGGACAGCGATTTCGACACCGAGCTGCCGGTGGGCGATGCGCAGCCGGCGACCGAATTCATCACCACCCTGACCGCGACCGTGATCAGTGGTGCTGGCATCAGCCTGGTCCTGCCGGACACGGTGGCGACGTTCAACGTCGGGACCGGCGTGTTCGAGCTGAACAGCAATCCCGCGGCCACCTTCAATCCCGCCACCGGCGAAATCACCGGCACCACGCTGGCTGAGCAGCAGGCGATCATCGAGGCGCTGCAGGCCCTGGTACCGGCTGGATTCGACGATGAGTTCTCGATCCGCATCGGCACGGTCACCGAAGATGTGACCACCGACACGGAAGTCGACACCTTCGACAACACGCAGGCGCTGGACTTCGACTTCACGATCATTCCGCAAGAGGGACCGACGGTCGGATTCGGCCCGGACGGCGGTGCTGTGATCAAGGAAGACACCAGCACGGGCGTTGAACTGCGGGCAGAGGTGGACGACCCCACGTCGGACGCCCTGGTGTCGGTCTCCGTCAGCGGCTTCACGGCCGGATGGACCGTCGATGTCGACGCCCTGAATGCGGCCCTGGCGACCGATGGCGTGCCGGCAACGGCCAGCTTCGACGCGGTGACCGGCACTTTGACTGTCACCTTCGATCCCGCATCGACAGAAACCGAGTTCTCGCAGGACGTCTTCGTCACGGCGCCGGAAGACAGCGATGTCGACCTGACCGGTCTGACGGTGACGGGCGTTTCGCGCGACGTGCCGTCGGGCGTGACGGCCGATCAGAACGAGACGGCGCAGATCATCGTCGACGCCGTGCTGGACCAGTTCGCGGATGTTGAGGACTCCGCCGTCCGCGAGGACTCACCGACGACTGCGGCGACCATCAATCTGGGCCTTAGCCTGACGATTGCGGCGACCGATGCGGGCAGCTTCCCGCAGCCGGACGATCCGTCGCCGGCTGGCGCGGACGACACGGAGACGATGTCGGCCACGCTGACGCTGACCGAGGAACTGCCTACGGGCGTAACCCTGCAGCTTGGCGCCGGTGCACCGGCCGGGGCGGCACTGACGCAGGACGGCACCGACCCGACCATCTGGGTGCTGACCGCCGACAGTGCGGCGGATCTGGAAGCGGCTGCGGCGCTGGTGGAAGCGTCCGTGCCGGCCGATTTCCAGGGCTCCATCCTCGGCACGATCGGCACGGTGGCCGAAGAGGACAACACCCCCGAAGGCACCGTGCCCGCCAGCGGGCAGGAGCCGGACACCACCGACAACACCCAGACCGACACCGCCAACTTCAAAGTCATCGTCGGCCCGGGGACCGTCGAGCTTGTGGACCCGGCCAATCCGAACGCGCGGCCGGAATTCGTCGAGGACACGTCCAAGGTTCTGGAACTGCGGGCGGAAGTGGTGAACGCCACCGACGAATTGGCGGAGATCCGCATCGTCGACATCCCCGATGACTGGACGTTCGACATCACCCAACTGGTGGCGGATCTGGGTACCGACGGTACGGCCGTGTTCGTGCCCGGCTCGGTTGCCGGCACGCAGACGCTGGTGGTCACCTTCGATACCGGATCGGTCGACATCACGAGCTTCGTCGGCCAGATCACGGTAACGCCGCCGGCCGATACGGATGTGGATCTGCAGGACCTAGTGCTGCAGGTCGATGTGCAGGATCAGACCGATGCGACGCTGACCGCCACCGCCACCAACGACGTCGACCTGATCGTCGACGCGGTGCTGGATGAGGCCGCGGTCGAGAGCGAAGGCAGCATCGAGCTCACGGAAAGCGCCGCCGACCGGACGATCGATCTGAACCTGAGCCTGGATCTTGAGGATGCCGGCTTCGGACAGGCGGTTGTGGATGGCGACGGGGACGGGGATGGGTCGGAAGCCGTCACGGCCCTGCAGGTCAGCGTCGACGATCCGACGATCACGCTTTCGCTGGCCGGCGGCACGGAGAACCCGGCGGATAGCGGGATCTTCGAGCTTGGCGGCGGCACGTTCGACAGCAATACCGGCATCATCGATGCGCCGGATCTGGCCACACAGCAGCTCATCGTCGACGCCCTGCAGGCGACCGTGCCCGGTGGCTATGACGACGCCTTTGAGGTGACGGTCACGGCCACGTCGACCGATACGCCCAGCGCCGTCGCCGGCGATGTGGAACCGGATGACACCAACAACACCGCCACGCGCAGCTTCAGCGTCGTCGTGGAGGTCGAGAATGAGGTCCTGCCGCCGGACGTGACGCTGACGCGCGATGGCCAGCCGCCCTTCGTGTTCGAGGACACGGAGAATGAGCTGACGCTGGAAGCCGCCGTGAGCGACCCGTCGGACGAATTGGCGGAGATCCGCATCGACGGCCTGCCTACCACCGGCTGGGTGTTCGACGCCTCTCAGATCGAAGCCGATCTGGGCGCCAACGGCACCGTCACCTTCGAAGACACCGGCGGCGGCACGCAGGCCCTGGTGATCACCTTCACCGCGGGCTCGGAGCCCGAGACGTTTACCGGCACGCTGCTGGTCACACCGCCGGCCGACACCGATGTCGACCTGTCCGGCCTTGCCCTGAGCGCCACGTCGCAGGACAAGACGGAGCCGACGCTGCAGGCGACCGGTTCTGGGCCAGCGACCATCGTGGTCGATGCCGTGCTCGACTCCCGCGCGCAGGTGGATGGCGACGGCCAGAACCTGGAAGCCACCGGCACTGACCGCACGATCGCGTTGGGCTTGAGCCTGTCGCTTGAGGATACCGCGCGGGATGCGGTCCAACCTTTTGCCCAGCCGCTGGATGCGGACGGCCCCGATGTCGATGGGTCGGAGTCCATCAGTTCGCTGATCGCGCGCACCAGCGATCCGGCGATAACGCTGTCGCTGGCCGGTGGTGCTGAAACACCGCCGGGCAGCGGCATCTTCACGCTCGGCAGTGGCACATTCGACAGCAACACCGGCATCATCGATGCGCCCGACCTGGCCGGGCAGCAGGCGATCATCGCGGCGCTGCAGGCGACGATCCCGGCCGGGTTCGCCGGTGACTTCGCAGTGCAGATCGTCACCCGGACGGAAGAAGACGTGGCACCCGCCAGTGGGGCGGAGATCATCTTCTCCAACAACGTGGTCAACGAGACCTTCAGCTTCACCATCGAGGTGGACGCCGATGTCGGCCCGCCCACGGCCGCGCTAACGCTCGACGGCGATCAGGCGGTTGTGAAGGAAGACACGCGCACCGAGTTGACCTTGACGGCCGATGCCGCCGATCCGTCATCCGATGTGCTGACGACGCTGGTGATCGACGGCTTCACCGAAGGCTGGAACATCGATGCGGCTGCGATCAACGCCCTGACGGCGCAGCCGGAGGTGGCGAGCGCCACCTTCACGCCGGCCGCCGGCGGAACGCCGGGCCAGCTTCAGATCGTGTTCGAAGACGGTGTGACGTCGTTCGAAGGCCCGCTGTTCGTCACTCCACCTGAGGACACGGATGTCGACCTGACAGATCTGACCATCACTGCTTCGGCACGCGACGCCGCTGTGCCCACACTCACCGCCGACGGCACCAGCGATGCCGAGATCGTCGTCGACGCGGTGCTGGACGAACAGGCGATCGTGCTGCAGACGGCGCCGATCGATCTCTCGGAGTCGACGACAGCGCAGACTGTTGCGCTGAACCTGACGCTGGATCTGGCCTCCAGCGACTTCCCGTTCGCATCGCTAGGCAATGAAGACGGCGACGGTTCTGAAGCCATCACCGGCATCCAGGTGACGGTCGACAACCCCGATATCACGCTGTCGCTGTCGGGCGGCGTTGAAGGCCCGGCAGGCGTCTTCACCTTTGCCGGCGGTACCTTCGACAGCAATACCGGAGAGGTGACGGCACCGGACTTCACAGCCTTCAGCCTGATCATCGAGGCGATGCAGGCGACCGTACCGCCCGAATTCTCCGGCACCTTCACCGTGGCCGTGCGTCCGACGCGGGCTGAGGCCAATACGCCGGAAGGCACAGTGCCGGCCAGCGGGCAAGAGCCGGACGAGACGGACAATACGGTCACCCGCGACTTCCTGTTCGAGGTCGAGGTAGACGACGGCGTCGAGCCGCCGACCGTGGAACTGGGCCCGCCGGGCGGGCTGGCGACCCTGGACGAAGACACGGCCCAGGGCGTCGAGCTACGGGCGGAGGTGTCCGACTTCTCTGACGAACTCACCTTCATCGAGATCTCGGGCATCAACGGTGGTTGGTCGGTGGATGACGCGGCGCTGCAGACAGCGCTGGACGGCGTCGCCAACGTCACTTTCGACAGCGGCACGGGAGTGCTGCGCATCGAGTTCACCGGCGCGACGACGGTACAGACCTTCGCACAGGACGTGACCTTCATCCCGCCGTCCGACGCCGATGGCGATCTGACCGGCCTGACGTTGACCGCGGGCACCGCGGATCTGAGTGACGGCACGCTGACGGCCGAGGCCACCAACGGCGCCGCGGTCCAGCTTGATGCCGTTCTGGACGAGCAGGCGGATGTCGACGGGGACGCCCTGCGCGTTGTCGATACCGAAGCGGCGACCCGACAGGTCTCTTTGGCGGATGAGTTGAACCTGGATGTGGTGCTGAGCGACGCTGGGTTCGGTCAGGACGCCGTCGATGGCGACGGCGATCTGGACGGCTCTGAATCACTGACCATGGTGCTGACGCTGAACCCGACCGGGTTCGCAACGCTGCCGACGCTGGTGGACGGTGGCGTCGGCTCGCTGCCGACGGGCGTCACCCTGGACATCGCAGTGGACGGACAGTCGGCCACGATCACCGTCGCATCGGTCGATCCCGCGACGGTCGAGGCCGATGTGCAGACGGTGTTGGAGCGCCTGCAGGTCACGGTGCCCGGTAATGAGACTGGCGATATCGGCGTGACCGTCGAAACGACCACGACTGACAACGCGCCGGCCGGCGATTTTGAGGAGACGTCGGACAACACGGTCACGAACACCAGCGACTTCACGCTGCGGGTAGAGACCGGCGTGACCGAGCCGAACGTGGCGCTGGCCTTCCCCGCGGGCGTCGAGGGCTTCTCCGAAGACACGGCCGAGACGCTGACGCTCACCGCCAGCACAGTCAGCGATACCGATGAACTGACCACGGTCGTCGTCGACGGCTTCACGGCGGGTTGGGCGATCGACGTTGCCGCGTTGAACACGGCTTTCGGCAGCGACGGGTCCGCGACCTTCGATGGAACGACGCTGACGATCACGCTGACGGCGTCACTGCAAAGCCTGAGCGTGCCGGTCACGATCACGCCGCCGGCCGACAGCGATGTTGACCTGACCGGTCTGGCGCTGAGCGCGACGGCGCGGGACATCGCCGATCCGACCTTGACGGCCACAGGCACCGGCACCGCCGATCTGGCGGTCGACGCGGTGCTGGACGCCCAGGCGCAGGTGGACGGCGTCGACCAGACGCTGGACGAGAGCGCGGCAGCGCGTGACGTGCCACTGAACCTGACCCTGTCGCTGGCCGACGCCGGCTTCGGCCAGCCGGGTGCGGTCGATAGCGACCAGGCGGACTCCGGGGCTCCGGGCTCGGAGTCCATCTCGAGCATCGTCGTCACGGTCGACAACCCGGCGATCGCGCTGTCCCTGTCCGGTACCCCGGGCCTGGGCGGCACGTTCGATCCGGTAACGGGCATCGTCACGGGCGCAACGCTGGCCGCACAGCAAGAAGTTTTGTCGCTGCTGCAGGCCACGGTCCCAGCCGATTTCAGCGGTGCCATCGAGGTGACGGTCGATACCGTTACCGCAGAGCAGCTGGCCGGCGACACTGAGACGGACCTGACGAACAACAGTGCTGCGGGCAGCTTCTCGTTCACCATCGAGGTGGGCGACGATGTCGGCCCGCCGACGATCTCGCTGACGCTCGACGGCCGCGATCCGGTGGTGAAGGAAGACACCACCACGACGCTGACGCTGCAGGCGGACGCGGCTGATGCTACGGACGAACTGGTCGAGATCGTGATCGACGGGTTCACGGCGGGCTGGGATGTCGACACGACCGCGCTGGAAGCACTGGCCGGGGTCACCAGCGCCACCTTCGACGGCACCACGCTGACGATTGCGCTGGAGGCGGGTCAGGAGAGCTTCACGGGCGACCTGATCGTCACGCCGCCGGAAGACACCGATGTCGATCTGGACAGCCTGAGCCTGAGCGTTACTGCGCGCGACGTGTCGACCCCGACCCTGACGGACAGCGCCACGGTGGCGGCGACCATCGTCGTCGACGCCGTCCTGGACGAGCGGGCGGAGATCGACGCCTCGGGCACGGTTATCGAGGCCACGGGGTCCGTGATCTTGCAGGATCTCGGCCTCACGCTGGATCTCGTGCGCACGGATGCCGGCGACTTCCCGCAGCCCAATGACACGACGGACGACGATACCGACGGGTCGGAGGCCATCATCGATCTGGTGGTCAGCATCAGCGAGCCCGGCATCGTGCTCTCGCTGGCCGGCGGCACCGAGAACCCGCCCGGCAGCGGCATCTTCGAGCTTGGCGGCGGCACGTTCGACAGCAATTCCGGCATCATCACCGCGCCGGATCTGGCGACCCAGCAGGCCATCATCGAGGCGTTGCAGGCGACCATCCCCAGCACCTTCAGCGGGAACTTCACGGTCCAGATCGACACGCTGACGTCTGAGGCCAACACGCCGCAGGGCGCGGAGCCTGCAAGTGGCGGCGAGCCCGACCCGACGGACAACCAGGTCGCGAAGACCTTCAACGTCGTCTACACGGTGGAAACCGACATCCAGCCGCCGGATATCGACCTGACGCTGGACGGCGACCAGGCGCTGGTGAAGGAAGACACCGAAACCGCGCTGCTGCTGGAATCCCAGGTCGACGACCCGGCCACGGATCTGCTGGCGGTGCTGGTGGTCGACGGTTTCACGCCCGGATGGGACGTCAACACCGTCGCACTGAACTCGGCGCTCGGCGCGACAGGCTCGGCCGCCTTCGACGGCACCACGCTGACGATCACCTTCAACACCGGCTTCGAGCCCACAGCGTTCAGCCAGACCATTCTGGTGACGCCGCCTGAGGATACGGATGTCGACCTGACCGGCCTCACGCTCAGCTCCACCGCCCGCGACGCGGTGGACGCGACGCTGACCGCGACCGGCACCAATTCCAGCAGCATCATCGTCGATGCGGTTCTGGACGAGCAGGCGATCGTGGAGCAGACCTCGCCGCTCGATATCGGCGAGTCCACAGCGGCGCAGACGGTGTCGCTGAACCTGGCGCTGGATCTGGAGAGCAGCAACTTCGCCTTCGCCGACGCGCCCGATGACGACGGGTCGGAAGAGATCACCACGATCATCGTGACCGTGGATGATCCCGAAGTGACGCTGTCGCTGTCCGGTACGCCGACCCTCGGCGGCACCTTCGATCCGGTCACCGGCATCATCTCCGCCGACAGCGTGGCGGCTTACCAGGAGATCATCTCGCTGCTGCAGGCGACGGTGCCGCCGCAGTTCGCCGGTACGTTCACCGTGTCGGTGACGCCGACGACGCAAGAGGCCAACACGCCGGAAGGCACCGTGCCTGCGAGCGGGCTTGAGCCGGACGAAAGCGACAACACGGTCACGCGCACCTTCGAGTTCGAGGTGGAGGTGGATGACGGCGTGGAGCCGCCGACTGTTGAGCTGGGCCCACCGGGCGGGTTGGCCACGCTGGACGAAGACACGGCACAGGGCGTGGAGCTGCGTGCCGCGGTCTCCGACTTCTCCGACGAACTGACCTTCGTTGAGGTGGCCGGCATCGACGGCGGCTGGTCGATCGACCTGGCGGCGCTGCAGACGGCGCTGGCGGGTGTCGCGGCGGTGACGTTCACGGCCGGCGTCTTGCGCATCGAGTTCACGGGCGGCACGCCGGTGCAGGACTTCGCGCAGGACGTGATCTTCATCCCACCGTCCGATAGCGATGCCGACCTGACCGGGCTGACACTGACGGCCGGCACACGCGACCTGAGCGACAACACGCTGACGGCCGAGGCGACGAATGGCGCCACAGTGCAGCTCGACGCCGTGCTGGACGAGCAGGCGGATGTCGATGGTCTGGCGCTGAAGGTGGTTGACACCGAGGCGACGACGCGGAGCCTGTCGCTGGCAGGCGAGCTGAACCTCGACGTGATCCTGAGCGACGCCGGGTTCGGGCAGGACGCGGTGGACGGCAACGGCGATCAGGACGGCTCGGAAACGCTGACCATGGTCGTGTCGCTGAACCCGGCCGGGTTCTCCATCTTGCCGACGCTGACCGATGGCGGCGTGGGGGCGCTGCCGCCGGGTGTCACGCTGGACATCTCGCCCGACGGTCAGACCGCGACGATCATCGTGGCATCGGTTGACCCGGCGACGGTCGAGGCCGATGTGCAGGCCGTGCTGGACCGTCTTGAGGTGACGGTGCCGGGCAATGAAGACGGCGATATCGGCGTGTCCGTTTCGACCACGACCACAGACACCGCGCCGGCTGGGGACTTCGAGGATACAGCGGACAACACGGTCACGAACGACAGCGACTTCACGCTGCGGGTGCAGACCGGTGTCGACGACCCGAATGTGGACCTGGCGTTCCCCGGCGGTGTCGACGGCTTCTCTGAAGATACGGCCGAAACCCTGACGCTGTCGGCCAGCACGGTCAGCGCCACGGACGAGCTGACGGTGGTGGAGGTGACAGGCTTCACCCCCGGCTGGACGATCGATCTGGTGCAGCTGAACATCGATCTTGGCGGCGCCGGCTTGGCTGGCTTCGACGGTACGACGCTGACGATCACGCTGACGCCACCGACGCAGAGCTTCAGCGTGCCGGTGACGATCACGCCACCGGCGGAAACCGACGTCGACCTGACCGGCCTGGTGTTGAGCGCGACGGCGCAGGACATCGCCGACCCGACACTGACGGCAACGGGGACGAGCACGACCGATCTGGTAGTCGATGCGGTTCTGGACGGCCAGGCGCAGGTCGACGGGAGCGATCAGACGCTGGCGGAGAGCCTGACGCCGCGCGATGTCGCGCTGAACCTGACGCTGTCGCTGGCCGATGCCGGCTTTGGACAGCCGGGTGCGGTGGACAGCGACCAGGCCGATGCCGGCGCACCGGGGTCGGAGTCCATCACCAGCATCGTCGTAACGGTGGACGACCCGGCGATCACGCTGTCGCTCTCGGGCGCGCCGACGCTGGGTGGCACCTTCAATCCCGCCACGGGCGTCGTGACCGGTGCCACGCTGGCCGCGCAGCAGGAAGTGATCTCGCTCTTGCAGGCCACTGTGCCGGGCGAATTCAGCGGCGGCTTCCAGGTAACGGTCAACACGGTCACGGCCGAGCAGCTTGCCGGCGATGGTGAGTTCGACCTGACCAACAACAGCGCAGACGGCAGCTTCTCGGTAACGGTCGAGGTGGGCGACGATGTCGGCCCGCCCGCGGTGTCGCTGACCTTGCAGGGTGGCGACCCGATCGTGAAGGAAGACACGACGACGGCGCTGTCGCTGCAGGCCAGTGCGGCTGACGCGACGGACGAGCTGACCGTCATCACGCTCGAAGGCTTCACGGCCGGCTGGGATGTGGACACGACGGCGCTGGAGTCCCTGGCCGAAGTCACGAGTGCGACCTTCGATGGCACCACGATGACGATCGTGTTGGAGCCGGGGCAGGAGACCTTCTCCGCCGACCTGATCGTCACGCCGCCTGAGGACACCGACGTCGACCTCAGCGACATGACGCTCACGGCCTCGGCGCGCGATCGCACCACGCCGAGCCTGACGCAAGACAGCAGCACGAATGTCGACATCGTGGTCGATGCCATCATCGATCAGCGGGCGGAGATCGATGGCGACGGCTCGACGATCCAGGCAACCGGGTCGACGATCTTCGAAGATCTGGGCCTGAGTCTCGATCTGGTGCGCAACGAGGCGACGGATCCGCTGCAGCCCAACGACACGACCGATGCCGACACCGACGGTTCGGAGGCCATCACAGAACTCGTGGTGACGGTCAGCGACCCGTCGATCGTTCTGTCGCTATCCGGAGCGCCGACTTTGGGCGGGACCTTTGATCCGGCGACCGGCATCGTCACCGGGCCGACCCTGGCGGCGCAGCAAGAGATCATCTCGCTGTTGCAGGCGGAGATCCCGGGCACCTTCAGCGGCAACTTCACCGTGCAGATCGACACGATCACGTCGGAGGCCAACACGCCAGAGGGCTCCGCACCGGCCAGTGGGCAAGAGCCCGATCCGACCGACAACCAGGCCTTCAAGACGTTCAACGTCGTCTTCACCGTGGAGACGTTCATCGAGCCGCCGAATGTCGATCTGACGCTGAACGGCGGGCAGCCGATCGTGAAGGAAGACACCGAGACCGAGCTGCTGCTCGAAGCCCAGGTCAACGACGTCAACACAGATCTCTTGACTGAGATCGTGATCGACGGCTTCACGCCGGGCTGGGACGTTGACACAACCGCCCTGAACCTGGCGCTCGGCGCCACCGGTAGTGCGGCCTTCGACGGCACGACGCTGACCATCACCTTCAATGCGGGCTTCGAGCCGACGACCTTCAGCCAGGCCATCGAAGTGACGCCCCCGGCCGACACGGATGTCGATCTGACCGGCCTGACGCTCAGCGCCACCGCCCGGGACGCGGTCGATGCCACGCTGACGGCCACCGGCACCAACGCGGGCAGCATCGTGGTTGACGCCGTACTGGATGCCCAGGCGCAGGTGAACGGCAGCGATCAGTTCGTGCCGGAATCCGAGCTTGAGCAGACAGTCGCGCTGAACCTCACGCTCACGCTTGCCGACAGCGGCTTCGGCCAGCCGGCGCCGGTGGACAGCGATCTGGCAGAGGACGGCGCGCCGGGATCGGAAGCGATCACGGAAATCGTGGTCACCGTCAGCGATCCGTTGATCGAGCTGACGCTTTCGGCAACACCGGTGGAAGGCGGCACGCTGACCCAGACCGGGCCGTCGGAATGGACCGTCACGGGCAGCACGCTGGCAGCGCAGCAGGAGATCATCTCGCTGCTGCAGGCGACCGTTCCCGGTGGCTTCGACGGCGAGTTCGACGTGACGGTCACGACGACCACGCGCGAAGCGAACACCCCGGAAGGCACGGTGCCGGCAAGCGGGCAGGAGCCGGACACGTCGGACAACGAGATCACGGAGGCCTTCACCTTCACGATCGATCTCGACGCTCTGCCCGATGCCATCGACGACTGCGACAAGGCGATTGCCGGCGGCTTCCCGACCATGGGCAATGTCATCACCGGCATCGATCCCGATCTCGACCCGCTGCTGCGGGGGCTGACCAATCCGCTGCAGCCGCTGGACGATCCGCAGGACGACGGTCTGGCCAAGGACAACGAGGGCGACGCGCCAGCCATCATCCGGGCGGTCGCGCACGACTTCGAAAACCCAGTCGACCCGGCGCTGCCGCCGTCCACGGTGACGTTCACGCTGAACGCCGCCGGCGATGGTGTCGACGTCAGCAACCCCGATGGCGTGCCGCTGACCTTCAGCTTCGACGCCGCAACCCAGGTGCTGACCTTCGATACGGATGCCGGCGGCACGATCGAGTTCGTGATGGTGACCGGTTCGGGCGGGCAGGCCGGAGACTACACCTACACCTCGCCGCCGTCGGTCCGCGAAACGGTGCTGTTCGAGACGGAAGACTTCACCACCGATCCGCGGCCCTGGGAGGGTGAGCTGAGCTTCACCTTCGACGGCGGCACGGGCCCTGCCATCACGATCACCGCGCTCGACATCGACGGCAGCACCAATCCGACGCTGACCTTCTTCGAGGAGGATCAAGGCGGCATCGGCGTGGCCACGGAGTCCGCCACGGACAAGGTGTTCAACCAGGAAGGCCTGCTGGTTGAGTTCAGCGATCCGGTGGAGCGCATAACCTTCGAGCTGGCCGATATGCCGGCCGACGATCCGCGGCAGGTGCGGTGGACGGTCCGCGGTGTCGACGCCGATGGCAACCTGGTGACCTTCGTCGGCAACTTCGAAGGCATCGGCACGCCGGGCGACCCCAACAGCCTCGACCCGGGGATCTACCGCATCACGCAGGAAGAGCTGGCGACGACCGAGGTGCAGCCGGCGGGCGGCTTCACCGGCCCCGTGCAGATCTTCGAGGTGACGCTGGACTCGCCGCAGCTCTTCGATCCGGAATTCGGCTTCCCGGATGAGTTCGGCAACTCGTCCTTCATCTTGCACTCGGTGGAGGCGGTGGAATTCGCCGTGCCGCAGGAGGTCTTCACCTACACGATCGAAGACCAGGACGGCGACCAAGACAGTGCCGATCTGGTGATCAAGCTGGACGAACTGGGCACCAATGGCAGCATCGACAGTGTCGCCGGCTCCAACGAGCGTCTCGACGACTTCGATCGCGGCTTCATCGCCAGCGGCGAAGGCCCGCGGGTGCAGGGCCAGGCGCGGCTCGACCTCGCGGCAGCGGCGGGTGTTCTGCTGATCAGCGCAGACGGATTGGATGTGCAGGCGGTCGCCGATCTGAACGGCGACGGGATTGCCGAGTTGGCGGTATCCGCGCCGGCCGACAGCCCCTTCGCCGGCCAGGGCTGGATTATCTTCAGCGCGGACCCGTCCGACCCGACCGAGGTCGACGTCTCGGCTATCGCGACGGGCGGCGCGCCGACGCTGGGCTCCGGCCCGGGGGCGGAACTGCGGATGGCCTTCCTCTTGGGCGATGTCGATGACGACGGCAGCTTCGACTTCGTGGTCGATGCGACCGACGGCAACACCTTCGGGCTTGAGGCCGTGCAGGTCGCCGGGCCGTCGAGCGACCAGGTCGAACCGGCAGGCGTCGGCACCGGACATATCATCCGGGGCACGGCGGGCGACGACGTTCTAATCGGCGGCATCGGCGACGACACGCTGTTCGGGCTGGATGGAAACGACGTGCTGTTTGGCGATCCGGAGCAGTCGGTCTCGCCGACGGCCGGGTTCACTTTCGTCGATGACGCGTTCCGCGCGACCAACCAGCCCATCTATGCGGACGGCGCGCTGGACACGACGGATGGCGACGCGGCCCCGGGCAGCCTGCTGGTGATCCTGGGCAATGTCGACAACGACGACATCGACGACATGTCTGGCGGTTGGTCCACGACGGTCTCGCTCACCGACGCGCTCAACAACGCGACGCTCACCTTCAGCTACCGGTTCCAGATGCCTGGGGAGTTCGACGCCGGCGAAGATGGTGAGGTGCTGGTCAGCGTCGACGGCGTGGAAACGCAGATCGCCTTCAACCCGGGAACCAACGGCAGCGACTTCGACAGCGGTTGGGTGACCGAGACGTTGAACCTCGGGTCTCTGGCGGCCGGTGACCACACGATCGTCTTCGGTGGATTCCTCAGCCGCAAGACGATCAGCACGGAGGAGATCCAGATCGGCTTCGACGATATCTCGCTCACCGGAGACTCCGGCACGGTGCTCTCCGCCAGCTTCGGCCAGGCGTTCGGCAACGATCTGCTGAATGGCGGTGCCGGTGACGACATCCTGATCGGCGGCAGCGGTGACGACATCCTGATCGGCGGCAGCGGTGACGACGTGATGATCTATGGCGCCGACGAGTTGGGCGTCGACAGCATCCGGGGCTTCGACTTCCTGAACGATCCGGATCCGTTCACCGATACGCTGGATCTGGCGGCGCTACTGGAGGGCGTCGATACCGGCGATCCGCTGTTCGACATCGATGACTATGTCCGGATCGACTCCGATGACGGATCTGTCGAGGTGACGACCACGGCTGGCGACTTCTCCGGCGCCCAGCAGATCGCCACGATCGAGGCCGTCTCCACCGGCGATCAGGTGCAGGTCTACGTGGACGAGAACAACACCACGGCTGTGGTGACCGTCGGATAGAGCCCGGCCCGACCCCGTCGGACAAGACGGGGTCGGCCAACCGGTCTCTTGCTCTCGGGGCGGGGGTGTGGGATCGCCGGTGCGCGTCATGCGTACCGGCGCCTCCTGCCGCGTCAGGTGCGGACGACGGACACCGTGCTCTTGCCGGGTGCAATCCTCGATAGGCGAACCTGGACCGCGATGCGCTCCACGATCGCGTCGACATGCGAGATGATGCCGACCCGGCGCCCGGTCGCTTGCAGAGCTTCGAGGGCCGAAATTGCGGTCTCAAGGCTGTCGGCGTCCAGCGAGCCGAACCCTTCGTCGATGAACAGGCAGTCCGCCAGCGCGTCGCCCGAGCTCATATTGGCCAGTGCCAGGGCCAGTGCCAACGAGGCCAGAAACGTCTCCCCACCGGACAGGCTGCCGACACTGCGGACATCATCGCCCAGGTCCTGATCCACGACCTGCAGGTCCATATCGGCGCCCGGCACCCGCTGCAGGCGATAGCGCGGCGCCAGCCGCCCCAGATGGCGGTTGGCCAGCGCCAGCAGGCGTTCCAGCGTCAGGCTTTGGGCAAACCGGCGGAAGGCCGACCCATCGGCCGAGCCGATCAGATCGTCGACGGCCAGCCACCGCTCGGCATCCTTGCGGTGCCCTTCGATCTCCGCTTCGGCTGCAGCTTGCAGGCGCCGGCGGTCATCGTCCTGCACCAGACGCGAAGCGATGGCCGCAGCGCGCTCGCGGCCATTGGCCAATTCCTCCGTGACGTCAGCGATTGCATCGTCCAACCCTTCCTGAGGTTGGGTCGGATGCCGCGAGCGATGATCGGCCAACACCTGCCGGCGCTCAGAGAGGACCGTGGCCGCCCGCATCGCTTCGTCCGCAAGGGTCTGCAAACGGGTCTCCGTCGCCTCGGCCCAGACATTGCCCAGGGCGATCATCTCTTCGGCTTCGGCGATGGAGAGGCCAGCGTTCGTCAGTCCGCGATCACGGTCTTCGGCTGTCTGCTGCAGATCTGCCGCGGCGGCGGACAGCCGCAGGCGCCGTTCGTCGAGAGCGGCCGACAGGCGCGTTCGGGTCGAAGCGGCATCGGCCTCCGCATCGCGGGCGGCGGAAAGGGATTGCTTGGCCGCCGCTACGGCCTGTTCCAGTTCGGTACGCACCTCCGTTGCCGGGCGGCCATTCAGCAAACCATCCCGTTGCGTCTTCAGATCTGACAGCCGAGCGGAATGGTCACCAAATGCGGCCTGGTGCTTGTCGCAGTCGGCCTGTGCGTGCTGAAGCGCTGCTTGGGCCATGCCGATCTTCGTGGACAGTTGGGGCAGGGTTTCGGCTGCCTGCGCACGTTCCTCTGCCTTGGCCCGCCATGTTGCGGCGATCTTCCGGCAACGCTGCTTCAGCTCATCGGCATGGCGGGGCACCATATCCGACCAGCGGTCGACCGATGACAGGACGGGCTGGAGGCGAGCCGTCTCCCGCTGATCGGCCGCATCATGCTCTTGATGTTCGGCCTCTCCGCGGGCCAATTCGGTCTCGATCCGGTGACGCTGCTCACCGGCCGCAGCCAGGGTCTGCCGTCTCGCGGCGAGCGCCTGTTCCACCCGTGCCAGCTCGCTTGCGCTCTGCTGCAGCTCTGTGGACAGTTCGCTGGCGTCCTCGATCGCTGCCACGATGATGGCGTGCTCAGCTTCGGCCAGTGCTCCGGGCCCCACAAGCCCTTCCTCACCCGCATCGACGGATGGCGGATTGATGGCGATGCCCGCCTCCGACCCATGATCCACCACGAAGTCGGCCGCATCGTCCCACTCACTTCGCATGCGCTGCAGTTCGTCCGTTAGGACCGCGCGGTGCTGGCCGTATCCGTCGATCCTTGCCTGCAGCGTCAGAGATCGCCGCCGCTCTTCGTCGATCCGGACATTTAGCTCATCCAGTTCTCGCTGCGCTGCTGCAGCCTGCTCCGTGCTTTCGTCGGACGCCGCTGCGACTGCTGCAGGATCGCCATGGTACGGGTGATCCGTGGCGCCACAGACAGGGCATGGTTTGCCGGCGGTCAGCGTCGTGCGCAGTTGCAACGCCATCTCGCTGCCGGTGGCTGTGGCCAGGTTGAGTTCCGATCGCGCGCTCTCCAGCGCACCGGCTTTCCGCTCAAGCGCGTCGATAGTCTCGGCTGCAAGTGTCGCGGCATGCCGAGCCTCCTCCGCCTCTCGGTCAAGGTCGGCCAAGCGCCGCGTTCGCGTGACGACATCCCCCGCAGTCCGGCCGGCACGCTCAATCGCGAGGCGCAATTGGGCAAGCGTGTCGCGGCGGCGGGCAAGGCCACCGACGTCGATGCCCGCCAGCGCCTGCCGCAGACTGTCATGGGAGCTCCGCCGTTCGGCCAATTCCGCTGTCAGTGCAGCTTCGGCCGTGTGATCGTCTTCGACAGCCGCAGAAAGTTCGCTGGCCTCAGCGGTCAGCGCTTCCATTCGTGCCTCAATCTCCGCCGCTGCCAAGCGGCGCTGCGCAAGAGACTCGATGTCCTGGCACACCCGTTCGACGTTTTCGGCCAAGAGGCGGTCGGCCGTGTGGACCTCCATCCAACGATCGGCTGCGTCGATGCTTTCCTGCGCACGGTCATACGCGGTCACGGCGTTGCCATAGGCGGCCTCCGCCTCTGTCCGGGCGGCGGCGGCTGCGGTCAAGGCATCCTCCGCATTCGACCGATCGGACGCTTCCCTTTCGATCTGTCGATCCAGGTCGATCGCGGCGGTGAGCAGGGGCTGTGCGCCGTCCAACTCTGCTTCGGCCGCCGTCAGGGCCCGCTCCGCTTCCTCGCGTGCCGGAGACTGCGCCTGAAGGGCGATTTGGGCCGATGCCAATTCCGCGTCGCCGGCTTTGATCTCGCCCTCCAGCGCCGCGGCGCGTTCCGCCGCCCGCGTCACGGCGAGCAGCAAGGGCGCCAGGGGCAGGGCCAGGCGCACTCGTTGCAGTCGCTCGCGCTCAGCCGCGCTGTTCCGCTCAGCCTGCTGCGCAAGGTCAAGTGCGGCGGCGGCGATCTCTACGGAAGCCGCCAGGTCGGCCTCTCGCCGATACCAATCCGCGTCCGTCTTCAGCAACGTGTGGCGCGTCGTCAGGGCCTCTATCGTTGTAGTGACGTCCGCCTGTTCCGTCTCCAGCGACGCGCGGTCCTCCAGCGGGAGGGATTGGATATCGCCCAGCCGGCGCGTCAAGAGCTTCAGCTCCTCTTTCTCCGACGTTGCCTTCACGTGAGCTGCGCGGGAGATGCGGCCATAGATCTCGGTGCCGGTGATCAGCTCCAGCAGGCTGGCGCGGTCCTTCGGCTGGGCGCGCAAAAAGGCGTCGAAATCACCCTGGGCCAGCAGCACCGATCGGCGGAACTGACCGAAGTCCAGCCCGACCCGTTCGCGGATCGCGGCAAGCGTCTCGGTCTTGGTGCCGCCCAGCACCTTGTCCGTATCCAGCCGGGTGAGCACCAGCTCTTGCGCCTGCAGCCGCCCGCCGACCCGCAACCGGGCCCGCCGGATCTGCCAGCGCGCGCGATAGGCGATCCCCGCACCGTCAGCGAAATCGACCTCTGCGAACCCTTCGGTCGCGCCCTGACGCAGCATCTGGCGGACATCGTGGGCGGGCAGGCGTTCGCTTGCCTTGTCCGCCCGGCCGCCTGCCGACCCCGTCGACCGCCTGGACGTGTCGGCCAGGCGGGGGATCTGGTCGTAGAGTGCCAGGCAGACGGCATCGAGCAATGTGCTCTTGCCCGATCCCGTGGGGCCCGTAATGGCAAAGAGGCCAGCGCCCGCCAATGGCTCGCCCGTGAAGTCGAGCGAGAACCGGTCGCCGAGGCTGGTCAGGTTTCCGCCTCGCAGTGCCAGAAGTTGCATGACCATGGGAAATGCGATCCGCCGTCCGGGCTCAGCCGCTGGCCTCGGCGGCGAGGCTGCGGAAGGCGTCCAGGAGATCCTCGTCCGGTTCGGTGTCGTACTGCTGACGATGGCGCATGCGAAAGACCTCCTCAGGGTCCAGCGCCGACAACTCCCGCGTTGTGGTCAGGACCGAAGCCGGGTCGGCACCGCCGCCAGCATGGTGCGGCACGATGCGCGTCAGCCGCACCGGCTTGTCGGCAATCGCCGCCTCAACCCGCTGCCGCAGATCTGGCACGGGATGGGCAACTGCCACAGCGACCTCCAGGAAGGGCCGCGTATCCGGGCCTCCGCCCTCTTCGATGCACAGCTGCTCTAACGCTTCGAGAACTGCGTCCAGCGGCGCAGTCCCTGCGTCCGGCACGCGAAGGAACTCCACACGGCGCGGCACCTCCAGCGACTGGGTGTCCGACAGTCGTCCGTCATCGAAATCCGCGATGACGATGCGGTGACGGTACGATCGCTCGTCCACCGCCAGCGGGATGGGCGATCCCGCGTAACAGATGGCTCCGTCGGCGCCGACCGATTGCGGCCGGTGCAGATGGCCCAGAGCGACATAGTCCGCTGTCGCGGCGATGGCATCGACGGGAAGCGCATGCTGGCCGCCGACCAGGATATGGCGCTCGCTCATCTCCGAGAGCGTTGCACCCCGCACGGTGCAATGCCCGGTGAAGATGGCGGCCTGCCGGGGCTCGCGCCGTGCCTCCATCGCTTCGGCGACCCGGCCATAGACGGACCGGGTGCCAGCGATCGCCGGATGCTCATCCGTCGTTTCCGTGGGAAGGTCGCCCGGCCGCAGGAACGGGACTGCGGCGCACCAGGCCGCGATGTCTCCGTGCCGGTCTGTCAGCGGCACCAGTATGCGGTCGGTGTCGATCTGCGCATCGTCGCGCCAGGGCAAGCTGCCAACGACATGGACACCAAAAGCGCTCAACAATGGCTGCGGCGCTTCAAGACGTCCGGCACTATCGTGGTTGCCGCCGATCAGCACGACATCCAGCTGCGGGCACCGCCGCTTGATCCCTGCGACAAAGCGGTACAGCAGGGAGGTCGCTGCCGTTGGCGGATTCTGTTTGTCATAGATGTCTCCGGTGACCACCAGCGCGTCCGCTTCTAGCTCCGCCAGCCGGTGCTCCAGCCAATGCAGGAACCGGCTGTGCTCGAAGCCGCGGGCGAACCCGTGCAGGGTATGGCCCAAATGCCAGTCGGATGTGTGTACCAGTCTGAACCGGGCCAAAGGGCGTGTTCCAAGAGGCTTGGCGAGGGCCGGAGCGCATGTGCGCCAAGAGTCGTTTGTGTTTGCCGATACAATGGACTAGGAGCAAGCGTGCAGCCAGTCGCTCAGCAGCGGCCGGGCACAATCGGGAGGGGCGATCATGGCGGTGAAAGAGACGCCGGCCGGTGAATTCGGCTGGAAGGCGCTGGACTTCCGCCTGCCGGCAACGGATGGGCGCGATTATGCGCTGGCCGATATCCAGGGGCCGAAGGCCACGCTCATCATGTTCATCTGCAATCACTGTCCCTATGTGAAGGCGGTGGTCGGCCGACTCGTGGAGGATGTGAGGGTGTTGCAGGCCGAAGGCATCGGTGTCGGCGCCATCATGCCGAACGATACGGTGGCCTATCCTGAGGACGATTTTGCGAGCATGGGCGAATTCGCGCAGGCAAATGGCTTCACCTTCCCCTACATGATCGATCGCACGCAGGAAATCGCCAGTGCCTATGACGCTGTGTGCACGCCGGATTTCTTCGGATTCGGTGCCGAACTGGACCTCCAGTTCCGCGGCCGGCTTGATGCCGGGCGGACTAACCCCGATTATCGGGGCCCGCGTGAACTTGTGGAGGCGATGCGCCAGGTGGCCGAGACCGGGAAGGGACCGGCGCAGCAAGTCCCAAGCATGGGATGTTCCATCAAATGGCGGCGGTCGGCCTGACCGGCGCCCCCAGCATGACAACGGATCTGCGACCCCATGGCCGACGTATTCCGCGAAGTCGATGAGGCGCTGCGGGAAGACCGCGCGCGAGTTATCTGGAAGCGCTATGGCACGCTGATCATTGCCGCCGCTCTGGCGATCGTGATGGCGACCGCCGGCTTCGTCTTCTGGAGGAACTACCAGGCCGGCCAGAACGCACAGCACACGGCAGCGCTCGCCACAGCCATAGCTTTGGCCGAAGACGAGCCGGAGGCGGCCATGGATGCCCTGGCGGGCATCGCGGAGGATGCCGGCGGCGACCATGCCATGCTGGCGCGGTTCTATGAGGCGGGGCTGCACGCCGAAGACGGCGATGTGGAGAACGCGCTGCAGCTCTATCGGCAGATCGCCGATGACGGCGCCGTCGACGAGATGTGGAGGCAATTGGCGACGCTGCTGAGTGTCATGCATCGGGTCGACGGAGACGACCCGGCCACCCTGGAGGCAGAGCTTGCGCCCCTGATGGCCGACGCGAACCCCTGGCGCCACTCAGCGCGGGAGCTTGCCGGCGTGCTGGCCTTGCGTCGCGACGACCGCGACCGTGCGATCGAGCTGTTCGGCGGCCTGGCGGCCGATCCGGCCACGCCTGAGGGCGTGCGTGGCCGCGCGAGCGACATGCTCGCATGGCTGGAGGAATAGTCGACCCATGGCTAGGCTGCACCGTATCTCCCGACTGTCCGCTTGCCTGATGGCCGCCGCGCTCGCCGGCTGCGAGTTTCTGGACGATGAGTTCTTCGGCGGCGGCGAAGACCCGCCGCTGCCCGGTGTGCGCATTTCGGTGCTGGAGCTGGCAGAGAACTTGGAGCCGGACCCCCAGGTGGCCGACCTCGATGTCATCCTGCCGGAGCCCATCGCCAACACCGACTGGCCCCAGGCCGGCCAGAATGCGACGCATCGCCCTGGACATCTTTATATCCGCGTACCTTTCACGGAAGCGTGGCGTACCGATATCGGGACCGGGTCCGGCGGCACTGAACGGCTGATCAATCCGCCGATCGTGGTTGGCGGGCGGATCTTCGTGAAAGACGCCTCCGGCCGTCTAACGGCGTTGGAAGCCCTGACGGGTGACGAGATCTGGCAGGTCCGCGTGGCTTCCCCGGTGGAAGACAGCACACCGCTGGGCGGTGGTGTGGCCTATGCCGACGGCCTGTTGTTCGTGACCACCGGATTCGGTGAGATCCTTGCGCTGGATCCGGCAAATGGCGGCCTGATCTGGCGCACGGCCGCCAATGGACCGACGCGGGCCGCGCCCTCCGTCGCCGACGGGCGGGTGTTCGTCGTGACCGTGGACAACCAGCTGCAGGCACTCGATGCGGAAACGGGTGCGGTTCTCTGGACGCATACCGGGATCCTGGAGACGGCAAGCCTGCTGGGCGGCGCCAGCCCCGCGATCGGCCCCAATGTGCTGATCGCGGCCTATTCCTCGGGCGAAGTCTTCGCCCTGCGGCTGGAAACGGGGCGACCTAGCTGGTCGGACAGCCTTACGGCCATCCGCCGCATCGGCGCGCTGGCCAGCCTGGCCGATATCCGCGGCATGCCCGTTTTGGACGATGATCGGGTGATCGCCGTCAGCCATGCCGATCGCATGGCCTCGATCGACCTCAGATCCGGCGAACGCCTCTGGGAACAGCAGATCGGCGGCATCAACACGCCCTGGGTTGCCGGCAATTTCATCTTCATGATCACGGTCAACAACGACGTGATCGCTCTGACCCGGGAAGGCGGCCGCATCCGCTGGGTGACCCCGCTGCCGCGCTGGCGCGATCCGGAGGAGAGGAGTGGCCCCGTCGTCTGGTCTGGTCCGGTACTTGCGGCAGGCTATCTGATTGTCGTCGGCTCGGAAGGCGATGGCCTGGTTCTGGCGGCCGATACCGGAGAGATTGCCGCACAGTTCCCGGTGCCGGCCGGCAGTCAGGTGCCGCCCATCGTCGCCGGCAACACGCTCTACGTCCTGACCGACGACGCGGACCTGATCGCCTATCGCTAACGGCGGGTTGCCCTGCCATGACCTTCACCGTCGCGATCGTCGGCCGGCCCAATGTCGGCAAATCCACGCTGTTCAACCGGCTGGTCGGGCGGCGCGCCGCGCTGGTGGACGATGCCCCCGGATTGACGCGCGACCGGCGCGAGGGCGAAGCACGCCTCGGCGCCCGCCGCTTCACCGTGATCGACACTGCCGGGCTGGAGGATGCCGACGGCTCCACGCTTGAGGGCCGGATGCGCGAGCAGACGGAGCGCGCGGTGGCCGACGCCGATTTGGCGCTGATGCTGGTGGATGCTCGGGCGGGCGTGACGCCGATCGACCGCCATTTCGCCACCTGGCTGCGGCGCCAGCCCACGCCTGTCTGCCTTCTTGCCAACAAATGCGAGGGCCGGGCGGCGGAAGCCAATCTGGGCGAGGCATTTGCCCTGGGCCTGGGGGAGCCGGTTGCCGTCTCCGCAGCACACGGCATCGGCATGCCCGATCTCTTGGACCTGATCGAAGCGCATTTGGCAGGCGCGGAGCCGGAGACCGATCCGGACGAGGAGACCGACGGGGAGGAGGGGGAAGACGACAATCGGCCCATCGACCTCGCGGTCGTGGGCCGGCCCAATGTCGGCAAGTCGACCCTGGTCAATGCGCTGATCGGCGATGATCGGATGCTGACCGGCCCGGAACCCGGCGTCACGCGCGATGCCATCGCTGTGGAGTGGACCTATCGCGAGCGCGCGCTGCGGTTGGTCGACACGGCCGGCCTGCGGCGGCGGGCCCGCGTGTCGGAACGGCTGGAGAAGATGGCGGTCGACGACACCTTCAAGGCCGTCGGATTGGCCCATGTCGTCGTGCTGGTGCTGGATGGCGAGGCGATCCTGGACAAGCAGGATCTCACGATCGCCCGCCACGTCATCGACGAAGGCCGCGCCCTGCTGATCGCTGTCAACAAGTGGGACATCGTCGCCGACCGAACCGAGGCCACGCGGCGGCTGCGGGATCGCCTGGAAACCTCGCTGCCGCAGGCCCGCGGACTGCCGACAGTCATGATATCGGCGCTGAAGCGGCAGCGGCTGGATGCCTTGATGGATGCCGTCCTGCAGACCTATGCGCTGTGGAACGCGCGCATCACCACGGGGCGGCTGAACCGTTGGCTGGACGGCGTGGCCGCCTCCCACCCACCGCCGATGGTCGCCGGCCGCAGGGTCAAGCTGCGCTATATGACCCAGGTGAAATCGCGGCCGCCGACCTTCGCGCTCTGGGTTTCGCGGCCGGAGGGGATACCGGAGGCCTATCAGCGCTATCTGATCAACGGCCTTCGCGAGACCTTCGGGCTGACGGGCGTGCCCCTGCGCCTGCTCTTGCGCAAGGGCCATAATCCGTATGCTGGGAAGGAATAGCCCCGCGGGCGGCTACATCAGCCCGAGGGCGCGCAGCTCGCGGACCAGGTGGGGAGGCAGGGCCTCGCCCCCGACGGATGCAGTGAGATCCGGCGGCGCGTCGGCGTCTTTGAGGTAGCGCCAGCCCTGCATCGGGCGATGGGGATGGTGCTCCGTCTCCACCAGGGTCGGATCGAAGATCATGCGACAGTAAGACAGCCCTTCG